>CAKZJW010000035.1 GCA_937120495.1 uncultured Oligoflexia bacterium
TGTAAATCAAGTAGTAGTTCCTTAGAATTTATAAATATTATTCTTTCACTTAAGTGAAAGGTCGGGATATAATATATTTAAGAATTGGCCCCAATTTCTAAGGAAGGGAGTAAGTTATGGCCCAGATAGACATCAAGAATTTCATGCAAGAAAACTTCAAGATTGAGGACTTTACTCATCTAAATTGGAGTGGAACTTTCCAGGACTACCTAGACATCGTTTCTGAAGACCCAAGGGTTGCAAGGAACTCCTTCCAAAGAGTTCATGACATGATCATGTCATTTGGAACTTCAAATTACACTGAATATAAGAAAGACATCGTGAGATATCATTTCTTTGATGACCCAATCAATAATGGTAAAGATGCTGTTTTTGGAATTGATGTTCATCTTATGAAATTTGTTAACTTTTTTAAAGCTGCTTCTGCCGGTTATGGAACAGAGAAAAGGGTACTACTTCTTCATGGACCAGTAGGGTCAGCGAAGTCATCAATTGCGAGAAATTTAAAGCAAGGACTTGAGCATTACTCTAAAACTGATGATGGAAGAATGTTTACTTTTGAATGGTATGACCAAGAGGAATCAGATATTTTAGGGGGTCAAAAATTATTTCCATCTCCAATGCATGAAGAACCATTTAAATTGATTCCTGTAGAAGTTAGAAAGCAATTTCTTGATAACTTAAACAAAGGAAGAAAAGACGGTGAAGTTAAAATAAATATTAAAGGCGAAGTAAATCCCGCTGACAGATATATCCTTAACCAATATATGATGAAATATGATGGTGATTGGATGAAAGTGATGGAAAATCACATTAGAGTAAAGAGACTTCTTCTTTCTGAAAAAGATAGAATTGGTATTGGTACATTCCAGCCAAAAGATGAGAAAAACCAAGACTCAACAGAATTAACTGGTGATATCAATTATAGAAAAATTGCCTTGTATGGTTCAGATTCAGATCCACGAGCATTTAACTTTGATGGAGAGTTTAATATTGCCAATAGAGGTATTGTTGAATTTATCGAGATGTTAAAGCTTGATGTCGCCTTCTTATATGACTTACTAGGTGCTTCACAAGAGCAATCAATTAAACCTAAAAAATTCTCTCAAACTGATATTGATGAAGTTATTTTAGGCCATACAAATGAGCCCGAATTTAGAAAGCTTCAATCAAATGAATTTATGGAAGCACTAAGAGATAGAACTGTAAAGATTGATGTTCCTTATATTACTCGTCTAGATCAAGAAGTTAAAATTTATCAAAAAGATTTTAATGGAGATACAATTCCTCATATGCATATTGCTCCTCACACTCTTGATGTTGCAAGTATGTGGGCAATATTGACAAGACTTGAAGAACCTAAAAAAGCTGACTTAACTAAGCTTCAAAAACTAAAACTTTATAATGGAAAAACTCTTCCAGGATACAATGAAGACAATGTTAAAGAGCTTAGAAAAGAGGCTATTAGAGAGGGACTTGATGGTATATCACCAAGATATATCCAAGATAAAATCTCAAATTCTCTTGTTAAAAATTCTCATGCTGGATGTTTAAATCCTTTTATGGTTTTTAATGAATTGGAATCAGGTCTTAAACATCACGGACTAATTTCTTCTCCAGATCAACTTGATCACTTTAGAGAAATGCTGGCCGTTACTCGTCAAGAGTATGAAGATATTGTTAAAAATGATGTTCAAAAAGCAATCTCTGTTGATGAGACAGCTATTCAAACTCTATGTGCAAATTATATCGATCACGTAAAGGCATATACTCAAAAAGAGAAAATTAGAAATAAGTACTCTGGAAAACTAGAGGATGCTGATGAGAGATTCTTAAGATCTATTGAGGAAAAAATTGATATTCCTGAGTCGAGAAAAGATGATTTTAGACGTGAAATTATGAATTATATTGGAGCTCTTGCTATCGAAGGTAAACAATTTGATTACAAAATGAATGAGAGACTTCACAGAGCACTAGAGCTTAAATTATTTGAAGATCAAAAAGATAGTATAAAGTTAACAACAATTATTTCAAATGTTGTAGATAAAGCAACTCAAGAGAAGATTGATGTTATTAAAACAAGACTTATTAAAAACTTTGGTTATTGTGAGATCTGTTCAACAGATGCGCTGAACTTTGTTGCAAGTATTTTTGCAAAAGGTGATTCGATAAAATCATAATAAAGTCTAACCTACTATCAAGGAGAGTGAGTGGATCATCCAATTAAAAGGGACCATTCAAGATTTAGAAAAATCGTAAAGGGTAAGGTTCGTGAGAATCTTCGAAAATATGTTTCTCAAGGTCAACAGATCATTCCTAAAGGTACTGATAAATTCACTGTACCAATGCCTAGTATTGATATTCCAAGATTTCGTTTTGGTGATCAAAGCCAAGGTGGAGCTGGTCAAGGTCAAGGCGAACAAGGCGATCCTGTTGCTGGTGAACCGGGTGAAAACGGAGAGCCAGGTCAAGGTGAAGCCGGTGAAGGTGAAGGGAATAAAGAACTTGAAGTAGAGATGAATATTGATGAGCTTGCGAAAATCCTTGGAGATGAGCTTGAGCTTCCAAATATTGAACCAAAAGGCAAAAGCCAAATAGCTTCAACAGTTGATAAGTATACCTCTATTGGAACTGTAGGCCCAGACTCACTAAAGCATTTAAAAAGAACTTATAAACAGGCACTTAAAAGACAAATGTCTATGGGGATCTATGATCCAAGCAACCCTAAAGTTGTTCCAATTAGACATGACTACCGTTACCGATCAGCTGATACAAAAATCGAGATGGAAAACTCAGCTGTTGTTATTTATATGATGGATGTATCAGGGTCAATGGGTGAGGAACAAAAAGAAATTGTTCGAACTGAATCATTCTGGATAAATCTTTGGTTAAAGTCTCAGTATAAAAATATTGAAGTTCGCTACATTATTCACGATGCAACAGCAAAAGAAGTTGATGAAGATGTCTTTTTTAAAACACGAGAAAGTGGTGGTACTTTGATTTCATCTGCTTTTAAACTTTGTAAGCATATTATTGAAACAGACTATAACCCTGATGAGTGGAATATATATCCTTTTCATTTCTCTGATGGTGATAACTGGTCAGCTGATGATACAAAACTTTGTTTAAGTCTTATGGATGACTATCTTTTGCCAAACTCAAATATGTTTTGTTATGGGCAAGTTGAAAGTCGTTATGGTTCGGGACAATTTTATAAAGATTTGTCAGCAAAATACGGAACTGAAAGTGATAGCGTTATACTTAGTAAAATTAAAGATAAGGATGCTATCTTAGATTCTATTAAAGACTTTTTAGGTAAAGGTAAATAGATGTTAAGAACTAAAATTATTAGTGGAAAACTCTTAGAACTTCAACGTGAAATACAAGGCTATGCAGATGAGTTTGGATTAGATTATTTCCCACAAGTCTTTGAGGTTTGTGATTACGATACTATTAATATTCTTGCTGCCCAGGGTGGATTCCCAATTCGATATCCTCACTGGAAGTTTGGGATGGATTATGATCAACTCTCGAAGGGGTACCGCTTTGGTATTCAAAAAATCTACGAGATGGTTATTAATACTAATCCTTGTTATGCCTACCTTCTTGAAGTTAATAATTGGCTTGATCAAAAATTAGTTATGGCCCATGTTTACGGACATAATGATTTTTTTAAAAACAATATGTGGTTTGGTAATACCAATCGAAATATGATGGATGTAATGGCCAATCATGGTACAAAAATTCGTCGTTATATGGAGAAATATGGCCATGACAGAGTTGAGTTATTTATAGATAAAGTTTTATCTTTAGAGAATCTTATAGATGTAAATAACTTGTTTGAAACAAATGAAGTGATTCAGTCTCGACGAGAAAAAGAAAAGCAAGCATCAATTGAAGCTGAGAATGATGGATATGTAATGGATGATAGAAGCCAAGCTTTAAAATCATTTATGAATACCAAGAAAAAAGACAATGATGCTCCTGTTGAACAAAGTACAGGTCCAGAACCTATGATGGCCGAACAAAATACTGCCAAGGGTGAAAAGGATATATTAAAATTTCTTATAGAAAATGCACCTCTTGAAGAGTGGGAAGCTGATATTATTGGTTGTTTGCGAGAAGAAGCTTATTATTTTCTTCCTCAAAGAATGACAAAGATTATGAATGAAGGATGGGCAAGTTATTGGCACTCAAGCATTCTTACACAAAGAGCACTTGATCCTAATGAATTTATCGATTTTGCAGACAAGCACGCCGGCGTAATGGTGATGAGTAAGCAAAATATTAACCCTTATAAAGTAGGTATTGAGTTAATGCGAGATATTGAGTACCGCTGGAATACGGGGCGTTTTGGAAAAGACTATAATGAGTGCCCATCAATGCACGATAAAGAAAATTGGAATACAAATCTAGGCCTTGGTAGAGAGAAAATATTTGAAGTGAGAAAATCTCATAATGATATAACTTTCCTGGAAGAATTTTTAACACCTGAATTTTGTAATAGACAACAGATTTTCACTTATAAGTACAATCCTAGATCAGCTAGAATGGAAATTGATACAAGAGACTTTGAGGCTATTAAACAAAAGCTTCTCACTCAGCTGACAAATTTTGGTTCACCCCTAATTCAAGTTGAAGACTCTAATTATAAAAATAGAAAAGAGCTTCTTTTAAAGCACGTTCACGGTGGAGTGGATCTTGATATGCAGTTTGCAGATGCCACGATGAGAAACCTATATGCTATCTGGAAAAGACCTGTTAACCTTGCCACAACGTACGAGGATAAAGAAGTCGTATTTAACTTTAATGGAAATGAATTAAAAGCGTTATGAAAAAAATTTGGATTACAGGGGCCTCAAGCGGGATTGGAGAAGCATTAGCATACGAATTAAACTCTAGAGGCTACTTTGTTGTCATCTCAGCAAGAACAGAACAAGCACTTCTGTCTGTAAAAGAAAAATCAAAATTTCCTGATAAAATAAAAATACTTCCTCTTGATCTTGGTGAAATAGATCAACTTCAATCTAAAACAGATTCACTTATTTCTGAGGTTGGTGAAATTGATATACTTGTAAATAATGGTGGTATTAGTCAAAGATCATTTGCTGCTGAAACAAAAATTTCAGTCGATGAAAGAATAATGCGAGTAAATTTTTTAGGTACAGTTGCTCTTACTAAAGCACTTCTTCCACATATGATTAAAAGAAAAAGCGGGCATATTGTCACTGTGAGTTCGATGGTTGGGAAGTTTGGAACACCACTACGTTCTAGTTATTCGGCAAGTAAGCATGCTCTTCAGGGCTTTATGGATGCTTTGAGAGCGGAAGTTTTTGAAAGTGGAATTGATGTCTCTATAATTTGCCCAGGATATGTCGCAACAGATGTTTCTAAAAATGCACTAACAGCAGATGGATCAAAGCAAAATACTATGGATCAAGCGACTGCAAATGGAATAGAACCAAAAGAATTTGCAAAAAAAATGGCAAATGCTATTGAAGCGAAAAAAGCAGAAGCTTATATTGCAGGTTCAAAAGAGATGTTTGGACTTTATGTTAGTAGGTTCTTTCCTTCACTTTTTAGAAAGCTTGTAAGGAAGATGGCCGTAACTTAATACTTGTATGTCTCATTTTCTATGCTTTTCTTGATCAATTCCTTGTAAAGCTTTTGAAGTCTTTCAATAAAATTAAAGTCGATATTAAATTTATGTTCATCAATTATACTTACAGGCATAATGCCTCTTGTAGATGACGTAATGAAAACAGTTTGTGCTTGCTTAAGCTCATTAGCTGTAAAGTTCTCAATTTTGAGAGGGATTTTATTTTTATTACAAAGCTCAATTAGCTTTTCTCTCGTAATACCTTTTAGTAAACCGGACTCAGCTGGAGGGGTATGAATAATTCCATTTTTTATAAACCATATATTAAAGCTTGATCCCTCAGTAATGAATCCATTTCTATTTTCCATTAAGGCATCATCAAACTGAAGTTTCTTGGCTTCACTAACAGCTAGAACATTGTTTAGATAGTTTCCAGACTTTGCTGATGGATTTGTCGATCTTGCATCATTTCTTAGAATTGATACGATTGAAAGTTTAATTCCGTTTGTATAAAAGATTTCAGGGTGAATGGGTTTTGGTTTTGTGATTATTACCAGATTATTCTTATGAGAACTTGAGGGATCAAGGGTTATTTCTGTCTCGCCTCGAGTAAGAATAATTCGAATATAGGCATCACTGATTTTTGAAGTTTGAAGTGTCTTTATTGACTCTCTAATAATTTCATCTCTTGAGTAGTATATTTGCATATTTAAAAATCTTGCAGACTGATAAAGTCGATCAATATGATCCTCAAAAAAAATTAAATTACTATCTAGAGAATACGCAACTTCATAAATGGAGTCACCATAGAGAAAACCTCTATCAAAAATTGAGATTTTTGCGTCTTTGGCATCACAAATCTCTCCATTAATATTAATTACGGATTGTTTGTATAGATTTTCTAATTTATTATTTTTCTTCATTAACTAATTGTATCAGGTTGTTGTCTAGTTCTTCAATGTCTCTTTGACTAACAAATATCTCTTCTTCTAGTGGGCTGCTTTCAAAGTTTTGCGTATACTCATTTATAATATCAACTTTTTCTTGGTGCACTTTTTCATCTCTGTGTATTGTCATTGTGAAATTTTCCCAACTTTGGAGATGAAACTGTAACCAACAATTAATACCATCATTGTTTTTACAAGATAGGTCTGCAAATGTTTCAGCTGTGTCTTTATTCTTTAGCATTAGAGAATTATATGTCATTAATTGATTAACTTCTGAGCTTTGAGCATTTCTACTTCCGTAAATAATTTTATTTAAATCCTTCGTAGCCCCTGTAAAATCTTTTTTTTGTGTTTTAAGAGCAGCTTTTATAGTTAGCTTTGTAAATTTATCTTTCTCTTTTGTATCTAATTGTTCAAGGTAGTCAATTCCATCATCCCATTGTTGTAATATCCAAGCTAGGGGAATCATTCTTTCGAGACTATTTTGAGAATTAATCTTTCTTTTGAGTGCAAGTTTAAATTGAGCGTAGGCCAGTTCATATTTTTTTTGTGCTAAAAATATATTTCCTTTAATATTTTGTGAATTTGGAGACTTTAAATCTTCGATGAAGTGATAAGACTTAACAAGCTCTCCCTCTCTGTAGTAGAGCATACCAACTAATTCTCGTATTTCTGGGTCTGTGTATACGTCTTCATTCAAAAATTTTAAACGCTTTAGTATTTTGTTTTGTTGTCCAAGATAAAGAGATAGTTTTAAAAAGAGTTTGAGGTATGCACCTTTTTCGTTTTCTATGTTTATCGATTTAAATGGAATTTTAGTTGCATCTTTGTTTTTTCGAAGCTTTAAGTTCACAAGTGTAGACATCCAAATATGATCAGTGCTTGACTGATCTAATGTTGCGTCAATACATCGCCCCCATTGCTTAGAGGCATCAGATGCTTTATCTAGAATTAGTAAATTTAGAGATCTTAATAGACATAAGTTTTTTGTATAACTTAAAGTTTTCATCTCTTTCTTACTTAAATATTCTAAGCTTCTTTCATAATTACCTTGAATAAAATAAATAATTGATAGATATCTAAACTTTATGATTTGAGCATACTTATCGGGAGTTTGGTCTTGGAGTAGCATCATTTTTGCTTTTTCAAGGTTACCATTAATAATATAAAATTTAATTTTACCTAGGTGAGTTGTTATTCGTTTGTTGTGATTCAATTTTCGATAAAAATCTTGCTCAACTAAGTCCGTATCAAAAGCCGGGTATTTAAAATGGCCTCTTTGTTCAATAAAAAAGTCATTCTTGTTAATATCTAGTGCTAGAGCACTAAAATTAAGCAGTAGGAAATAAATTACTAATAATCGTTTCATATATAAACATATCGTCTTTATCTCCGATAAGTTTATATAATAATGAGGAACTTACATGATTAAAAAGCTCGGCTTTTTACTACTTTTATCGATGCAATCAACTTGGGCTCTAGTTCCACTTGAGGGTATTCTCTATGGTGATGTAAAGGACATAAGTCAAATAGATCCAATGGAGAGTGTTCATAATAAGAATGCTGTCTTAGATATTGATATGTTAAATGCAGAAACTAGAAGGTCGTTTAAAGAGCATATAGGCCTTTATCGTGAAGGCGCAAATTTAGTAAATTCATGTCAGTTTAATAATAAGTTTAAGTACAGTAATTCGTGGAAAGAAAAACAGGCAAAAAGAACAATTGCATCAGCCTTACAATATATAGGTTTAGATGTCACCATGAAAGCTATCGTTGAGTATGTGAAGCTACTTGAATTTGAAGAGAGTGAGTTTCAAAATTTATACAAAAACTTAATAGTGAACACGTGCTCTCCAAATATAACTGTTTATAGTAAAAAGTTTCTAGCAGATAATTTTAAACATCTTTATAAAAATTATAAAAAAGGTCAGTTTGAAACTCCATCATTGATGGACAGCCCATTTTACTCAAAAGAAGTGAAAGAGCTTACAAACTCAAGATCGGCAAAAAGAAATGAATTAAAGCTTTCAATAAACAACTTTAGAGCATTTTGTTCTTGGAATGGTGATGTTGATAATTACAGACTACTAACGCCGTACTTAAATAATTCATTTGTAATGAGCTATGTATTTAATCAATTAATTGGAAGAAAAATTGTCTACAACCCAATAGACACAAAAATAGAATACGGAGATGACCCGGAAAGTATTCGAGTTAGCTGTAATAACTTAATTTGTAGAAAATCAAATGATGTAAAATTCAAAGAGCTTTTTCCACGAGTTGTTGGGAGTACTAAACTTTCTGATGATCTTAAAACTCTTTACTGTGGTCATTTTAAGGATTTATCATATAAAACTCGGTCTCAAAACCCGAAGATTTTAAGCTGGATGAAAGAGGGGACAATCGATACTCCTTATCTAGAGTCTATGAATTTCTTATCCTTACTAACTCATAAATCAGACCTTTTAGTTGCTTCAGATAAATTTACTGACTTAGAACGTCTTATGAAATCGAATATTAAAGATAGGTGGAATCAGTGGGCAAAATCTAAAGTAGATAATCTTGTTACAGATATTCTCTACGAAGAGTCTCTTAATGTGAAACTAATCTCTCAATTAAAGACACCTGCGACTTTAAAGGGGGAATTCAATTTGGTTTTTGATTTTACAATGGGAGAGATGGATAAAGTTTTAAACGATGTAGATAAAGTCACATCAGTATTTCATTTGAAGTTTCCAAAGAATTACTTGCGTTGGGTTAGAAAAGAATTTATTAAAAGAAGTAATTTGTCTGATTATGAGGGATTGAAAAAATTAGATAAAAATATTGTTGAGTATGTTACAACTCAGATTAAACAAAAAGAGAAATATTTCTTAATCCCAATTTGGACAGATAAGATTTCAAATATAATTGCCAAAGAATTACAAGATCAACTAGTTGAGTATCGAGGAACAAAGCTTAATGAGTTTACAAATAAGCTTGTTTCGGTGCCTGTGAAATTCAGATTTGGATTATTTGCTTTAAAATATTTAAATGATAAATTTAAAGCTAAGTATAGAAATTTAAATATATATCAAGCAAAGCGTTAATGCTAAACCTTGACATTCATCAATATGAAACCAATATACATGTATGACAAAAAAAACAGCAAAACCAGTTGTTGTCGACGCAACAGTTGAAGTATTAGATAAAGAAAATCAAGTACCAAAAAATCAAGAAAAGCATCAAGATGTTATAGATGCTTCTGTTGTAAAATCGAGCCAAGATCAAATTGATATTCTTGAGTCTTTACTCCCAGCTAAAACAAAATCTAGAGACATTGTACCTAGTACCGAAGGTTATAACGATACCCTTAAGCAGTACATCAAGGATATTTCTGCACATAAATTACTTACTGTAGAGGAAGAGGCCGAACTTATTAAACAGCTTACTGAAACTGGTGATATTGATGCAGCAAAAAAGCTTGTAATGGCGAACCTTAGATTAGTTGTCAAAATATCTATGGAATATAGAAATGCCTACCAAAATGTAATGGATTTAATTCAAGAAGGTAATATTGGTTTAATGAAAGCCGTATCAAAATACAATCCTGAAAAAGGAGCTAAGCTTTCCTATTATGCCAGTTGGTGGATAAAATCTTATATTTTAAAATTTATATTAGACAACTTTAGACTTATCAAAATTGGAACAACGGCAGATCAAAAGAAACTTTTTTATAATTTAATGCGAGAAAAAGATAAGCTTGCTGCACAAGGAATTGAGCCAACGACAAAACTTATTTCTGAGAATCTTGGAGTTAGCGAGAAAGCCGTAAAACAAATGGATATGAGGCTTAGCTCTAGTGGTGCTGAAGTGAGTATGGATCAAAAGTACTCTGACGAATCGAGCTCTATTGCGGACTTTCTTCCAAGTGATGATTTGGCCATAGATGAAAATCTTTCAAACCTTCAAAGCTTAGAGATCTTACAAGATAATTTATCTGAATTTGTTGATGATCTTAAAGAGAGAGACAAAGATATCTTTAAAAAACGGCTACTTAGCGAAGTGCCACCAAGTCTTCAGTCGATAGCTGATGACTACGGTGTGTCACGAGAGCGGATTCGCCAGATTGAAGAGCGGCTTTTAAAGAAATTAAAGGTTTACATGTCTGACTTTCTTCAGTAAAAATAACGACTTAAATTAATTCATACTCGGTTTCGAAAATAACTTTGATACTTGGTTTGAATCGTATGGAGAATATTATGATTACAAAAGAAAAAACAGCTGAGTTAGCAGCAAAATTTGGTGGAGAAGCTAAGAACACTGGTCTTCCACAAGTTCAAGTTGCAATTATGACTGAAAGAATTGCTAACCTTACAAGCCACTTTGGAGATCACAAAGCTGATCATCATTCAAAAAGAGGTTTAATGAAACTTATTGGTCGTCGTAGAAGACTTTTAAGATATATCGCTTCTAAAGATGAAGCTCAGTACAAAGAGCTTATCCAAACTTTAGGACTTAGAAAGTAATTTAAATTACATTTTATATTTAAGAGAGGCTCCTTTAATAGGAGCCTTTTTTATTTTAGTTTAAAGTAGAGCCCTGAATAACCATAAATAGAATATTCTTCATTGAAAGGAAGCTCACATTTTTTTGCTTCATTTCTCCAATCATCAACTAGTTCATAACCAGCTTCAAGTATACCATTTATAAACTCATTTCTATTTCGCAAAATATAAACTGTTGCAGCTGTGCCAATGTGATTTATTGTATAAATTGTTTCTTTTTCAAAAAGAGGAATTGATATTAAAATATGTTTTGGCTTTGAATTAACTTGTTTTAAATTCTCTCCTAAATTGTAGTCAATATACTGTAGTGAACCTGAACAAAATAGAATATCAAATCCGTCAAAACCATTTATATTTTCGCAAAAATGAATATTTTTCTCATTTTGTTGAGTCGCAAAGTTTTGGCCCTCTTGCATTACTGCCGGCATATCGTGGACAGTCCAGTTATAGTTTTTTGGAAAATCGATAAACTTCTTATAAGCATATTGTTTAATTCCAATATGACCGCCAAGATCAAAAATCTTCATGTCTTCATCAAAAAATTTACTTAGCCAAAGAAGGTTAGGATAATCACTTGAATTTATTTTACTCGCATAATCTTTATACATTTTAGCTGACTGTTCGTTATCATAACTTTGAGAAATATTTTTTGGCAGGTGATTTTGCGCTTCTTCAAAAGAGCGATATACACCTTTAAAAAGGTTTAGATATTTGTTGTGTTTGAATTTTTTTTCATACTTATTTTTGCGTATGAATTTAACAAAGAAGTTACTTTTTATTTTTTCCATACATTGATTCTAAAATAAAATAAAATGAAGTCTTTGTGCGGAATGTTATGTCTTTAATTATAATAGCTTGACTAGATTTTAAAGTATATTATTCATGATTTAGACAATCTTTAACAGCGTTTGCAAAATCAGAGTTACTTCTTAATAAATAACCGTGATTACCTCTTCGACCATTAAAGCATCCGCCACCATTAGTGTGAACTCCAATAACTTCATCTGTATTTTTATGAATAATGGGTGAGCCAGAATTTCCATTGGAAGTGAAAGCATCATAGTAAACTTTAATGCCTTTGATTTTCTTTATAGGTCCAGTATCAGATTTTTGAATATTAAATTCCTCTGGAATCCTCGAGTGATTATAACCATAGCCACGAATAATAATATCATCACCTTTTCTAAAATTTTTAAAATTTAATTTGAAGCTTCCTTGAACTTCACCTGCAAACTTACCTGTTTTAGAATTTTTTAAAGTTCTAAATACTGCGTAATCATTTCTAACTCCTGTTGATAGACTTCCATTTACAATAGATGCCTTATCTACTGAATATTGATCTTCAAGTGCTGGGTGTTGAATTTCTCCTTGAGGGTTAGACATTGGAACTTGGAACTGAATAGTCTCTAATTTATCAACGCAGTGAGCAGCAGAGATCATGCATGATTTTCCAATTAAAAATGCTGAGCATCCTTTAATATCTTCATTTAGCCTCAGTGCTCGGCCAATACGAGAATCTTGAGTCATTGTTCTATTATCTGCGCCACAGGGACCTTTGATATTTGAATAGGCTGATATAGATAGGATAAAAAGGGAAAATATAATTAATTTCATAAAAGCTCCATTAAATGAAAAGACTTGAACTAATAGGCTAATTAAAAAAATATTCATGAGCAAACTTTATGCTATGAGCAAAACAAATTAGTTCCTAAATAGTGAAAAATTCATTACAATGCATGCATTATTAATAGAGGGCTCGGCTTAGATTAAGACTTTATAAGGATATAAAACTGCATAATTAGCATGTGTGATTTTATATCTTTTTAAATTCTTGTTTAAGCTTATGCCTTACAAATGTTAGGAGATCGTAATGATTAACAACAAAAAAGAGTTTACTTTCACATACGGTGAAAAAGAAGTAACTCTAGAAACTGGTCGTTTGGCCAAACAAGCAGATGGTGCAGTTTTAGTAACATCTGGAGAAACACAAGTATTAGTAACAGTTGTTTCTGCTCACGAAGTTAAAGATGGGCAAGACTTCTTTCCACTAATGGTTGATTACAAAGAAAAATTCTCAGCAGCTGGTAAATTCTTAGGTGGATTTATGAAAAGAGAAGGTAGACCTTCTAATGCTGAAATTCTTTTAATGAGAATGACTGACCGTCCACTTAGACCACTTTTTCCATCTGGATATATGGCCGAAACAATTGTTATGGCACAGGTTCTATCTTTTGATGGAGAAACTGATCCTGAAGTTTTAGCTGGTTTAGGTACTGCATCAGCTCTAGCAATCTCAGACATTCCTTTTGCTGGACCAATTGGTTTTTGTAAAGTTGGTAAAGTAGATGGAAAACTAGTTCTTAACCCATCAATTGAAGCTTGGGAAAATTCAACAATTGAATTAGTTCTTGCTGCAAGTAAAGATGCAATCTTAATGGTTGAAGGTGAAGCGGACGAAGTTTCTGAAGAAGAAATGATGGAAGCTTTAATGTTTGGTCAAAAAGAGATTAAACAATTCTGTGAAGTAGTTGATACGATGGTTGCAGAATGTGGGAAAGAGAAAAGAGAGTTTATCTCAAGTGATGCTAATGCAACTTTAACTGCTAAAATGCAAGAATATAAAGATAAAGCACGTGCAACTCTTTCTTTTGATAATAAGCAAGTTAGATCTAAAGCGATCTCTGCTCTTACTAAAGAAGTTGCTGGTGATATTAAAGCGAACCCAGAAGCATTTGGTTTAACGGCTGATGATTCTGCTGGAAAATCAGCTTACCAAGGTGTTGATGACCTTCTTTATACAATGATGAGAAAAGACATTCTTGAAGATGGAAAAAGAATCGCAGGTCGTGCGTTAACTGAAGTTCGTGAAATCGAAACTGAAGTAGCAGTTCTAAAAAGACCACATGGTTCATCTCTATTTACAAGAGGTGAGACTCAGGTTCTTGCAACAGCAACTCTTGGTGGTAAAGAGGGTGAGCAAATGGCTGACTCAATCCACGGTGTAAGCTTTGCAAAATTTTACCTTCACTATACTTTCGCTCCTTATTCTGTAGGTGAAGCAAGAGGTTATAGAGGTGTTGGCCGTCGTGAAGTTGGTCACGGAAATCTAGCAGAAAGAGCAATCAAGAAAATGATGCCAGCTGACTTCCCATATACGATTAGATTAACTTGTGAAGTTACAGAGTCAAATGGTTCTAGTTCTATGGGTTCTGTTTGTTCAGGTTCAATGGCATTAATGGATGCAGGTGTTCCTCTTAAAAAGCCAGTTGCAGGTGTTGCAATGGGACTTATTAAAGAAGGTGACAAGTTTACAATCTTAACTGATATTTTAGGTGATGAAGATCATCTAGGAGATATGGACTTTAAGGTTGCTGGTACAACTGAAGGTATCACTGCAATTCAAATGGATATTAAGATCACTGGTATTACTGAAGAGATCTTTACAAAAGCAATGGCTCAAGCAAAAGAAGGTAGACTTCATATTCTTGGTGAAATGGCTAAAACAATCTCTGCTCCTAAACCAAATTATAAAAATGGTGTTCCAAGTATTAAGACTGTTCAAATTGCAACAGACAAAATTGGAGCTCTTATTGGTCCAGGTGGTAAAAATATTAAAGCTCTTCAAGAAGGTTTCGAAGTTAATATTGAAATTGATGAAGATGGAACTGTTAAAGTTCTTGGTGTTGATCTTGAAAAACTTGAAGAATGTGTTTCAACAATTGATATGCAAATTAATGGTCCAAAAATTGGAACAGAATATGATGCAACAGTTGTAACGATTAAAGAATATGGTGCATTTGTTGATATCGCTAAAGGCGTATCAGGTCTAGTTCACGTAAGTGAAATGGCGAAAGAAAGAGTTAAGGATCCTAATGATTATGTAAGTGAGGGCGATACTATTAAAGTTAAAGTTCTTGAGATCGATCGTTTTGGAAAGGTAAAACTTTCAGCTAAAGCTGTAGAAGCTCTAGTAAACAAAAATCCAGGTGCTGCTAAAGAAGAAAAAAAAGAGTCTAAAGAAGACAAAAAATAATTCTTACAGTGGTAAAAGTTAAATCGACTAAAATTATAAAAGATTTTGAAAAGGGACCTATTCGTAGGTCTCTTTTTGATAATGGAGCCGTGAGTTTATTCCATAAAATCCCTGCTAGAAAATCAGCAGTAGTTAATCTGTACTTTTTAGCTGGTTCTATCTTTGAAGACGAAGATAACTATGGAATTGCACATGTTCTTGAACATATGCTTTTTAAAGAAGGTGAAGACTCTACAATTGTTAAAGAGTTGGAATTTTTGGGGGCAGAGATTAATGCCTATACTTCTAAAGAGTATGTTTGCTTTGAATTAAGTTGTATCGCGACAAAACTGCCTTTATTTCTAGAGAAGTTTCTTACGTTATTTTTAAATCCAGTCTTTGAATTAGGTGAACTAACATTAGAGAAAAATGTCATCGTTCACGAATTAAAAGAAGACAAGGATGATCACGAAACGGAAGCTTTAGAGTATGTTTTTAAGAAAAACTTTGATAAAAAACTTGGCCACTCTATTGGCGGTTCAATTTCAAATGTTAAAAAATTTAAAAAAGAAGATATTTTAAAGTATTATAAAAAGTTCTTCTCTCCAGAGCGCATGATTCTATCTGTTGTTTCAGGAAAAGAATTTAAAAACCTTGAATCAATTTGTGAAAAAGTATTTATAGATAAAAAATTCAAATCTCCATTTAGACTTGGTCATACAAATAAATTTGGAAAACTAAATCATTTTAAAACAAAGCTTAATCGTAAAAAAGAAAATGCCGTTATTATGTATTCTTTTGACGGAGTAAGCCTTCAAAATAAATCTTATTATGATCTACTTGTTCTGGATGAACTTCTTTTTGAGGGACTCTCTTCAAAATTCTTTTATCTTTTAAGAGAGAAGCTTGGGATTATTTATTCCCTAGGTTCATCTATTAATAGTTATGTCTCAACGGGTAACTATATAATGGTCTTTAATACGAGTAAAAAAAATATTTCAAAACTTAAAAAAAATGTAAATGAAGTGATTGAATATTATAAGAATAATCAATTTGAGAAAAAAGAAGTCGAGGCCATAAAGAAAAGAATTATTGAAGGGTGGGAAGTATCTTTTGATGAGCCTATTGAGAGATGTGACTATATAGCTCTTGAAGAAATATATGGAACAAATGATTATTCTATTGCTAGAATGATTAAAGATTTAAAAAACGTAGATGAAAAAAGAATTCAAAAGCTTGTCAAAAAAATGACGAGAAATGGATTCTCAGAACTTATTGTAGGTCCTTAAAGGAGTATTATGAGCACACTAAAAGTAAAACTATTAGAAAATTTTGATAAAGAGCTTCCTCTTCCAAAATATGAAACATCTTGGGCCGCAGGTGCTGATCTTCGTGCAAGCATTGGTCCTAATGAATCAATGATTATTAAGCCAGGTCAAAGAGTGCTTATTCCTACAGGTTTGGCATTTGAAATTGAACCAGGTTTTGAAGTTCAAGTGAGACCAAGATCTGGACTTTCACTGAAAACTGGACTTATGGTTGTTAATTCTCCAGGTACAATTGATGCTGATTATAGAGGCGAGGTAAAAATCATTATGGGAAATCTTGGTGATAAAGACGAAGTTATCTCTCATGGGGATAGAGTTGCACAGATGGTTTTAATGCCAGTGCCACAAGCAAATTTTGAAATAGTAGATGAATTATCAAGTACAGATAGAGGGGCCGGAGGATTTGGCTCTACTGGTAAGAAATAACAAGGGGCGTTATATGGGTGTTGAAGTCGAGTACACGAAAGTATCTAATTCTGACGAGGCCTGGGAGGCCGTAAAAGGTGCTATAACACCACAGATGATGGAAAGATTTAAAGTTAAAGCAAAGATTGATTATAAAGAAGCTGATAAGTCGATTAAGGCAAAAGGTAAGGGGTTTGAATTAAATATCGACCTTCTTGACGACAAAGCCACTGCTGGGTTAACACTTTCTTTATTATTAAAACCACTTAAGGGCAAAATTCTTGAGGGAATTGAAAAACAACTTAAAAGAGTTGTTTAAGGAAATAAATGAATAAGCATCCCGTTACTGTTTGGCCATCTGGTAAAGTTGTTGAAGTCTCAGAAAATGAAAGCCTATACACTCAATTAAAAGAAGCAGGATTTGGAATTAAATCTAAGTGTGGCGGTTGTGCCTCATGTGGTGACTGTATTCTGGTTATAAAATCTGGTGATGAAAATTTAAATGAACCAAGCTTTGAAGAGAAACAACTTCTTGGAAATGTTTTTCACTTAACTAAAGAGAGACTTTCTTGTCAGACAAAAGTTAGCGGAGCGATAACTGTAGATATTTCAATGCATGCAGATGCACCAGCTAAAAAAGCAAAAGCCGTAAGAAGAAGTAGGGAAGAAGCAGATAAGGTTCTTGAAGACAGACGCGCTGAAGGTGTAGAAAAAAGAAAAAATAAAGTACACAAGCTTGGTGGTGGTAAAAAGCCTAAAGCATTTTCTTTTCATGATGAAGAAGAGAAGTAAGATACACACGGAGATATAAATGAAGATGGACGCACAAAAAGAAGGATTTCCAAAAGGTATTAAGTATATCGTTTGGAATGAAGCAGCTGAGAGATATAGCTATTATGGAATGAGATCTATATTAGTTATCTTTTTAACTCAATACTTAATGATCGAAAAAAATACAGCTCTTAGTGACTATCACTTGTTTGCTGGTCTTTGTTATTTATTCCCAGTTATCGGGGCTTATATCTCAGATAGATTTTTTGGAAAGTACAAAACAATTCTATGGTTATCAATTGTCTACTGTATAGGACATTTATTTCTAGCTGTCTTTGAACATAGTTATTCCGGTTTTTATGCGGGACTAATGCTTATTGCAGTTGGTTCTGGTGGGATTAAGCCTTGTGTATCAGCTCACGTTGGTGATCAATTTAAACCACATCAAAAAGAATTACTTAGAAAAGTTTTTGATCTTTTCTACTTTATGATTAACTTTGGATCATTCTTCTCTACGATGATCACTCCTTGGACATTAAAGCATTATGGGCCAGCTCTAGCATTTGGTATCCCAGGTGTCTTAATGGCGATAGCAACTTTTATTTTCTGGCTTGGAAGAAACGAATTTGTTCACGTTCCACCAACTGGTAAACAACAACATGGAACGGCTGCCGTTTTATTTAGCGCTGTTAAAAACTTTTCTAAAAAAGAAGATAAAGGAATTTTAGGTGGTGCTCTTATTGATCATCCAGTTCAAGCAGTTGAAGATGTAAAAGCAGCAATGGGTGTTATTAAAATATTCGCAGCAATTTCTGTTTTTTGGGCACTCTTTGATCAGCATGGTTCTAGTTGGGTTCTTCAAGCTAAAGAGATGAACTTAGATGTTAATATTTTTGGATGGCAAGGAACTCTTCTGCCATCACAGATTCCAGCTCTTAATCCAATCATGGTAATGATTTTAATTCCATTTTTTACTTTTGGTGTTTATCCATTTGTAAAAAAAGTTTTTGGATATGAGATGACTCCACTTAGACGTATGGGTTGGGGAATGTTTGTTGCGGCTGCAAGTTTTGTTTTTGTTGCTGTTTACCAACAGTTTCTTGATGGTGGAGATAAGATCTCAGTTCTTTGGCAAGTGATTCCATTTTTAGTAATTACAATGGCCGAGGTTATGGTTTCAATTACAGGTTTAGAGTTTGCTTATACTCAAGCTCCAAGAAGTATGAAATCAACAATAATGAGTATGTTCTTATTAACAGTATTTTTTGGAAATATGATTACAGCATTCATTTCAAAAATTAATGTTTTTGACGGACCAGCTTTCTTCTTATTCTTTGCAGCTCTTATGGGTGCATTTGCTTTATTTTTTGCATTCATGGCCAAAGGTTATGAGATGAAAGATTATATGGAAGAGTAAAATACTTAAATCAATTAAACCGTGGTAGGGCAACTTACCACGGATATTCCCTCCAAAAAATGGCAATCCCAACTAGAACTCTCAAGTAAATAACTTCGATAATACGTATAATCAGTACGTTATATTAGCTCTCAATAGCACTAATTCGGTGTAATGGTAAAATATTAAAATAAATTAAAATCTTTTATATTTAAGACGATAAAGAAATGGGATTAAATTTAAGGTTTGGAAATTATGCAAAAAAACATTCTAAAATTACTTATGTCTTTATTACTTGTACTTGGAGTTTCTTGTACTGAAGAAATATCTGAAGAGCTAAAGGAAGCTGCAAATGAATCAGCAAGTTCCGGAGGTGGCTCAGCGGTAAAAGGAAAGATGGCTTTAAAATCTACAATGGATGCTGGATTATCTCACTTCATGCATTTACAAGGTGACTCTAGAAAACCTTGTCAGATTGAAGCACCAGCAACCGGATGGAAAGCTGAAGATTATCAAAAAGCACAAGCAACAGATTGTATTTTAGAAGTTGAAGAGCTAGATCTCTATAGAAATGGAGCAGAGTTTCAATTAAACGTTGATGCAAAACTTTGTGAGTATGTTTCTTATACACCAATGAGATTTGCAAACTTTCAGCCAGGTCATACAGTGAAAAAAGAATTTGTGGTTGGCTGTGATGATGTATGTTCAGAACTTAGTCCTGACTATTGTGCAAATTTAGCTGGTAGAAAATTCTCTACATATGATGGAAGCTCAACAGTTCATAGTAATTCTAGTGTATTTCCTTTTTACGATGAGATATTTTCTGCAAATACATGTCGATATGATTATACAGATCCTCTTTTTCCAGATAATCCAAACTGTGATGAGGGAAAGATCACTACATATAAGTATAATATTAGTGCTTATGAGAATCAGTGGTGTGATGGCGGATCAGTAAATTTAAGAACTGATAGGAATGCAGGTAACTGTGAAACAGCAGGGGTTTGGACTCCGGCTCATTGTCCATCAGATCCACAATGGGAAACAGAAGCTGACTGTGACTTAAACGAGGGAGCAGGTTCATGGGTTTTCGATGCTTGTTCTATCAACACTCATACTGATGAAGCTTCCTGTACAGCTACTGGTACATTAAGAGCATTAGATTGTATGATTCCTTCTGGGAGCGCTATTGTGAGACATGATGCAGATGCAATCGAAGAATTTGATTGTGGTGGAGATCGCGCATCTTGTTTTGAAGGTCCTGGAATAGATCTTGTAGATGGTGACCCTCGATTCTTTACAGGTACAATAGTTCAAAACGATGCTTTATCACCAGTAACAATAGATTACGATGTAGAAGCACCTCTTGATAGGGGGCACACTTCAAATAGATATGCAGCAAGTTATCAAAGGACTTGTGTTAGTGATCAAGTAAAAAATGATTATGAAGGTGGCGGGGTAAACTTTGAAGGCGATAGTATTGAAGTAATGCCGGTATTCACTGGGTTTACTAATATAAAAGATAACGATGATGCATTTTCTCCAAATTATTTGGATGCATATCCTGTAATGGCAATTGATTCAGATGGAAATGGAATTGCAGATTATATCCCAATGGGAACTCATCCATTTCAGTCTGCAATGCAAATTGGTGGAACGGCAAATCTAGGAAGTAAGACTTATTACTCTATTAAATGTTTAGATCAATCTAGAGATGTAAAAGCACAAATTCGACTTCATATAAGAGAGTGGGATAGAGCATTTACTAAAGATTCTGTAGCAATGAATAAAGTTAGTGATATTGATTCACCAGGTGTTGTTCTGATTGATAATAATGGAATTCATGACAATGATGACTTCTGGAATGATAGAAGAGATTGGGAAGACTGGTGGGAAAAATCAACTAGTATCTTCACTGATAATAACTGTCGAGAAGTAAAAGAGCATCCGGCAAAAGGTGAGTGTTTAACTTGGCAAGCAGGGGTTAGGCTTATTGATGTAACAAAGCTTAATATTGAAGATTGTAATCCGACACAAGGACCTGGGGTTTTTGATTATTGTTCTAATGGAGCTGATATCACCAGAAGATCATGTATTTTAAATGGTGGTCAATGGGCAGACTCACTTTGGGTTAGTGATGATAATAGTAAGTCTAACTTTCCAGGTGAAATCTAAAAAAGTCTTTTATTTTTAACCTCTAGTGTTAAACTATTACTAGAGGTTAAATGAAATATATCTTAGTTTTATTATCCATTATTTCGTGTAATGTATTCGCTGCAAAGTGGGCTACAGTCACATCCAAAAAAGCGATTATCTATGCCGATAGAGAAATGACTTCTTCTATAGGTTATATTAAAAAAGGTAAAAGAGTTAGAGTGGGTGAAAAGACTAGGCGAGGTGGTAAACTTCTTCCAATAGTTGTTAGAAAAAAAATAGCCTATATTAAAGTTAGTGATATCAATTCAAGTGTTAAGCTGACGCAGCTAGAATCAGCAAGTCAAAGAATTAAAGATGTTCAAATTAAGTCTGATGAAACAAGAATAAGTGCTTTTTATTCAGGTTATGCTTCGTTAATAAGCATTAAACAAAGTGAATCATTTGCTAATGATACTTATGAAGATAGCCTTTTTTATTTTAATGGGTTTGGTGTACGAGGATACCTTTCAAAATCAAACTCTAAAAAGACTTGGAGAATGAGTCTTGAGAGTGCCTCAACTTTGACTGAAAAAAATAAAATTAGCTTTATTGCACTTACTCCTGAAATATCTTTTGATTTTATAGAATTTACTAACTATTCATTTCGTGGATACATAGGGCTGCCTATTGTTCCTTTTGCTCAGTATTCATATGATGGTCTTTTTACTGTGAATGGTTATGGACTTGGAGCAAGTGCAGGAGCTGAGATGGAGTTTAAGCTAAAAAATAGTTTTGGCCTTCATTTCGATGCCGGATATCAGTTTTTAAAACTATTTTACCGCCTACCTTCTGATGCGGGAATTGATGAATTTAATCCTGTTTTTAATGGAGCGAGATTTTCAGCTGCAATTAGTTACGCTTACTAAGCATAGATGTAGACGATATCTAAAATTTCAATTCTTGGAATTATAAATTTTCTTAAAAATTTAATTGCAACAGGCTTGAGTTTTACTTCTTTTTCATAAATTTTTTGAATGTTCTGGTTTTTAATCTGCTTTAGATGGGTTTGATCTTGTTCGTAACCTAAGATCTTTTCAAGTCTCATTAAGAATAGGATTCGATGTTCTTCTAGGTAAGGTGGTAGCTTCTTGTCTAATTTTTCAAAATCGTTATAGATATATGAAAGATCTTTTTTTGAATCTTCATGCATATATTGCCAAACGCTAAAGAAGAACTTTGCAATATAGTACTCAGCATAGCCTTCGAGGTGAACGATTGATAATTGTAGGAGGTGGTATGCTTTTTCTATATTTCCTATATCCATTGCAGATTGGGCATTTGCAATACACTCAATACCTTTATTGTAATTTGTTTCTTTGTGCTTTTTATCTTTGATAACTTTTTGCTCTATTTCTTCGTGAATCGATGAGAGTTTATGAAAAGAGCCTTTGAATATTTTCGGAGCATGTCCCTTTAAATAATAACTAGAACTATCAGCAGTATTAAAAGTAAGGGCTTGGATAGAGCTTGGTGTAATTGTACTCATTTTCCAGTTTTTTGCAGATTTTCTTTTTGTAGGGTTGATTTGAGTTAAAGCTTTAAGAACTTCAAGTGGAATGTCTTTGCTTTGATAATCAAATTTTTTCATTTTATCAAATATAAAGTCTTTCCTCATCAAGCATTGAGCCTGGTTACCATAGGGTTGAAGCGTTTCGCTTTCTTTAGAGGATACAAGTGGTCTATTGTTAAAATATAGAAACTTATTATCCTTTAGATCGTATTTTTCTGTGTAAACCTGTGCACCTTTAATATCAAAGTTTGCAACACTGCCAGTCTTATCACTGCATATTATACCCCAATGTGCCATTGAGGGATTTTGCGAGAGATATTTTTTTACTTCACTTGTAGTTGTGCAGTATGAACTCAACTGATACATCAATGAAAAAATCGATTGTCCGGTAATATCAAAGTAATCACCGTGTTTATAGTGAAGAGCTAGTGTTAAACCTTTTTCATTCGCACTTGAAAGGGAAGGAAAAGGCATTCCAACAGTTGCATATGAAAACGATTTTAATCTATTACTAAAGTTATAGTGGACAGCTCTCTCATACTCTTCGTAGGGGCCACTTATAGCATAATCAAGAACTCTACCATGAACAGGTGCCTTGTTATTTTTGTCCCATACTAGAAGGCTCGAACACCCTGGAACGACACTTAAAAGATTGGGCATCCATTTGTTAAAAGCAGCTACAATCTCAGGAAGAAGCAGAGTAAAAAGAACATCTGAGTAGGGTTTCTCTAAACCTTCAGCATAGGCCTTTAATTCAGACTCTAACTTTATAGATCCTTTTTTAGTGTAGATTGCAGTGGCTTCTGTGACTTTTTTGATAAGTTTGGCCGTATACTCCGATCTCATACATAGCTTAGTGATTTGCTCCTGTATCAATATATACCCATCACGATCTTTTTTACCCAAAGAATAAAAGTTTTCCTCTGGATTACCGAATAATTTAATAATAGGCAGTTGATCGTTGTCATTTATCATTGAGATATTTTAACGCAAATTTGTCCTTAGAGGTAGTTATGAAAATAAGTTTTTTAGACAATCATACTTTTGTTGTAATATGCCTGATATTATCAGTTATTAGGGTTGTTTTAGAGGTTATAAAATTCGATTTTTCTAAACTTCCTATAACAAGAAGATTACCTAAAAATTTCGATAATAAATTCCATAAATGGGGATTGTATTTTAGTGTTGGATATCTAATTCTTTTTTCGCCAGGGTTTTTATTTAGCTAATACTTGATTGAAAAACTATCATGTGTAAAAGCAGGAATTTCATCTAGAGTTTCTTCAACTTCGCGAACTTCCGATATATGAGAGCCTTTTACAGCGTATCTTCTAATGTCTTTTAATTGTTCTATTGTTCCTTGAGCAACAATTTCAACTGTACCATTGGGCTTATTCCAAATAAAACCACGGGCCATATTTTGCTCTTGTTCAATTTGTTCAATAATTGAATGTCTATATCCAACACCCTGAACTCGTCCGTGAACAATTAATCTCATCTCTAACATAACAGCCTTTTAACACTTATTGTTACTAGAATATTATCATATAATAGTCTTATGAAAAGACCTTACTTAGTGAATTTTATGTCCATCAAATCTATGGGACAAATATCGATAAAGACAACAGTGACGGACTCAACAAAGCCCGAAAAAGATGGTCTAAAAGCCACAAGCCCGATTCAAAGTATTGGCTTTATGAAAAGCTCTGAGTATAGGGTGAAAATCGTAGGTCTTGATAAAGATCAAAATGAAATTTTTATTCGTGAGTATGAATCTGATTCCTATGGATGTTTTGATATTAAAATCCCTGCAAATTTGAGTGGACTCGAAATTGAAGCTCTACAGATATATGAAGTTTCTTATTACAGTGGTCTGCAACTTCTACTTGGTACGTTTTTGCCACTTACAATTGAAGAGCCAAAAAAAATAATAATTTGTGATTTTGATAAAACACTTGTTGATACAAAATTTTCAACGGTAAAGGATGTATACTTTTCTTTAAGTACTCCTTTGACTGAATTCCCAAATATTGAAGGAAGTATTGATCTTTTAAGACAGCATATGGATGATAACTTTCAACCGTTTATTCTTTCTGCCTCTCCGCATTTTTACGAGAATGCGCTTCGCGATTGGTTTTACCAAAATCAAATTTATACAGATAATATTTTTTTGAAAGATTATCGAAAGATTTTCTCTTTTGGTGATGGAGTCTTAAAAATAAAGGATATGAAGAATCAAGGTTTTTATAAGTTAAACCAACTGGTTAATATTTTACTTATGACCGGTATTCCAAAAGAATTAGTTTTAGTCGGTGATGGTTTTGAGTCTGATCCATTTATTTATTTATGTCTATATTCAATTCTTGTTGATCGACAAGACCCTTGGATGCTTTGGAATAAAGTAAAAAAAGAAAAGGCTTTTAAACTAACCAATAAGCAAAATTCACAGTTTTTATCGAAATTTTATCAATTAAGTGAGATTACTAAAAAGAGTCAACAGTCTGATGTGAAAATATTTATTCGCTGTAATAGTGTTATTTTAGATAAAGCAAAATCAAAATCATTTAAGCTTAATTTCGTAGAGAAAAATAAAGATAAGGTTAAATATTATTTGGCTTGATCTTTTTGATTCATTGTCGTGGAAAATAGACCGGCAAAGAAAAAGTAAAACTTCTTCTTTACCGATTTTATTTAAATCTTATTCTGCTTTTTCATCAACAGAAAAATTATCCATTTGATGAAAATTCATATATTTGTAAATCTTGTCCGCACCCTTTTCAAGAATTGGTCTTGCGATTTCCATGTACTCCTCAACTGTAGGTAATTTCCCTTTCATAGCACATACGGCTGCAAGCTCTGCTGAGCCTAGATAAACTTGAGCGCCTTTACCCATACGATTATTAAAGTTACGAGTAGAAGTAGAGAATACATTTGTATTATCTTTTACTCTTGCTTGGTTACCCATACATAGTGAACAACCTGGCATCTCTGTTCTTGCTCCAGCTGCTGCAAATTTTGCATAATAACCTTCGCGAGCTAGCTGATCGGCATCCATCTTTGAAGGTGGAACAACCCATAATCTTGGAGCTGATTGACCAGCGCCATCTAAAACTTCACCTAGTGCTCTAAAGTGACCAATATTTGTCATACAACTTCCAACAAATACTTCATGTATTTCATTTCCAGCAACGGCACTTAAAAGTTTTACATCATCTGGATCATTTGGACAGGCTACGATTGGCTCTTTGTATTCATCAAGGTTGATCTCAATAACGGCCGCGTATTCAGCATTTTTATCCGCTTCAAGAAGAGTTTCTTCTTTCATCCACTTTTTTACATCATTAATTCTATTTTTAAGAGTCTGAGCATCACCAAATCCATTTTCAATCATCGACTCCATAAGAGTGATATTTGATAGAAGGTATTCATCAAGCATTGCACGATCAAGTTTATATGTTGAAGCGGCAGCACTTCTTTCTGCTGAAGCATCTGTTAATTCAAAAACTTGCTCTAGTGTTAATCCTTCAATTCCTTCCATCTCTAGAATACGACCTGCAAAAATATTTTTCTTATTTTTCTTCTCAACAGTCATTAGACCCTGTTGAATTGCTGCATATGGAATCATATTTACAGCATCGCGAAGAGTGATACCTGGCTGAAGTTTACCTGAGAATTTTACAAGTACAGACTCTGGCATATCAAGAGGCATAATCCCTAAAGCAGCTGCGAAGGCCACAAGTCCAGACCCCGCAGGAAAAGAAATTCCCATTGGATATCTTGTATGTGAATCACCACCTGTTCCAACTGTATCTGGAACTAGCATTCTATTTAGCCATGTATGGATAACCCCATCACCTGGACGAAGAGCAACACCACCACGGTTTCTAATATAGTCTGGTAGAGTTGCATGAGTTGTTACATCAGTTGGTTTTGGATAAGCAGCTGTGTGACAAAATGATTGAAATACAAAGTCAGAGTTAAATTTCAAACAAGCAAGCTCAGTCATCTCACTGGCAGTCATAGGTCCAGTTGTATCTTGAGACCCAACTGTCGTCATCTTTGGAAGACAAGCTGTACCTGGAAGAATTCCATCAACTCCACAGGCACGTCCAACCATTTTTTGAGCAAGTGTAAACCCTTGACCTTCTTTTGGTGTAACGATTCTTGGACTTGCAAAAATTCCAGACTCTTCAATTGAAGACATCGAAAGAACTTCTCTGGCTTTTGTTGTAAGCATCTTTCCAATAATTAGTGGAACACGTCCACCGGCTCTATATTCATCTAAGATTGTAGGAGGGTTTAAGTCATAGCTTGATAACTCTTCACCTTTATCATTTAATATTTTTCCCTCTAGAGGACGAACTTCAATAACCATTCCTGTTTCAAGATTTTCTACATTTGTTTGAATTGGAAGGGCACCAGAGTCTTCTGCAGTGTTAAAAAAGATTGGAGCAATTGTGCCACCAATTATGACACCACCACGTCTTTTATTTGGAACAAAAGGTATATCTTCACCAATATGCCAAATTAGAGAGTTACATGCAGATTTTCTAGAAGAACCAGTTCCAACAACATCACCAACAAAAGTAACAGGAAGCTTAAATTTTTCTTTTAGATCAGAAATTTCTTTTGGACCATTTGGAAAAACAGATCCACCCATAACATTTCCGTGAAGAGGAATATCATCTCTTGTAAATGCAAATGGAGCCGGAGAGAAGTCATCTGTATTGATTTCGCCACCAACTTTATAGATAACAGTCTTAATGCTTTCTGGTACTTTTTCTTTGTTTGTAAACCACTGAGCATTTGCCCAAGATTCAATTATGTCTTTTGCAATAGCATTTCCTGAATCAGAAAGTTTTTTGATATCATCAAAAATATTTACTGAAAGAACCATGTCTTTTAATTCTTTTGCAGCTAGAGCTCCAAGTTTTTCATCACCACTTGCAACTGTATCAACAAGACCTTGAAGGTTATAACCGCCAATCATTGTTCCAAGAATTTCAATTGCATTTTCTTTTGAGATTAGTGAACAAGTAAAAGTACCTTTGATAATTCCAGCAAGAAAACCAGCTTTAACTTGTGCCGCAGGATCTACTCCTGGGTTAATTCTATCTTTTAATAATGTTAAAAGTTCTTCAGATCTTTTATGACCATCTTGAAGGAGCTTTACTACTTCTTCTGTTTGATCTTTTGTTAGAGCTAGAGGAGGGATACCCTCTTCTTTTCTCTTCTCAACGTGCGCTTCATAGTCTTTAAAAAAATCTGACATAACATTCCTTTTTACTCAAGTTTTTATTAAATTTAATAACAAATCTGGGTAATTATATAGGAAAAATCATAATTAATAAACTTAATGCTGTATTGTGTCGACAAGAAAGTTGTGAATAATCAAAAGAAGTTTATCCTTTTTTCACTTTCCCTGGTTCTTCTGACTTTATTAGTCAGAGGTGTGGGCTTTGATTCCTATGAAATGGTTCGTAAAACGAATATCAGTTTAAAAAAAGAAAAACTCAAATTAAGAGTACCGGCATCAATAAAAAAACAAATCATCAAAAGAATTCTTAGATCAAAGCCAGTTGTAAATTATAAAAATGAACAAAGAATGCTAGATCGGAAAATTCCTGACCACGCCAAGATGATGAGATTAAAAGATGGTGTAAGTACCACTGGCATAGACCCTGACGGGATTTATGGTATGTCTAATGAGCACCTCGCAATTAAAGCGACAGCTGAAAATAAAAAAAAGTATCCCGACCATATTGAAAAACTAGGTTATATCATCGTAAGAGATATGGATTTAGTTGAAGAAAGTAAAAGAGTAAGTGTAAATATCAATACTGGTACTTACGGAATAATAACTGGGGTATTAAAAATAAAGTACAAAGACGGAAGTGATTATAGATCATTACTTGATAGCTATGAATATGAAGTTTCTAATTCATACGAGCATATTAACCGAGTACATTTTCAATTTAGCGATGCTGAAATCGCTGTCAAAAATAGATCAATCTTGGAGAGTAATCCAAATGTTGTAAAGGTTGATCTTGAGATACTTGAGTATTCTCGTCACGGAAGATAGTTTTTTCGTTTTCATTGAGTTTTAAATTAAGATTTACTTAAGTTACATAGGTAAAATGACGTTAAATAACTAATGAAAACAATGTTATTGATGACATTTTTAGCTCTTATAATGAGCTCGTGCGTTCAAGAGGAATCGACTTCTAATAAGCTATCTAGTAGCGAGAAAAATCCTGATGTGTACACACCAAGAGATGCAATAACTTATCAAGCAGACTTTGTTATTACACCTTACATTGCGGCTTCATACCCAGACGCTTCAGATGTAATTAATTCGGCTTTCCCACCTAATCCAAGATTCATTAAACTTGCTGGGCCAAATTGGCTTGTTGTTAATAATTTAACGGGTGAGTTTGAAATTCAATCACTAACAAATCAACCTCCAAGCTCATTTCAAATACAAGTTTATGAAAATGGAAATCCAACAAATAAAATTGATTCAAGTGTCTTAACTATCGCTCTCAATGGAGATCCGCTAAGAGCACAACAGTGGCATATTGAAAATGATGGAACAATGAAAGCTTATTCACTTCGTTCTGGAAGTTTTGGAATAGATTTAAATTTATCTGAAGTTTATAAAGCTGGGTTTACTGGCGATGGAGTAAGGATCGCTATTAGTGATAGTGGTGCAGAAATTAATCACGATGACTTTGTAGGAAATATTTTAAATGGAGTTCACAAAGACTATACATTAAGTCCTCCGTATCTAGGAACACCAACACCAACAAGTGCCCACGGTACAGCTGTTGGTGGGATCATTGGAGCAAGAGGGTGGAATAATAAAGGCGGAACGGGAGTTGCTCCTTTTGCTAGTCTTGGATTCTTTCAATTTTTATCCTCTTCTCAAAGTACAGGAGTTTTAATTGATCAAGCTTCTGGTAATTTTAAAATATTTAATTACTCATATGGGGACACTTTATTATTTGATGCTCAATCAGACCAAGGTTATGTTGATCACCTAAGACATGAGACACAAGTGAATAATAAATTTTTTATAAAAGCCGCAGGAAACGAATTCTCTTTAGCTGAAGGATCTCTGTGTGCTCCTCATAATGCGAACTCACCACTTGAAAATGAAAGTCCGTTTCAAATAGTTGTTGGAGCACTTGATGCAAATGGTGAAAAAGCTGTTTATTCAAACGCCGGAAGTAATATATGGATCTCAGCTCTTGGTGGTGATTATGGATCAACTGATCCTGCTATTGTGACAACAGATCTTCCAACTTGTTTTAAAGGCTATTCAAAAGCAAGTAATGTTCTTCCAAATGAGTTTGAATATGGGCATCCAGCTAATCCATATTGTGACTACACAAGTACTATGAATGGAACAAGCGCCGCGACACCTATGATTAGTGGTGTAATCGCCCTGATCCTTGAGGCAAATCCAACATTATCTAATAGAGATGTAAAACATATACTTGCCATGACTGCACAAAAAAATGATCCAAACCATGATAGCGTTTTTGGTGTGAGACATCCAAGCAGGGCATTTGTTTCTTGTACAGATCTTAACCTTACTAATCATGACTATGAATTAGGTTGGGTAGAGAACGATGCAGATATTTATTTTAATAACTTCTATGGATTCGGACTTGCAGACGCAAAAGCTGCAGTTAGCTTGGCGCAGGACTTTAACCAACCAGCTCTTGATCCACTTCAATGGCTTCCTCTTCCAGCACTTGTAGAGACGAACCCTAATTTTAATATTGGAGCGTATGATTCTGATCCAATTAGTTTAGGCATTCCGGATAATAGCGCGCTAGGAATTTCTGATACGATATCTATTGCAGCGAATATGAAAGTTGAAAGCATTGTTGTAAGGGTTCAAGCGACGCACTCTAAAAGTGGACAACTTGGTGTTGAACTTACAAGTCCAGCAGGGACAAAAAGTATTCTTATGAATATTAATAATAGTTTTATTTTAGATAGTGATCAGAATTTAAATATAGACCTTGCATCTCATGCTTTTTATGGAGAAGATGCTGCTGGAGATTGGACCTTAAAATTGATTGATGGTCGCAGCGGAAATACAGGGATATTTACTCGTTGGAAAATTAATATTTTAGGACACTAAGTTAAAAGGAATATTCTTTTGAGTAAAGAAGTTAAAAGTTCGATCTATACTGTCCTTGTTATTATTCAAGTTCTTTTTGGAATCAATTTCGCAACATCAAAAATTATTGTAGGTAAGCTAGACCCTTTTGTTTGGTCTAATATTCGATTCTTTATTGCGGGTATTATAATGCTCAGCTTTTGTTTAATCTTGAAAAGGCCACATCCCAAACTAACAAGGGAGTTTGTTTTGCCTTTATTCCCTTTAAGTCTTGTGGGAATGGCTCTAGGGCAAGGGCTCTTTTTGTTTGGCCTACAAAAAACCTCCTCAATAAATACAGCTATACTAACTTCTACAATTCCACTTGTGACAATGGTATTAGTCGTTATAAGAGGTCAGGAAAAATTAACAAGAAATAAGCTTATCGGTTTTATCGTAGCCTTTTTGGGAGTGATCTTTCTAAGAGATATTGAAAATGTAAGCTTTGAAAGCTCAACCTTTGTTGGAGATGGATTAGTTTTTCTTGGAGCTGTTTGCTTTGGATTGTATCTGAGTTTTGGTAAGAAGTTCTTAATGTCTTTTGATAATATGTGGGTGACGACCTATATGTTTTTGATTTCTGCGTTTTTGATGTTTATTTATAATATTCCAAGGTTAGAACTTTTTTTTATACCTATTGATGCTGAATTAAATTTTTACCTTTGTAGTGCTTATACAATTATTGGAGCAACACTTTTGACATATTTTTTAAATAACTGGGCATTAAAAAGAGCGCCAAGTGGTAATGTTGCCTTATTTATATATTTACAGCCTGTACTTGCTGCTGTGATTGGATATTTTTTCTTGGATGAAGTTATAACAATTCGAATGGCGGTTTGTAGTTTATTTATTATTGCAGGAATGTTTATTTCTTTAAAATGAAAAAGCTGGTTTTCTTTTTTTCTTTTTCTTATCTATATTAAACTTCATGCTTCCACCAAAGAAAGTTTGAGATGCATTGATATCTCGACTAATAATCGCTCCAGCTTCAACATTTTTTAATTTAACACCGTAACCTGCACTGATCTGTTCATTGATTCCTAGGAGGTTTAATCCCTCCTGTGGCTTGGTATAATTTACTGTAATTATCTGTGCATTATCTGAACTTCTAGAGTTTATTTGATAATCTAGATTAGCTTGCATAAAACTTCCAACTTGTGTCCCCGTATGACTTAAAGCGAGGCTTGTAGCGTTTTTACCAATCTGCTTTTCTAGTTTCGCTTGTAGCTGATATGAGTTGTTCGTAAGTCTTAGGTTTCCTGGATAGCTTTTGATTTCACCCCATTCTCTTTCTTCATTTAGCCCTATGGCATGACTCATCTTTGCATTTGCAGAGATTCTTGTTTTATTATCAATTTTAAACGTCGAACTAAGGCCAAGTCGCGTCTCTATATTGGCATCGCCTGTAGAGCCAAACTCAGTGTTTGCGTAATCAGCATTGATATTATAGCCAATATTAGCTTTTACAATAACCTTGTCGCTACTTATAAGTGGGATATGATTATTTTTAAAATAATTGAATCGAACATAATAGTATTTTTGACTTGAGCTTGCATTGTTTATTGAGCTAGTGGAAAGAGATGTATTAGATTCACTTCCAAGTTTTTTAGTGTCTTTAAGATTTCCAAATTCATCTAAGTTTTTACTTCTTTTATTATAAGCGAGTAATGTAAAAATTTGAGAATCCTTTGCATTTGGGTTTTGAAGTCTGCCGTGAACAAACTTTACACCTTTTTCAATATCAATGGTTTTTGTTTTTCCATTTTTTTCAATAATCTTTTTAGTCTTACTTTTAAAATCAATTTGTGCCGTTACGCCTTTAGTCTGAGAGGGAATAGAGCTTTGTTGACTTTTATCTAGATGGATATCATTTAAAAATCTACCAAGGGGTGTCGGGAGAGTTGCAATATGTTTAGATTGTCCATCAGAGCCTTTGTCGCTATTTTTAAATATCCTTAAATTAGCACCAAAGTTATTAAATGATCCCTGGTCTCTAATTAGAAGAGAGTCTGAACCTTCAATATTGTCTACTTTGTTCGCAGTGTCGTAGTTTATGATAAACGCACTATCTGGATTTTCTTTATCAACAGCGAATGCATAGACATGTTGATTGTCTCCGGTCATATAGCTTGCAGTGTAAAAATCATATTTATCTGCTCTTGATGATTCGCCTAGTAAGGTCGTCGCAAAGTGTATGTCGCCACAAATACCACCAAGATCATTATCTTGAAGCATGCTAAATAGACTATCTGCTTGTTGATGATCAGAATCTAAACTCGCTTTTTTTCGATTGTATGGAATTCTTTTTGTCATTTGTGACAGATAACTTATGTACTCTTCTTCACTCATCTCTTTCGTTTGTCTTTTTACTAGCTCGGCTAATTGTTCTTTATTATCTACTTGCTTTAGTTCATTATACATTTGATTGTATTCATGTGTGCTTTGCGTGGGTTGAAGTGTTTTGTACTTATCTGAAGTCTCATCAGCATTTACCTCAACAGAGCTTATTATAGTCCAGCCCTTTTTAATTTTTGTTTTTTTCTTTTTCTTTTTCTTTTTCTTTTTTTTAGGGTCAGTTGGATCAGTTTTACATGAATAGTTTAAATTAGAGCTCTCTAGTGCTGAATCAACTTGTAAGCGCAATTTAGAGTTTTCTTTTACAAGCCTAAGTGTATCGTTTGATAGATAGTTATTTTGTATCTCTTTTTGAGATTCATCAAAAATAATCTCATCATTAATACTGGGAATACTTTCAGAGAGCCTAATTAAACCTGAGCTTGCAAAAAGATTTGTGTGAATGAATAGAACAATAAATATATAGCTTATTCTCATAGTGTACTTGTCGGTTATTATTCCATAAACCTTTACCTACAGCATTTCGGGGACTTAACACATGTTAAAGATATATCGTACTTTTATCTTCATAATAAATTCAGGAGTTTAGAATGAAAATAATTTTATATATTTTGATATTATCTACGGTGGCTTGTACTGAGAAGAATAAAACTTCTGAGGTTATTGGTATTGAAGTACCAGGTCAAGGTGATGGGCGAGATCGTAAACCTGAACAAAAACCAGAAGGCGAAAGACCTGCTTGTTCTGATATATGTTTTAATGACTATAGAGCACTCAAAGGTAATGATTCAGAATACAACTTTTTAAACTTTATGAATTTTGGCCATAGAGGAGTTGGAAAATGTAGAGGACATGCAATTGTTGGGCAAAAGCTAAGTGAGCTTGCTTCTTTTTCTGGAACTCATCAGTGCAACAAAGATTATCCATCTGCTGATTGCCAAAGAATTATCACTCAAGGAATAAGACGAGTGATGGAGTTTAAGACACATAAATTTAGAGGCTTTAAAAACTTATATGACTTTTCAAGCAATAGATTTGTGAAAGAAAAACTAAAGTCTTATATCCGAGGAATTTCTCACCGCTATAAAGCCACACAGGCAAAGCTTAGAGATACAAGTTTTGATACTACTAATGAAGCCATATTCTATGAATTAAAAATGAGAGTCAAAGAAAGACAGCAACCTTATATCGGTATCAAAGGCGATACAGTTGGTAATCACGCAGTTATAGCTTATGATTTAGGCTATAAAGGTGTTGGAGAGGTTCTTTGTATTAGAGATTCAAATATTATTCTGAATGAAGGTGAGCACTGTCAAAATTATATCTTCAAAGATGGGTATAAAATTAAGTATTCAAGAGTAAATAAACCTATTGCTAATCTTTTTGTGTTTATGTTGATGAGTGATGAGGACAAGAGAGTATCTCGATATATAGATTCTAGATATTCAAGATGTGTGACTAAGGCCCAGGTTGCAGGTCTTTGTAAGTAATCTCGATAATTTAATTATTTTTTTTATCAAATACATTAAAAGGTTCATACGGATGAATTCTTTTATATGCACCCTTCATTTCGATATGGGCTTTAATATTCTCTAAGTTATATTTAAAAATTCTAATAGTTTCATTAGCAATAGGAATTAAATCGATTAAAAGATTAAGGATTAGTGGGCCATCGTACTTTGAAGCAAAAGTTAGTTGTGTTTTATTTTTTGTTATTTTTTTATATCTTTGATGAACTCGAAACTGTGCCAGATGTTCATTCCTGAGATTTGTACCTTTTAGGTTATAAGTGCGTATTCTTCGATATTTTAAAGGAGTTACTTTCATAACTTCCTCATCCCAGCTCATGCCAGTCTCATCTACTCGTCGAAAGCATCTTCTTTTAGATCCGACCATACCATCTTTAATACCTGGCAGTGGACTAATATGGGTAAAGTATACTGACCAATTACTTGCTTTAGTCGAATCACTTGCATATTGCCAAACTTCCTCAATAGGTTTGTTAATGACTACACTATAGCTTATCTCTGCTTTTTCTATGAGATATAGACTAGAGCCTATTAAGGCGATTAAAATAGTAAGGAGGATTAATTTTTTCTTTTTTATCATAGATCTAATTTTCTTCTAGAACGGCAACTTTTCCTGATTTGTAAACCGGCTTTAATGATTCTAGGTTGAAGTTTTGCAGCTCCAATTATTTTGTAAATTTTCTTCTTCTCCTTTTTGTCTATCTCACAAAATCCAGCATCAACGTAACAAGAAACATGTGAACTAAAAGCTTTAACCCTTAACTCTTTACAGGATGTTTTCTCTGACGAGAATGAATCAATCTTTTTAATAAGACAGTTTTTTGTTTGTTGAATCCATTTTTGTGTACTTAAAGAGAAGTATGTATCACTTCGCATCTCAAATCTTTGACAATACTTATGGCCAAAAGATTTTAAATATCCTTTTGATCCACATTTTTTTTGAGCTTCAATACATAAGTAATATTCACAATCGGTTTTGAGCTCTTTACATTTATCTACGTTAGCCTGTGCAAGTTTACTTTGAAATATACAAGTTGTTGCTATCAAGAATGTGAGTAGACTTAGTGGTTTTAACATTTTTTCCTTTATGTGATGGATAAACTTACCCCTAATTAGTTTTTTGCTATAGCTCTTTGAAAGTATTACAGACAAGCTATCTTCCTGAAATTAGGCAGTTCGCTTCTAGTAGACTGTTTTTGTACATTAGGAGGAGTTCTCGCACTTATGATTAAGGAGCTTCCTTTTAGTGTTTCTGCTGGAGTTGGCTTTATCGCTCTTTCTGGAATCGCTGTTTTAAATGGAGTTGTTTTAGTTAATAGCTTTAATAATCTTAGAGACAAAGGAAAGACTGGTACTGATGTAATTAAAAAAGGTGCTCTGCCGAAGTTCAAAGGCCACTTGCAACAGTAATTATAGGCGGAATTATTTCATCAACCTTACTTACTTTAATTGTATTACCAGTTTTTTATTCAAGTTTAGAAAAATGGATATTGAAATTTAATCAAAAAAGATCGGAGGATCAATTATGAAAACAAAAGTGATTATGACACTAGCCCTTATGTGTTTTATGTTCTCTGGAAGCAGCTTTGCTCATGAAAAATTACATAAGATGATTGAAAAGAAAGAGACAAATCAATCATCAAAGAAAAAGACTAGAAGAAAGAAAATTCAAATGTGCCATGAGTGTGGAAAGCCAGAAACAGAGTGTGAATGTGAAGGTGAAGAGCATGGAGTTTAGGATTCTCACAGCAAACATGATGATCACTGAGTAATATCTTTATGTATTCGGTAGCTATTTTGTGCTTCCGAATACAAATTTTGAAAAAAGAGTTGCGGAAAAGTTACGGATATGTATAATAAGTATATTATGGACATAATAGCTAAAAAAATTAATCAAAAGGAGCTCTCAAAGCATTTGATTCCTTTATTCGCAGGCAAAATAGCATGTGGTCTCTTTGGAATATCTGAGGATTTTGTAGAGGATCATCTCTCCTTAGATGAGCGTTATCTTAAGAATCACAATTCTACTTTTTTTGTGAGAGCATCGGGAGACTCCATGTCTCCTAAAATTGAAGAAGGAGATATCCTTGTTGTCGATAGTTCGCTAGAGGTTAAGCACAACTCCATTGTGGCACTACACTTTAATGGAAGTCCTATTTGTAAAAAAATCATTTTTAGATATCCAGAAAAAAAACTTGTGTCTTTGAACGGAAAATATAAAACAATCAGCGTGACAGATGAAGACGAATTAGAAGTTTTTGGTGTTGTTACTGCTGTAATTAAAGACTTGTAGCTATGTATGCTCTTGTGGATTGTAATAGTTTTTATTGTTCTTGCGAAAGAGTTTTTAGGCCAGAATTAAAGAGCAAGCCCGTGATAGTTCTTTCAAATAACGATGGTTGCGCTGTCTCTAGAAGCCCGGAGGCAAAGCGACTTGGCATAAAAATGGGAGACCCATTTTTTAAAATAAAAGAGCTTTGTGCAAAAAACAATGTAGCAGTTTTTTCATCGAACTTTGCAAACTATTCAAACTTATCAAATCGGGTCATGAATATTATAGATCAGTGTTCTCCACACTTTGAGGTGTACTCAATTGATGAAGCATTCTCAAGGGTAGATGGAATAGAGGATATCGAGAAGTGGGCAAGGCTGCTAAGAGAAAAGATTTTAAAGGAAACAAAGATTCCGGTTAGTATTGGGATTGGTAGAACGAAAGTTCTTGCTAAGCTTGCAAATCGCTTTGCTAAAGAGAATGAAAATTCTTTTGGTGTCTTTATTTTTAATTGTGAAAAAGAAGAAAATGAAATTTTAAAGAAGATGAAGGTTTCTAGTGTCTGGGGGATTGGAAAGCAGAGCTCTTTGAAACTTAAATCAATCGGGATAAAGACAGCTTTTGAATTAAAGTTTTTCTCTAATGAAGCTCGGATTCAGAAGTTACTTACAAAAGTAGGCTTGCAAATAAAACATGAGCTTATGGGGGTAGACTGTTTATCACTTAATCTTCATCCAGAAAAAAAACAAATAATGTGTTCAAGGACATTTGGGAGCCCAATTTATGAGAAAAATTCACTTAGAGAGTCAATTGCAAACTACGTTACTAATGCAGCAACAAAACTCAGAAGACAAAATTCTCTATGTACTCAAGTTAGTATTTTTGCTCGTACTAATGCTTTTAAAGATATACCTCAATATCAATTTCTTGAACGAGTAAAACTTGTGACTCCAACTTGTGATACACGAAAATTAATTAAGGAAGCATTTAAGTTAGTTGATCGTGGTTTTAAGGGGGGATATGAGTACAGCAAAGCGGGAGTTAGACTAGATGACTTCTTTTCTCAAAATGAATATCAGACAGATCTGTTTGCTTTTAGCGATACGAAAGCTGACCTCGAATTAATGTATGTGATTGATAGGATCAACTTAAGATTAGGTGAAGACAAAGTTCGCTCCGCATCGTGTGGCTTTAATAGTAAGGCATGGCAGATGAATAGAAGATTCAAGTCGCCCAGATACTTTACCCATTGGTGTGAATTGCCCGTTTTTAATAAAAATCAATCATGATAAAATTATTGTAATAGTAGGTGAAAATCATCGATGAGGCATAGTTCATGAAAAAATTAAGATATATCTATCTAGCACTTTTTATAACCTTTCTGAGTAGTCAAAGTAGAATCGCATTTGCGAGGCAAAATAAAATAAAAACATACCATAGTAAAATAAAAAAATTGGTAGCAAATAAATCGAGACTAATTGAAGCTTGCTATCAAAGAGAGCTCAATAAAGGTCTTCAATTTAAAAATAAATCATTAGATGTTTTTATTAAAATCACACCGAGTGGGGAAGTTGATCATCTAGGTTATTCGTACAACTTTAGTGACTATGGAGTTTTGTGTATTTCAAATGTAATAAGAACGATTAAGTTTCCAAAGAACCCAAAAGGTAAAAAAATAACCTTTAAGCAGTCTTTTCGCTTTAGAGCACCATGAAGTAAACCTTTTGTAAAAAGATAATTATTTGAAACTCTAGCGTTTGTTTAAGGCCTGAATCTGAACAAGTTCCTGGACTGCTTGAATATCCTTTGCTCTATTCATAGAACTTTTTACTTTAATAAGATCATCAATAGAAATTACATTACAAATATGACCATAAATTTCAATTTGTATTGAGTTCTTCTTTATTGTTTGAAAATCTCCTGCAGGCTCTGTTGCCGATAATATGTCGAGAATGCCTAAGTCTGTATCAAGATATATATTATTAATACCCTCAAGGCTTTCAGGGTGATCTGTAAATGATAGATTTGCAGCTCTATTCATTCTATGAACTGGATTATAGTCTTTTAATATACTTCTTAATTTTTCAATATTTTCTACAGACATAGAAGAACAAATATCTAGGTCTTGAGTTACAAGAGTAGAGCCGTGCACAACAGCAGCAAAGCCACCAATGAGAACAAAGTCAATATCATTTTCGAGTAGTAATTTAAGAAGCTTCTTTAGATCCTGCATTTAAAACCTTTTTAGAGTTAACGAGATCATTGATTAACTCACGAGCATTTTCATGAGCGTCAATCCTTTGATCTACAGATAAGGCAAGCTTTGCATTTAAAGCGGATATTTGTAGCTGTTTAGACTGCTCTTCAAGCTCACTGAATTGATGATTTTTATTTGTGCTCATGTTTGTATTATACCTAAAAAGTAGGGGATATGCGAGAGCTTAAACGTATAAGAGAGTCTTTAGAATCTTTAAAAATGGTAGTGAGAGGCAGATTTGAACTGCCGACCCCCGGGATATGAACCCGGTTTATAGTGTTTTGTAAGCACTTTAAAGCATTACAAAAAGATAATAATAACATGTGTTTAGCTTCTTTTTGACTTCGGTTCATTTCGTCTAATATCGGGTATTTTCAATTGGCCGTAACACATGTGTAACACACATTTTTTAAAAGAGAGTACTGTGAACTAGACAGGTGGTCGCTAATTCTTTGCTTTTTAAGTGCTTAATATTGTTGAATTAATAGTATTGAATATATCATATATGATATATAAATTGTTTAAATATATCAAATATGATAGGATTGTGTATGTATAGAGCTCTAGAGACTAAAAACTATATAGATTGGTTTAATAAATTGAAGAAAAAAGAGCAAGGGCAAGTTCAGGCTCGAATTGTTAAAATTCTTAACGATGGACACTTTGGTGATGCAAAAAGTCTTGGAGATAGTCTCGCTGAGTTAAGGTGGCGATCTGGTAGAAGAGTATATTTTACTGTTACAGAAGACGAAGAGGGTAACTTAATTATTTTACTTCTTGGTGGTAATAAAAATACACAACAAAAAGATATTAATAAGTCTCGATCACTAATTAAATCTTTAAGCGAGGAAAATTAATTATGAGCAAGTTTGATATTGATACGATAAGGCCCATAAAATTAAAAAGAAGTATAACTCTTTTTAAGAATGACTCCCTTGATTTTTTTAAATCTAGAGAGTCGGTTATTGATTCTTTGTCCGAAGCCATTTTGGAAGGAGATAAAAAAGCTTTTCATGAAATCCTAGGCGGATTATTAAATGTTATAAATAAAGAAGAACTTTCGAGAAGGTCTAAGGTGCCTATTGCTACTATTAGAAGAATGGCAGCAGGTTCAAATTTTAATGTTGATTCAATGCTTAAAGTAACTTCCGCAATATCTAAAGAATTAGTAGCTTGAAACCTTCTAAAGTTAACTTAAGTTATATTTAAATATTAAGTAAAAAGCAAAATACGACTTTTGAGAATAGAACTAATATACTCTTTTCGTTAATTAATCCTTGATATATATGTTTATGTTTGACGCTTGTATCTTTCTATCAACTACCTCCCAAGTACTCCATATAAATTAAAAACACACTTCACTAAAAAAGGTCGAGGGACAAAAACTTTAGGAAATCTTAAGTGAACTTAATAGGAGGTCGTTCGATAAGTAGTTTACTGTATAAAAATTAGATATTTCTAAAATCATTTAGAAATAAAGATTCAAGGAATTACTATGCAAAGAACAACTGTTTCGTCTTCTAACATCAATTCGATTGGTTACGACCAAATTTCTCATACTCTAGAAGTTGAGTTTAGTGATGGAGCGATATACCATTATTTCGAAGTTCCAAAAATAAAATATGACTCTTTGATGCAAGCGAATTCACATGGTGAATATTTAGCTGCAAATATTAAAGGTGTATACAAATATAAAAAAGTTTGATTGTAGCTTTAATTATCTGAGCTTAATTCATAAATATATAGAACCAGAACGAGGAAATTCCTATTAAATCACTTTTATTAAGGCTTGAGAATTGTTATGGAATATCAAAGCTAGAATACAAATTGGACTATGGTAATACCAGGTCTCATGTTATTTACGCTCCTAATGGAGTCATGAAGTCTTCTCTTGCGAATACGTTTTATGATCGACAAATGAATGATCACTCAGTAACTAAAGACAGAGTGAAGCCTCACCTAAAGCCTTTGATACAACTTTTAAAAAATGGTTCTGATGAGCTATTGTCAGACGAAGTTTATGTAATAAAGCCATTTGTTAAAGACTTCTCTTCGGGCGCGCAGTCAAGCTTGATGGTGAACGAGAGGTTAAAGAAGCGCTATGATAGTATTTTGGAACAGCTCTCGGAGTTAAAAATTGATTTACTCAGAGATGTTGGTGGCTTGTCAGGGATTAAAATTGCAAATAATGCTGAAAAATACATACTCGAAGACTTTGGAAAAAATAACTTTTTTGAGCTTATGTTATCTCTTGAAAATGATGTCAATAATGCGAATATATTCTTTGCTGACTTCAAGTATAACAAAATTTTAAAGCATGAGCATGTCACTGTGATGAATAAGAACAATGTCTCAACTTCTCTAGAAACTTATATTGAAAAATATGAAAGGGTAATTGAAGAAGCAGGTATTCTCGATAAAAACTTCGATGTGTTTTCTGCAAAGTCTGTATCAGATACTTTAGACAAATATGACTTTTATGGTGCAAATCATAAAATTAATATTCTCGATAAAGCAGCAGGGGAATATACAGAGTTCTCTGCAAAAGGGGACTTTTCAAAAGAACTAGATGCATTAAATTCAAAAGTCGTAAATTCACCAGAGTTGAAAACTGCTTGGGATAATGTTGACAAAGCTTTTAAAACTATCAAAGCCCAAGAAATTAGGAAGTATTTGTTAGGCAATAAAGAATTGTTGCCCTATCTAAGAGACTTTGAAAACTTAAGAAAAAAGTTTTGGTTATCATATTTTCTTAAGCGATTTGATAAATATAATGCTCTTCTAGCTGTATACAAAACTAAAACATCTGAGCTTGAGTCGATATACAAATCAGCAAGAGCTGAGAAAACTAGGTGGCAAGATGTAGTATCAGTCTTTAACTCCCGTTATTCGATGCCCTTCACAATGCGGGTTGAAAACTTGCCTGATATAATATTAAGGGAGGTGTCAACTCCACGTTTAGTATTTGACCATACTGATATTAATGGCGAAATTGTCGAAAATGTAAAAGCTGATATCGTGAAATCGTGTCTTAGTAGGGGGGAGGAAAGAGCATTTTACATACTAAATATTCTATTCGACCTAGAGCACATTATTAAGTCAAATAAAATTACGATAGTTGTTGTTGATGATATTGCTGACTCATTCGATTACAAAAATAAATATGCAGTTATGCACTACCTAAGAGAAATTTCGCAACTTCCAAGAATAAGATTATTAATTCTTACTCATAATTTTGATTTTTTTAGAACAATTATTAGGCGGATAAATTTAAGTAGAAACTATGCTCTAAAAGCAGAGCGAAAGAGTAAAGAGATAAAAATCGAACCAATGTTTTTTCAGAATAATCCCTTTATTTATTGGATAGAGAGAGTCGCAACAGTCAGTCAAGCAATTGCTTTAATTCCTTTCGTTAGAAATATTGTTGAGTATACGAAAGGCTCTACTCATGAGAGTTACTCGACGTTAACTAGCTTGTTGCACATTAAGGATAAAACATTCGAATTGAAGTTGAAGCATTTGTTCCATTTATTTCAAGATGAAATTCCTCGATTTCAAAATACCGTAGAGCTAGATGTTGAAAGAGGTGTCATTAGCTGTTTGTTTGAAGATGCAAACCGTATATCAGATAACTCAGTGGATGAAGTTTCTCTTGAAGAGAAGCTTGTGCTTATAATCTCTTGTCGGCTCTTAGCGGAATTAATCATGATGGAGCTAATTGTGGAAAAGGAGTCATTTAAGAAGCTTAAATCTGATCAAACTATAATGCTTTATAAAATACTCGTAGGTGAAGATAGTGTGAAAGGAAAAAAACATCTTCTTGATCTCCTAGATAGGGTGAACTTAATGACTCCGGAAAATATACATGTAAATTCATTTATGTTTGAACCAATACTTGATGTTGGTAGTAGTTATTTGATTAAATTATATAAAGATCTTTCTTTAGAGAGTAAAAAATTGAAGGTATTAGTGAAAAACTTAAATACGAGTAAATTTTAGTTTTTTAAGAGGTTAGTTAATATAAAAGAATTAAACCTTGGCTCTATTAAATAGTGAAATCTTGATAACTCTACCATCTCCACCAGCGGTAGCATTAATTGAACGAAACCTATCAGGGGCATATCCCCCCTTTTATTTAAATAGATGAACTCGATCTAGCTCGAAAATAAATCATCTTTATCTTCTGAAATCATCCGAAATTAAATATCTTGTATAAAATCGTAGTCATTGGCCGTAGTTAGCTTTTTTTGGTAACTACAAATAGAAAGAGGTGTAATAATGTCAAATAAATATTCGGTATTTGAGTCATATGAATTTTTTGGTGAGTTTTCGATCGACTCTACATTTGAAGACACTAGAACTGGTCGTTTAACATTTGATTCGGAAGATGGTTTGAGGTTACAGCTTTTTGGCAGCTTTTGGGGAGATAATGAGACTTTAAATTTAAGCTTTGAGCAACCTCAAATAATTAATGGTTTTTTAGTAGGAGGTAAACCCATAAGCCTGTATAGAAATATAGTAATCAATAAAAGTGGAGGCTTTGATCCATCAGATTGTGTCATGACATTTTCTTGTCAATTTGCAATGTTTGGAGCTCAATTTAAAATTGGTGTAGAGCCTAGCTTTAAGGCATTTGAATTCTCTTTTACGCAAATCGAAAGTTGGTTTTTGGATCAACCTTTTAAGGGGGAGCTACCGGGTAGTGGAGAAGACACATACACTTTAAAGTTCAAGCTACCTACTGATATTAAAGCTAACATAGCATTCAATAATATCGAATTTAAAAGTAATACACGATCAAGTTTTAAACAAGGAATTTCTCCTGAAGACTACGGGATTGATTATGCACGTTCGATAATTCTTAGACCTCAAAAGGAGTACTCTTTTGATGATTTTTTAAACATCTCGGGGTCACTACTGAACTTGTTTTCAATCTTAATTGGTGAACAAGTTTATTTTACTTCAATTAGAGCTCTTGATTATGATGACACAAATACATCGATGGAAAAAACAAAATTACAAGGAGAAGTTTTATTTACACCTTCAATTAGTTCGAAGCCTAAAAGTAAAACCTTTTATGAATTACCAACAAACTTTAAGCGGATTGAAAATGACCTAGAGGGTATTCTTAATAAATGGTTTTTCTTGAATGAAAAAATACCAGGAGCTATTCATTTATTTGCAAAATCGTTTAAAAGAAAAAATAAATTTGAAGAGTTAGATTTATTAATTATTATAAAAGCTATTGAAGGATATCACAGAGGTATTTTTGAAAATGAGTTTAGAATACCTCCAGAATCTCATACTATATTAGTTTCGAAAGTATTAGACTCTCTTCCTGAACTAGAGGATCAAAATTTTTTAGCAATGATTAAAGATAAAGTTACTTATTCTAATGATTTATCCCTTAGAAATCGTTTGAGAAAGCTTATAAATACATTACCTGAAAATTTACAAACGTTTCTTTATAAAGATAAAGCAAAATTTATAGAGAAGATTATTAATACCAGAAACTATATGACTCACTATGATGAAACTACGAAAAAAGAAATTTTTGAAGGCAGAGAAGCTCTGTTTGTGACAAATAGATTAACCTGCTTATTAACGATTTTAGTATATAAAGAGCTGGGTTTTGATGAGTTAGATTCAACAAAAAAATTAACCCAAATTGGAAAATTTGGATATTTGTTACAGAAACCTATTCTGACGTAAGTGAAAACCTTAGATAAAGAGGCTGTTATAAATCTTATTTATAAACATAACACTGTAAAATTCATTCTGAATAATTTGATTCAATTTTTACCAAAACATTCTCTTGAGGGTGTATTACTTTTGTTCTACTGTGCTGAATATCATTTAAATGAATGAACAATTGATAGAGGTGTAGGACCTTTATGAACATGATATTCTCGACCGTTACCAGTAAGATTCTAAAAGCTGAAGTTTATGGTTTAATATGAATTTGTATAAAAAAATTAAGTTTGCTTAAGTTTTAAAAAAATAATTTTGAAATTACATTCTAAATTAATTCTTAGTAAAAATTTAAAATTCTAAATTAATTCTTAATAAAAAGTTTGAACTCTAAACTTTTATGAAGTTTTTAACTTCTCTTTGACAGGAATACTCAAGTTCATGTTTCATGCTCTCAAATTAAAACATTGAGAGGGCAAGTGAAAAAAATAATTATCGTTTTAGGGGTGAGTGTATTAAATATATGTTTTGCTAATCCCAAGTATCAATTAGGCCAATTTTTATTCTTTGATAAAGTGTTAAGCGGTAATAAAAATATTTCATGTGCAACTTGCCATCATCCTCTCTCAGGTACAGGTGATGGATTGGCACTTTCTGTAGGTGAAGGCGGAGCAGGTTTAGGAGTTACTAGGCACTTAGGTTTTGGTAGCTCTAGGGTGCATGGCAGAGTTCCAAGAAATGCTCCTCATATATTTAATTTAGACCCCAAAGAGTTAACAACGATATTTCACGATGGAAGGATTGAGGTTAGTTCTAAATACCCTAGTGGAATTTATTCCCCAGCCGGATTTGATTTACCTGAAGGCTTAGATAACTTAGTCGCAGCACAAGCCATTTTTCCAATTACATCAAGTGATGAAATGGCCGGACAAAAAAATGAAAATACAATTGGGAAGTATGCAGCCGAGGGAAACCTTAAAAAACTTTGGAAAGAAGTCACTAATAGAGTTGTTGCTATCGATGAATATGTAGAGCTTTTTAAAAAAGCTTACCCACAAATTAAGAATAAAAATGAAATAAATATTTCACACATTGGTAATGCAATAGCAAAGTTCGAAGAAGATGGATTTAGAACACTTAATTCAGCATTTGATCAATATAAGAAAGGAAATAAAGAAGCGTTAAATCCATCAGAAATCAGAGGTATGGATATTTTTTATGGAAAAGGAAAGTGTTCAAGTTGCCATTCAGGAAATCTATTCACGGATAATAAGTTTCATTCTATAGCTATGGCACAAATTGGACCCGGAAAAGGCGTTGGATTTAACAAACAAGAAGACTATGGAAGAGAGTTGGTTACTAACGATATCAGAGATCGTTACAAGTTTAGAACTTTACCTCTTCGTAATGTAGCAATAACTGGGCCATGGGGACACTCAGGTGCTTATAATACTTTGCGTGGAATTGTTGAACATCATTTAAACCCTAAGAAAGCTTTATTTTCTTTTGATCAATCTCAAGTAAATCTTCCTGAAGATAAAATTTTCTCAAAAAAAGATTTTACAATTATGAACGCAAAAGGAATTTTAACTCTGATTGGGCGAACTAGTGAGATAAATAAAATTGATCTTTTAAAAAACGAAGTGGATGACTTAATCAATTTTCTACATGCTTTAACGGATAGATCTTGTCTTGATATGAGACATCTCGTTCCTAAGCGTGTGCCTAGTAAAATTACAATAAATGAATAATGAGGATATAAAGATGAACTGTAAAATTTTAACAACTATTTTTGTGATATTGATAAGTTTTAACTTATTAGCCGAGTCACCAATTGTTGATCTACCTGTAGGTAGTCATGTTTTAGCTGGAGATAGGTACCAACTAGATGCTAGTGGTTCTTATGATCCAGATGGTGATGATATTACCTTTAAATGGAGAATTCTTAACGCTCCTGCTGGATCGGATGCTGAACTTCTAGATAACTTTGATGGAACGGCGGAGTTTGTATCTGATAGAGTTGGATCTTATGGATTCGAGCTAACTGTACAGGATATGAGCGGTGAGAATACGATAGAACATTTTTCTATATCAGCTTCTCAGTCAACAGGTAACATTCTTTACGGACCTGTTAATTATGATACATCTATTGTTTGCAAGGCTACATTTGGTCTTTTTGGATGTAACTCTCAAGTATATAACTTCTCTCAGCCAAACCCTGTAGGTTCTTACTCTCTTGTTGTGACAGTTATAGATATTGATAAAGTTATAATGCGTTTAAACGGAGAACAAATCTCTTTTTATTCTGAAACGACAGGCCAAGGTCAAGAAACGTTTATTAAAGAAGTTTATTTAGAGATCGATAACGAACTTGTAATTGAAGCATCGGGTGGTTTTTCAGGCAATGTTGCTATTCAAGTTCAAGAGAATACACTAATGTCAGACTTAAATACGGCACCTATTCTAGAAGATAAAACTCTGAATATTCCTTTTTATGGGCAAGACCATTCTTTGGTTCTAGATGCAATGGATCTTAACAATAATGATGTTTTATTTTATGAAATTATTAGTACTCCTTATCGTGGAACAGCATATTTAACAGGTAACACTCTTTTTTACAGACCTGAAGACGATTATATTGGGCGAGATGAAGTTTTGGTTAGAGTTTATGACTCTGGAATTCCCTCGAAGCAAACGATTGCAAAAATTGAAGTACTTGTAACAAATGAATTCCCACCAATGTTAAGCATCGCTGACTTTACAGGTAATACGGAAGTTATGACTAACTACCTTTCTGTAATGAATACAAGTCCAGTTACAGCTTCCATCAGTAGGCAAGGGAGTAACGGTGTTGCTACGTTAGACCCAATTACAAATATAGTAACTTACACTCCAAACAGTGGATTTGTTGGAAATGATAATTTTGATATATTGGGAGTGAGTGATAGTAACTTCAATTTAGAAACGACAATTACAGTTAACGTTATCATTTCGCCAAACACGCCACCCGTTTTTGGAGATTTGAATTTAGCTGTAAAACCAAATTTTCCAATTGAATTTGAATTACCTCTTGCCGATCCAGTAGAAGCATCTCAACAGATTATTTCTTATAACTTAGAACAAACGGGTTCAAGCGGAACTGTAGAGCATATGTTTGGAAGATTCTACAGGTACACGCCAAATACTGACTTTGAAGGAACTGATACAATTATCTTTTCAGCTACAGACTCAGGAAACTCTACTAATATAACAAGTAATGTGGTTACAGTAGATGTTGATCTTTCGGCAAATACCCCACCTTCTATTGGTTCTGGAAATATTTCCCATTTGAAAACTTGGGGAGGACTACCGGCAAGTGTAAATATTAGATTAGAGGATTTACCAACAGACACTGATGGTGTGATAACGAAAATCATGTGGAACTTTGGTGATGGCAATCAAAGAGAAATTGATCTTTCTTATCAAAATGCAGATATTAGAGGATCTATTTATCATTATTATGAAAATGCTGGAGTTTACTCTGTTACAGCAACCGTTTTTGATGACAACGGAGCATCAACCTCTACAACCAGACAAATAACTGTCACGGATACCAATATAGCATCCGTGAGAGTTGTCGTGGATAATTATGAAGGCCCATCACCTTTAAATGTTAATTTTAATGCAGCCTTAACTACTGATAACGGAGAAACGCCAGATAACCAATTATATTTTATTTGGAATTTTAGAGACGGATCTCCAATACAAGAGGGTGTAGGGCTAAACAATGTTAACCATACATATACTACTGCAGGTACATACTATCCTTATGTACTTGTTAGGGATGGAGAATCTAGTAACTACAGAATATTCACTATAACCGTTGATGGATCAGGACCAGCGCCAATACCACAAGCAATGTTTACTAAGAGTATCGGATATGGTGATGCGCCATTAACAGTTAGCTTTTCTGGAGAAAATTCAATTGATGCCACTGGAAATGCTTTAGGCCTTACCTATAAATGGAACATGAAGGATCAAATATCTGGAGAAAGTTTTAAAAGTGGTAAAAATGTTAGCCACACATTTAATTCTCCGGGAACTTACTATGTTGAATTAACAGTTATAGATTCAAACAATATATCCAATACGTATGGTGAATTTGTACACGTAAAGAATCCTGACTATAATGAATATAGGTTTTTTATATTTGACCAGAACGGGCTAACAGTTGATCTTCAATTAGAAGAAATATATATAATAACACCGGCAACAGATGCTTCCTACTTTATTGATTGGGGAGACGGACAAAAAGAAATTACACATAATCGATATCCTTATCACACGTACGCTGCTGATGGAACTTATAACATTACGGTTAAAGCCGAATTGATAGCAGGTGAAGAGAAATCATTTACTCAAAAAATAGTTTTAAACTCTAATACCAAATTTCCTTCTTTTGAAATTGATTCTGATACATATGAAGGGCTTATTCCTTTTCAAAGCAATCATGAAATAGTTGATTTTGATTTTGATCCAAACCAAAGTAATATTATTTGGCATTTTGCTGTTGATGGAATATTTGAAAGTTTGGCATTGAACTCTATGATGCATACACAAGACCATTCCGTTCAAGGGGTTCATATCAAAAGAACCTATGTTACGAATGAATATGGATTAACTAGGGTTCACTTTGCTGATATTAATAAATTCGTAGATAAAAAACCATCATTACGATTGAATGCGAACTCTTGTGTGGGGAAGGCTCCCTTTACAATTAATTTTGATGCAACAGGAAGTAGCGACTTGGATGGATTAAAATCATTTCAATGGCATACTGATTACAATGATCAAGAATTTTATTATACGGATCTACAGTTCTCACATACTTTTACTGTAGCTGAAAACATTACGGCATCAGCTTTCTTAAAAGACAACTCTGGTGATCTTAGAAATGATTATCCTAGATATCTAATTTATGACTCTGACGTACCTGTTGGAAATTTAGATCCAACAGTTATAGCAGATCATGGCTTTTGGGACCCTCAATCACCAAAGCAGTTTACAGTTTCAACTTATGAATCTACGGATGACGGTGAAATTATTTGCTTTAAATACGATATGGGAGATGGAACTACTTTTATTGATAGTCATCATGTGGATTATACTTATTCTCAGCCCGGTGACTATACGGTTACCGTAATAGCGATTGATAATTGGGGGAGTGAAGGCTCAACGTCTTTCGATATAACGGTACCCTCTGTTGTAACAACGAGCAGTAGCACAGCAATACCTTTTAGACCGACTTTAAACTACTCAAATGAAATTCGAAAAAAGAATAAATCTTCTAAAGAAATATTTGAAGAGTTAATGGAAGAATACTTAAGTAATAGAAAAAAGAACAAGGATATATAAATGAATAAGATGTTTTTATCATTAGTAGGACTGCTACTTGCACATGGAGCAATTGCAGATAATTGTAATAACTTTAGGGTCAAGCTTAAAAAGCAAAATGGACAAGTTGAAATATTTAATAAAGTTCAAACTGCTGTAAATGCAGCAAATAGATGGGATAAAATTATTCTGGGAACTTACAACTTCAATGAAGTTATAAAAATTAAGAACAAAAAAGACCTTGTTCTTAGATCAAACTGTCAGGCTAGTATCAAAGGGATAAAAATAAATTACTCTAAAGATATTAAAGTTAAAAAAATCACAATAGATGCTGATAATTCATCTTCCTTTGGTATTCAAATACAAGGTAACTCTGAGAGGATTAAATTAAAAAATGTAATTATTGAAAATGCTAAAAATGACGGAATCAAGGTTGCTTCGTCTGTTAAAAGATTCGTTCTAGAGTCTTCTGAAATTAAGAACAATGACGGAAATGGTATTTTCATAGCAAAACAGAATACTGGAAACCACGCAATAAGAAATACCGAGATTACAAGCAACGGTAGAAATGGTGTAGTGACAGGTGAGAACAAAATAAAGATTTTAAACTCTGTTGTTAGCGGTAATGGCCTTGCAGGAAATTCACAACAGGGTTATGGTTTGAAAAGAGTTTCTAATTCAAAGTTAAATCCAAAGCGTGTTAAAGTTATAAATTCTTCAATTATAAATAATAATGGAAAAATTAAAAATACAAGCCCACTTAGCACGATTGATATTGGAAATGTTGAGTTAATTGCAGATGAACTAGATATTGGTAACACAACGACTTCAAACACTGAATTTCCAACTCTAATCATAAAGCCAGTTGCAGTTGTTGAAGCAGATAAAAAAATTATTTCTGGCGATATTGTGAAGCTTGATGGTTCAAAGTCCTATAACCCTCTTGAGGGAAAGCTATCATACAAGTGGAGATTAATAGAAAAACCCTCATCATCTACAGCAACGATTATAAACGATGAACTACCACTTGCAAAAATCGAGACCGATCTTGTTGGAGTTTATAAGGTTGGTTTGATCGTAACATCTGGTGAGCAAAGCTCTCTAGAAGAAATCTTGTGGTTAACAACTTTGAACACAAGGCCAGTTGCAAATCTAAAAGAAGATAGAACTATTTCGGTTGGTGACTTTGTGACAATTGATGGAAGTGAGTCAAGTGACCTCGAACAAAGTTCTTTAACTTATAATTGGAGTTTTAAATCAAAACCTGCTGGCAGCTCAGCAAGCTTATCAGGAGCTTCTGACACAGCAAGCTTTACGGCTGATCTGTCTGGAGATTATATAGTTGAATTATTTGTTAATGACGGAACTTCTGATAGTAAGACCAGAACAATTACGTTCTCAACTGTAAACTCTGCACCGAAAGCAGTTGCAAACGAAAGTTTTATTTCAACTATTGGAACTGATTTAGAGCTAAATGCATCTCAATCTACAGACTATGACAATGATACCTTAACATATGAATGGAGCGTACTCTACTCACCAGACGAGAGTATGAACGAAATCACTAATCCAAGTATTAACCCTGCTTTATTTACAGCTGATGTAAACGGCATCTATATTTTTCAAGTAATTGCTCTAGATTCAACAAAGAAATCAAAGCCATATGTTTTTTCTATGGAGGTCAATAATACAATTCCTGTCGCAGAAATTGTTATCGGCTCTCCTTTTATTGAAACTGCTCAATCTTTCGAAGTTGATGGAAGTTTAAGTTCTGATCAGAATAATGACCCGCTTATATATAAATGGAGTTTATTAAGTAAACCTAGTGGATCTAATACTTCTATTCCAACAAGCTCTTCTGAATTCTTAAATTTTACACCTGATATCTCTGGAACTTACGAGCTCCAATTAATTGTTAATGATGGATACGAAGATAGTTCAGCTGTAAATGTTTCTTTAGAAGCAACTTATAGACCAATAGCAAATATTAACGGAAATACAAGTGTAAACGTAGGTGAGATGCTAAAGTTAAATGCATTAGGCTCTCAGGATCAAGATGGAGATGAATTAACATACAATTGGTCATTAAGTTCAAAGCCAAATGAGTCTCTTGCTCCTCTTGGAAATTTTAATGATGAAGAAATGAAATTTATTGTTGATGTCGATGGGAACTACACATTTAGTCTTGTTGTAAATGATGGTAAATTAAATAGCGCCCCCGCTTTTATGAATGTAACTGCCGTTAAATTTATAAACACAGCTCCTGTTATAAATGACATTCCGGGACAATCAATAATTCTAGGAACAGAGTCTGTATTTAATATAACTGGAAATGATTCAGATGGTGAATACTTTTTTACTTTTTCACCACTTCCTCTTCCAGAGGGGATGGAATTCAATGCAAGGACAGGTGAGTTTAAGTATAAACCCGCAAGAGAAGACGTAGGTATTAATAATTATGTTGTATCTATCAGTGATGGAATTACTTCTACTTCTAAGACTCTTGTGATTAATGTTATTGCTCCACCAGTAGGAACACCTACAAGTATGTCTGGCCGTGTGCTCGATACAACAGCACACGTACAAGGACAAGTACTTCCAATTGTTGGAGCTACTGTTGTTATGAAAGGAACTAATGTTTCAGCATCAACCGACTCTAATGGTTACTTTGTTTTAAATAATATACCGGAAGCACAGGGCGTACTTTACATTGATACCTCTACAGCAAGTAATGCTCCAGATGGATCAAAGTATGCAAATTTTGGAGAAGGAATTACATTTGTTGAAGGGACAAACAATGTACATGAAAGACCTTTCTATATTCCAAGAATTGATTCTGCAGGAGAGACAACTTATCAACAAAACACAGAGGTAACTCTTTCAAATCCTAACCTTGGAGTAAGTGCAGTTATTCCTGCTACAACGGCAGTAATGACTCCTGAGGGTAGTTTATACAATGGAGCAATCTCAATTTCTGAAGTTCCTTTAAGTGTTGCACCTGTAGCATTGCCTGATACGATAAAACCTTCTATGTTACTTACTATTCAACCAGCTGGAGTAAGATTTAGCGATCCGTTAGAGGTAACTTTTAGTAATACTGAAGGATTTACGGCTGGAAGTGAATTTGAAATTTTTTCAGTTAATGTTGATACTGGGATGTTTGAAGCTGTTGGAAAGGCAAGAGTTTCGCAAGATGGAAGTAAGATTGAAACATACGAAGGCGGGGTTGTTGCAGCAACTTGGCATTACGTTGGGCCCAAAGGGAATAAGAAAAAACTTCCTATTCCAAGTCCTCCACGACCACCAAGAACATATCCTCCAGTGGTTCCAGGTTCACCTCCTCCTCCTTCTAATTCTTGCGAGGGATCAGTTAAACCGACCGGATCTTCTGTTGATTTAAAGACTGGAGCGTTGATTGAGGATCATGCAATTACGAGCTATAGATCTTTTAATAAAAAGCAAGAGATTACTCTGGTTTATAACTCTAATTCAGCAGTTGCAAAGCCAATAGTTGATACCACTTTTGTTTTGGACCATTTATATCAAGTGCCTTTACAGTTAAGTAGTAGGTTAATCTTAAATGGTATTGATCAAGGATTTGATGTCTTTTCAAATTCTTCAGTCTTTGATGAAGATGAAGATGTTGTTTTTACAAATAAGCTTCAAGTTGACTTGTCATTATTTCCTACAGGGATTTACAAAGGGAGTGTGATCTTAGGAAGCGAATACCCTCAATCTAGTTTTGGAGAAGATTTTCCTGTTTCTGTTTATCATATTAATTTGAAAAACTCTCATTGGGGTGCTGGGTGGTCTCTATTGGAAATAAGTACCCTTTATGTTCAAGATGACGGGAATATACTAGTTGTCAGAGGTGATGGTAGTTATAATGTATATTTATTTGATGAAAATAATGTCGATGAATATATTTCACAGGTGAATTCTTTTCTAACTCTTAAAAAAATTGATGGATACTTTGTTGAAACAATGAAAGACAGAAAACGTATCTATTATGATAATCAAGGAAAAATGATTAAGCTAGTTGATAAAAATAATAATTCAATTAATTATAAATACTCAGGTGAATTTCTCACAGAAAGAATTGATGAAGTTGGGCTAAAGTATACCTTCACATATTTAGATGGGAAAGTTGAATCGATTACTGACCCAGCTGGGAAAGTGACAAGTTTTAGGATGGAAGACGGGAATCTTATTGAAGTTATCGATCCAGATCAAATATCAAGACTTTTCTCGTATAATGAATTCAGCCAACTCGTTACTCAGACAAAGAAGAGTGGATATTCAAATAGCTACTCCTACAATGCTTTTTCTAGACTTGAAAATTCAATCTTAAATAATGGAGCAACAACAGAGTCTTCAGCTGATCAAAGTCTTGGAGCTTTAGAGGGAAGCTTATTGTGTTCCTCTAATTGTAATTTTTTAACAAGAAAGGGTAGCAGACTGAATCCAGAGGATATACTTCTAGAAGAAGATGAGATCGCATTATATAAAGATTTTGAAGGAAGTGAAACTAAGTTGAAGTTTGATAGTGGTTTTAATTTGAGTTCTTCAGAGTCTGAATTAGGCCGAAAACATTTTTTTGATAGAGATGAAAAAGGAATGATTACTAGAAAAGTTGAACCAAATGGAGTCGAAGAGTTTAGTGATTATGATGAAAGAGGTAATCTTGTAAGAAGGTCATTGCTTGATGGTGCTGAAGAGTCACATTATTCGTATGATGTGAATGATGAGGTAACAGAAGTATTAACTGGAGATCAGAATCATACTATCTTTGAGAGAGATGAAAATGGTAATATTGCAAAAATAATTTATTTGAACGGCAGCTTTTTTGAGTTTAAGTATAATAACAAAGGGCAAATTATTCAAAGAAGAGATAGTGTAAATAGAATTACTTCTTTTCAGTATAATAAAAAAACTGGAAACCTAATCAAAACGACATACCCTGATGGAAGTTATAACATTAGAACTCACGATGATTCTGGTAATATAATATCTCAGACTGATGAAAAATTTAATTCAAACACTGCTCAGTTTGATGTAATGAATAGACAAGTCATGTATACTCTTGCAGATGGAATAGGTTCAAGTTTTGAGTATGACAATGCTGGGAATTTAGTATTGCTCACAGATGCGAGAAATCAAAGCTCAGTTTTTAACTTTGATACTGAAAATAGACTTGTTCATTTAGTTGACCCAAATGGAAGAGAGGAGCATTTCGAGTATAATAATTCTGGAGCGCTAGTAAGGTTTGTTGATAAAGAAGGTAAACATACAGCTTATACTTACAATGCTGACGGGCAGGTTGTATCTGAAAGTAGATACGATTCATTATCAACTTATGATTACTTTACAAATGGGAATTTGGAATCTATTGAAAATGAATCTGCCAAAATTAATTATTCATACCATCATGTAACTGGGGACATTGATACTGTAACATATGAGGGAGCAATGTATCCATCTACGCAAATTATTGGATTTGATAGAAATTTAACTAATGGTAAAATAAACTCCATTCATACAAATGATCAAAGTTATCGATCAGAATTATTTTATGATAATCAAGATCTATTGTCTCGAATAAGTGCTGGTGGTGGAGATGTCTATATCGATTATGACCATCAACTTCGAAGGTCTAAACTCCGATATAGTGGTGGAGGAGTAGAAGCGATCTATAACTTTGATAGTCGAGATCGGATAAAAACTCTTGAACACAAAATGAATCAAATGACGATATCAAAACTTTCACTTACTTATGATAAAGTCGGAAATATCACCTCTAAAACGTTGGAAAATAATCTACCGATAGTTAAAGATCAAACTTTTAGTTATGACCAAACTTATCAAGTTACTTCGGAAGTTGATCCTTTTACTGGAGCTAGTACGAGTTTTGAGTGGGATCAACTTGGAAACAGATTAAGTCTTAACAATAATTCATTTAAGTCTATCTACGATGATTTTAATCGAATTGTCGAAGATGAAGACTTCACTTATTCTCACGATCCTAATGGTAATATGATACTAAAAATTAATAAACAAACTGGGTTTATGACAGAGTACTTTTGGAATGCTAGTAATAAGTTAATGTCTATTGTAACTAAAAATGCTGAGGGGAATCAGTTAAAGATTGTTGATTATAAGTATGGGCCTGAGGGAAGACGACTTGCCAAAGAAGTGGACGGGGCTCAGGTAGAATCGTATCTTTATTCTGGAAGTGATATCATTCGAATCTTCAAGTCAAGTGGTGTAATAGATTATTACTATACTGATAAAATTGATGAACCAGTGATGATGAAGTCAAATGGTAGTGTTTACTATCTCCATACTGATCAACTAGGAAGTATTATTGCAATTACAGATATTCAGGGGAGCACTATTGAACAATATGCTTACTCCGCTTTTGGTCAAATGAAGATTTATGATGGGAGTGGAGTCGAAATTCAATCATCTCAAATCGGTAATATATTTGGGTTTACGGGAAGAGAGTTTGATGCTGAGAGTGATTTATACTATTATAGAGCGAGGTATTATGATCCGAACTCTGGACGCTTTCTTACAGCTGATCCTATTGGGTTTGATGGTGGAGATGCTAACTTGTATAGATATGTTGAAAATAACCCTATTTACTATATTGATCCATACGGACTAAAGCTTGGTGGAATAACTGGAACATCAACCGGACAAGCTATTGGTTCAGTAATAGGAGCTGGCATCGGTGGTGTTTTAGGGTCAAGTCTTGGACCGATTGGCACAATCGGTGGTGGTGTCCTTGGAGGTTCTATAGGCGGTGCTCTTGGAGGACTTCTTGGTGGTGGTAACCCACTTGGAAGTGACGATGATTTACCGCTAGGTCCTCCGGCAGTTAAGCAAAGTTTACCCCCTATTAGTTTGCCTCCCATAAGTCCTTCAGTTAAGCTGAATAACCCAAATATCCCACCTAAAACATGTGGGCCCAACTAATGGATTCATTATTTACAGTTTTAATTGAATATTCTTTTGGTATTTTAGGAGCGGTAGTTTTAAAAATAGTACTATATCGAAATGAAAATATTATCGATATTTTGAAACAGAATACTTATAAGTGTTTAGCTATTGGAATTATATTTGTTTCATTTTGTACTTTTATTATACTTAAAGTCTTAAATTAAAATCTTACATCTAGTTATTAGTAAAACCCTGACTCTTTGCCTTTTTTGGCCATAAAACCTGGAAAATTTCAACGTTTTCCAGGTCATGATCCTTACCCGAATCTGATCCTTGCTCTTCTGTCCGGTACCCATGGTTCCAGATGGAAGTTGCCCGTCATACGAATCATCATATCTTCAACAAATATATCGTTTATCCGTTCCAACTTTTGGAAAACACATGAATTTATCTAGTTACGGCAACTTGCAAGATGTAAGATTCCGCTTTTTTATCACGAAACGAGGAGGTTTTACGTGAAAAAGTGGGATTCATTAGTTGAGAGATTATCAGATTTAGATCGAGCAAGAGGTATTAGAGAAAGCACAATTAAGAATAAAGAAAAGGAGCTTTATAAGTGGGGTATTTAGTTAAAGCAACGAAAACCTAAACCCAAATTAGAAGAAATAAACCTTGAGATTATTCATGCTTATATAAAATCTAGAACAACTTTTATCTCTAAGTCTAGTACATGTGGAGTCATTGGAAATATGAGGTCTCTTGGTGACCTTTTTGTTGAGGAGGGGCACTGGCAACAAAATCCACTAAGATGGATTAGTGGTCCGAAACTAAGTAATACAAGAAAAATTCCAAAGACATATAAAAGGTCTGATCTAAAAAAGATTTTTGATGAGTCCTTTAATGTTCACTACTCTTATTTCAGAGCTCTTTATCCTGCAATCATCAGTGTCTTTTATTCAACAGGAATAAGAAAAGGTGAACTCTTATCTTTAAATTTAAAAGATTGGGATAGAGATAAATCGACTTTAAAAATCATTGGGGCAAAGTCTAATAAAGAAAGAGTCGTTGTTGTTCCTGAGGTTGGTTGGCGTTGTATAGAAAACTATTTGAAGTCTAGAACAAACCTATTGCAACAATTAGGTATTAATAATGATGCGTTATTTTTAAACAGAAGAGGCGCCAGGGTAAACGGAACTCAAATCCTAGTGCAGTTTAAGAGAATAGCTAAAAGAGTAAACGTTGATAAATGCACTATCCATATGTTTAGGCATAGTTGTGCAACAGGACTAATTGAGGAGGGAGTCCCACTATTTCAAGTTCAGCAAACCTTAGGCCACTCAAATGCAGTAACGACGATGAGGTATCTAAGTATTTCAGATCCAGAAAGAAAAAAAGCAATGCGAAAACATCCAATCAATAACATATTACAGAAATTAAAGGAGAAAGAAGATGAACTATAGTGATCCCATTATAGATGGGTATTATGATTACTGTTTGAGTATAAAAAAACTCAAGCAAACTTCAGTAAAAGATATTCGATGTAGCTTAAATAAGCTTCAAAAATACTTATTAGAGAATGAAGTCTATGAGTACATTTGGAAACTTGAACTGAGTGTATATATTCAATTCTTTAGTGTCTTAAGAGAAAAAGGAGAAAGAGGGACAGGTATATCGAAGCAAGTGTCACATTTGAGAAGTTTTGTAGATTATTGCTGGAGAGCTGAGTACTGTAATAAAAATCCACTAGTAGGATTTAGTATTAAAGATGATTCACCTCAGTACCAACCACGATTTTTAACACTAGAAGAAGCATCAAGTCTTATATCTGCTACTGATAGAAAAACTAGATTTGGTAGAAAGGAAAGGCTCATCATTTTAATACTCTACGGCTTAGGACTTAGAACAAGTGAGCTTTGTGGAATTAAGATCAAGGATGTATCGATTGATGAACAAGACCTTTTTGTAAAAGGAAAATTTGATATTGAGAGAAGAATTCCTTTTCCCGATGGTGTATGGGTTGAGCTTCTTGCATATCTACATGAAGCAGATTTAAAACGAGGATTACTTTTTAGAACAGAACATAAAAAAACCAAGCTCTCTGTAGCAGATGTTGGACTCGTTGTTAAGAAGTACTCAGCATTTGCAAAGCTTGAAGGTGGAGTAACTCCAAAATCATTAAGGCATACATTTGCAAGTCGTTTAATTGGAGAAGGAATTGATATCATTCGAATCTTCAAGTCAAGTGGTGTAATAGATTATTACTATACTGATAAAATTGATGAACCAGTGATGATGAAGTCAAATGGTAGTGTTTACTATCTCCATACTGATCAACTAGGAAGTATTATTGCAATTACAGATATTCAGGGGAGCACTATTGAACAATATGCTTACTCCGCTTTTGGTCAAATGAAGATTTATGATGGGAGTGGAGTCGAAATTCAATCATCTCAAATCGGTAATATATTTGGGTTTACGGGAAGAGAGTTTGATGCTGAGAGTGATTTATACTATTATAGAGCGAGGTATTATTCTACACAGACGGGTAGGTTTATTAGCGAAGATCCGATTGGATTTGCTGGTGGAGATTCTAACCTTTATAGGTATGTTGGAAATAGTAGCTTGATCAATGTGGATCCTTTTGGCGAAAATGCTGTTGTTTCTGCTATTGCGGTTGGGACTGTGGTTGGCTTGCTAGCACTAACTACCAGATCTTGTTCCTTAAAGGAAAGAAGGAATAGGAAGAAAAAAAATAAGAATAGTACCAAACTATCGGATGATCCAAAAATAAGAAAAATTCAAGAGAGAAATATAGAGAGGAACAGAAGAATGAGAGAGGGTGGGTTATAATAATTTTTAGGTAAAGAGGAAAATGAAAACAATTTTAGAAATAATGAATGGAATTTTATTAAACGCTATAATTCTCTTTACGGCTATAACAATTATAGCTGTTACGGTTGATGTGAAGGTTACAGCTTTTAGTGTTTTTGGACTTGGTGTTTTTAGTTTAGTACATATGACTTTTAATGGAAGAACTAAATTGAACTATATCTCCTCAAGTAAGAAAGCTATAATTATTTACGGAATTGTAAATAGCATATTATTTATTTTTTTTTATGATGAGGTTGTTGCTGTAATCTTGGAATTGGCAGAAAAGATAGAAACGTATTTACTGTAGGGTTGTGTATTGTAGTCCTGAGACTGGGAGATTTATTTCCGAAGATCCAATTGGGTTTGGTGGTGGAGATAACAGTCTATATCGGTATGTAGAGAACAGCCCACTAAAATACTCAGACCCGTTTGGCTTGCAAGAGGGGGATGGTTCAGGTGGTGACTTTGGAACTGTAGGAGACATATTGAACCAATTAGATTCAGACTCACAATACTTCAAGTCAAATCTTGAGTCAGCGGCTAGATTGTTTGAAATAGAAAGACTTAAAAAAATTGAGAGGCAGAAAGAGAAAGAAAAATTACTGAAAAAACTGTATGGTAATTGTAATCCACTTCTGCAAAGTTGCAAAAAGTTAAAAATTGAAAAGGTCCTTTGTGGTGGAGAGTAATTTTTGTACATTAAATTAATTGTCATTCTTGTAATTTGTTTATTTCCATCTTTTGGGTATTCTAATTCAGAGACGATTAAATGGAAAGGTCTCTGTGTCGATGGGGAATTAGAAGCATGTAAGAAACTAGAGAAACATTTTCTTTTATCTAAGAAATCTATTTCATATATACAATTCTCTTATCAATCGTGTCAGTTGGGAGATGAATTTTCTTGTGACTTACTTTTTAAGTATTTTGTTGATATCTTTTCTAAGTTGTTTGTTTCGTTTGCCCTTTTTTTGTATGTGTTTGTATATCGAAAGATGCGTCCTTGTCATTTTCTTATTCAGTCTATTGTGTATCTATTTTTTGTTTTTACCTTTTATCATTTCTTGTGTGATATTTCTGTTATTCTGTTTCCATTTATGAATACTGATACAGCAAAAAGCCTTACTAGAGCTTTTATAATGATTCCTTGCTTGTTAGAATTGGTGCGGAGAGGGTATTTGCCCTTTAAGTTTAAGGTTGAGAAAGTTGCTTGTCGATATATCGGTTTGATCTATTTTCTTTCGATTTTCTTTATATTGTTTTCAATTGTGTACGTTGTAAAACTAGGTTTACCGGATCTAACTGATGTTCTGGTTTATCAGTCATTGGACTCATACGAGGGAATGTGGATATTTGTTACGGGCGTGCTTGTGATTCCTTTCTTTGTTGAATTGGTCTTTAGGGGAATACTTTTTAATATGACGAAACCATTAGAGTCAAAAGTGTTTTTGCTTTTGTTGTTTCACTCAACCGTATATGCAATGCTTTATTTTGAATCTCTTCGATTTCCTCTCTTTTTTATTTTAGGAGGGATGAGTAGTTACATAATGTTAAAAACAAAAAACTTTACTCATGTTTTCCTTTTTCATGTATTTATTGCTTTTAATCGTTGGATGCTTTCTTCGGTTGAGTTGATCGACTCTAGTGACATTGTATCATTAAAAAATGTAGAAGGACTTACTTTGATTCTCTTATTGGCATTTCTAGTCGTGGGAAGTGGGGCTATTATTTCTAAGTTTAAGTAGTTGTTCTATATTTAGCGATACTGGCTTTCAGAAACATCTAAAGAGAAAGATTTTATCTAGAAGATTGAAAATAAATCAATAAATAACCTTTTTATCAAGAAAAAGGAGCTAGTATGATTGTACTCTCAGCTAAAGGCTATTTATCTCTCAGCTTTAAGGTGGAAAGGATAGATAAGATCAAAAAACTACTCAATGATGGAGGCCCACGAAGATGCGGACAGTTTTAAAAAATTTGAAAATGATTATTTTTTACTTATGCTTTGGATTCATTGGACTCTTTCTAGGACTTAATGAAAGTGGACTGCAAGATATTCATGTAAATGCAGGTTCATATATTTACTATGGATTATATTTTAGTGGATGCATTGTCTATGCTTTTACTTTGAATTATTTAGAACGTAATAAGCTTCGCGTAGATATAAAAAAGTTAAAGCAGTTTTATTATTCTTCTGTTTTAGCTTTTCCATTATACCTTATGTTTCTCCATGTCGTTATTTCTCTTTCGACAAATTATGGAAGATGGTATGGATATATTGACCCTATAGACAGAAGCATCAAAAATTTAGACTGTAAGAAATTAAATGACATTGTATCCTCAAGCCAACCTGACCTAAGTTCTAAATACTTAAGTGAGCGAAGACAATTATTGAATAAAAAGATAATTAAGCTTTGTCGTTAGTTGAGTTCTTGTCTCTAGCATTGAAATACATGTACCACGAGCTAAAGAAATATTTTTAGTTGCTGGAATATTATTGTAACCGTCCACTTTATGATCATAAGAATTCCCAAGTTGGTAATATCTTTGGATTTACTGGAAGAGAGTTTGATGCTGAAAGCGATTTGTATTACTATAGAGCTAGGTACTATAATCCGGCTTCTGGACGTTTTCTTACAGCTGATCCTATTGGTTTCGCTGGTGGTGATACAAACTTGTATAGGTATGTTAAGAACAACCCTATAAACAGAACTGACCCACTAGGCTTGTTTGATGGACCAGCAAATAACTCTAATTTAAGTGGGTTGCCAAATACACCTAGTACCTATGACGAAGTAATGCGAATAAGTAATGAAGTGCTGGAACAGTACCCTGGAAAGAATAATTACGGTGATGCAATGAGACACTCAATTTGGAGTCAAGGAATGTCTACTGAAATAAATCCTGTTGTCTCTGCTGGTGTAGGGTTACTCAATGAGGCATTAGGTGTTACTATTGGAGATAGCACACTTGGTGAAGCTAGAATGGATTTAATTAATAACTTGGAAGGGATTAATTCATCTATAAATAATAGAGCAATAAATTGTATACGCATGCTAAGAAGGCTGTATGTTCAAAAGGGTTAAAATCATTGTCTATTTACTTCAAAACTATTGAAGAGGTGAATAAATTCCATAGATTAATGAAGAATAATAAAACTTCCATGGCAGGTTGAAAAATATAAATATAAAAAATTTATTTTAAATTGATTAAAATGAATTAAATCTTATTAAAACCATATTCAAATGAAAAATGTTACATTGCCAACATTCTTCATTGGAGCGGGTGAAGCTGCAATATGGCAGTCTATACCATTGGATTAAAATATGAAAAGAAAGATAAGGGTGAAAAGACTTATCATAAGTTATTTGAAGTATTTATTAGTGTCAATTGGCTTTTTTCTCTCCTTTTTTTAGGGGTTTTCGCTTATCAATACTTTGGGGGGAGCTATGATGTCGCAGTAGTTTCATTTGATAAGCATTACTTTGTTTATATCAAGCTTTCTTTATTATTTAGTGTTGTTTTTGTTGCAATAGAAGAGAAAAATAGAAAGAGAGATCTTTTAAGTGAAGATGAGAGGTGAGAGAAATCTTTTTAGTACTAGACTGAAACAATTTTTTTTATGCCTAATACTACACCAAATTCTGACTTTAGTAACAGCTAGCTTGTCCTTCTTACTTATTTATATATAATGATAAGAAAAGAGAGTTTATGAATAAGATAGTTATCTTAGTGTGCTTAGTTCTTACAATCAGTAGTGCAAATGCGGGTATCTTTTTTGAGCCATTTGCAGGGACAATGGTATCTGGAGAGGCTGAGGATAAAGGCTCAACATGTACCTCTGACTGTACTTATGATGTAACTGGGTCTAC
>CAKZJW010000036.1 GCA_937120495.1 uncultured Oligoflexia bacterium
ATAGTTATGCTAATAATGTGATGAAAAAACATGTAGATAAAAACGATTTTGTAAAATTTAAAAAGGAACATTTTACCATTTGGACATCGTATTTATTTGAAACAATTGATCACTTTTTTAAACCAATTTTTAACCTTAGTTTCTATGAAAGTAAAACTTTATTGGAGTGCAAGCTGTTCGCAATGTAATGCAAGAATACCGCAAAAGCAACTTCATTAATTCAATAACGGTCGCAAATTTCCGTTACCTCCGCATATGATTGTAATACGTACTAACTGTAAAACAAATTTCAAAGGAAGGTACTATTTTTTATTCAAATGGGGAATTCAACTTCCTAATCCCCCATTATTAATAATTCAAAAAACAAAATACAGTTATTACTTGATATAAGAGCTTGTACCTTCTGTGGGCTATGTATTGATGTATGTCCCGAAAAGGTTCTTAGTTTTGATAGTTCTCATGAACTTTCGTCTCACGGGGAGAGTGAATGGGTGATCGACCTCGCACAGTCACTGTCATAATTTCAACTTTTAATGAAATGGGACTTGGATTTCTAAAATGCTCTCTAGAAAATTTATCTAAGTTAAAAAATATCAATATTCTCTGTGTTGATGGTGGAAGTAGTGATGGAACTATCGAGCTCATTAAATCATATAAAGTAGAGCTTCACTCTTTGATTAATAGCTCTCGGGCGCAAAGGTTGAATCTTGGAATTACAAAAGCAAGTTCACAAATGATTTTCCTTCATCATCCTAGAAGTATTATTGACCCCGCTTCATTGTCTTATATAGTTAAGAACCTCGATCAATTAGAATGGGGGGCACTTACTCATCAATTCGATGTTGATTCTCTACTTCTTCGTTTCACCTCTTGGTATTCTAATAACGTAAGAGGTAGAGTTCGCGAAATTTTCTATTTAGATCATTGTATATTCTTTAGAAAATCCTTTGCTGAAAATGATGATCACTTTGTAAAAGAAGTCGATATTTTTGAAGACACAGAGCTCTCCCTAATGCTTAAATCCTACTGCGTACCACTAAGACTCGAAGGTACAAGTCTTACGAGTGCAACTCGCTTTTCAACAAATGGAATTTGGAAACAAGCACTTTTAAACCAAGTTCTTAAATGGAAATACTATTTTAAATTTAACCACAAAGAAATGAATAAAAGCTATGAGAAAAATACTAAGTTAAATTCTGATTACACGACAAAAGACTAGACTTCAAACTCGCTATTTTCTAGAGGTCGACTAACGCAAGAAAGAATATACCCTTCGTCTTTTTCATCGTCAGTTAACCCCGAATCACTCAAAGATGAGACCTTTCCACTTTTACATTTCATCTTACAAGCACCACAAACACCTGAGCGACATGCAAAGTCTATTGACTCTCCTTCTTGCTCAAAGAAGTCTAATAAAGGCTCTTTGCTTTCATATTTATATTTCACACCATTGAGATGTAAATTGACACTAACCTGCTCAATTTCATCAGCTGAAACTGATGTAGGTGAAATAAATTTTTCACTATGAATTTTTTTATTAGAAATACCTTCTTCTAGAAGCTTTTCACTAATGGAATCAGTCATGACTGAGGGGCCACAAAAATAAAAATTACTATCTGTAATACTTGAAACCTTACTTTGAATAAGTTCTATTGAGATAAACCCTTTCTCACCACTCCAACCTTCACTTTGCTCAGATAAGACAGGTATATAAGAAAAGTTTTTGTTTCTTTTACTGAGAAGAACTAGACTCTCATGAAATACTAAGTCCTCAAAAGAGCGAGCACCATAAAAAAGAACCAAATCTGACTTATCACCTTTATCTAAAGCTGATCTGATCATTGATATCAAGGGCGTGATACCTATCCCTCCACCGATATAGATACGACTTGAATTAGAAGGTAGTGCTTCATCAGTGAATAACCCACTTGGAGCATAAGCTTGGACACTATCTCCAACTTCTAGGGAGTGAAAATAACTAGAACCAACTCCGTCCTTTATGAGTTTAACTGCGACTGTAATAAAGTGGTTATTAATACTGCTACTAGAGATTGAATATGATCTAAAGTTTTTAGAATCTATTTTAAAACTTAAAAATTGTCCTGCTGAAAAGCTCGGGAAATCTTTATTGCTTATACGTTTTAATTGAAAGGTTTTTACATCCGAGCTTTCAGAAATTATATCAACAATTTCAAGAGATTCAATTCCATCCCATTTGGCATTATCTTCAAAACCAAACTGAGAAGAAACATTTTCTTTCAAACGAAGATTCAATCCAATCGTTCTTAAAATTACAAAGAGCAAAAGAAAAGCACTAAAACCTGAAGCTAAATAAAATAGGCCTTGATAATTCATTATGAACATACTCCTGTTGTATTGATTTTTTCACCACTCAATATTTTTCCAAACTCCAACGCTTGAACTGGACATATGTCTATACAACCACCACAACCAATGCATGGGCTATTATCTAAATTAAAAGATCCACTTATTGGTGTTCCATCCTTGTGAGCAAAGCTTGCGACATCTATTCCCATGGGACATTGAGTGGTACATAAATTTAATCCCTTACATTTTCCATTCGCTTGTACCTTAAATTTGGACTTCGTATATTTACCGTATAGCCTCATTCCGGCAGCGAGTGGACATCCGTATCGACACCAAATTCTTGTTCCCCATATTGGGTATGCACCGACACCAATTAAGGCACCAAATATAAGGTCTACAACTAAATCCTGTGATGCTCTATAAGCAGACAAAAAAGACCCTGCAGAAAAGATTTTCCATGTATCTAAAAAGAGTAAGATTCCAAATCCAATAGCGGCAGCCAAGAAGAAATATTGTATAACTTCAAGTTTTCTGGAGTTCTCTGATCTCGGTGTATACATTTCTACCCAACGACTTCCAAGCTTTGTTACACCTATTGCCTCAGCTAGGTTTCCACAAGCACAAAACCATGAGCAGTATCTCTTGCCAAGAAACCACACTGATAAAGGAACAAGAACAAAAATATAAACAAAGCCTCCAATAGAAGTGAATCCATTATAGACATAAACATATGCATTTTTGTTTAGAGGAGAATAATTATCTGCGAAAAAACCTCCATCCTGTTTTAGCCCAGGAATGATAAAGGGAAGAATATAAAACAATATAGCTTGAGAGAGCAGAATGCTTAAAAATTTGTTTCTCTGATATGTACTTAGCTTTTTTCCTTTCGCTTTTCCATAAGGTGTTTTTCCACGAAGTAAAACGCGTGCACAGATAAATACAATTAAACCCGAATAAACTGTTGAGTACCAAAAAGAAGTGCTCTTTCCAAACCAATAAAAATACTGAACTACTTCTTGCTCTGAATCGACAAACAACAATGGATATTTATAAATAAGATAAAAACCAATTACAAGAGGAAAGAAAAAGATTAAAAACGTTTTCTCAAATGTGCTTCGTCCTAAAGTGGCTGTATTCATTTTTTCCCTTCGTTGAGATTCCAATTATAGTCAAGCCATTTTTGTTTTACATCTTTTGGGTATTTAATGTATTTTTTTACAAATTCTAAATAGCTTCCATGTTTTTTATTAAAATCATTCCCATACCAATCAAAGATTTTAGAAAGGAAAAGAGTATTCGTTTTACTATCATATTTATTTTTCATTGGGTTGTTTAAAAAGTTTATCGCTGCTTTATCTAGCTGTTCATTCAAATTCTTTGCAACAAAGGCCTCAGTCAAAAGAGATGGGCATCCAATACTCGCGCAGTTAACAGCAAAGTGGATTCTTGGCTCATTAAATTTCTTACGAATGATTTGATGTTCAATCATATCAAGAGATATTTTCTTTCCAAACAACTTGATAAATTTTATTTTCCAAGGACTACTAAACCATCCACCTATTTTCTTTATCGATTTAAGTGGGTAATTATTTAAAATCAACTTTACCGTATAAGCATTATAAACATTAATCCAAAATGCTAATTTTTCATCTTTACTAAATTTTTTAAATTCTTTTTTTGAAAGATTCTCAATACTATTTAAATAGCTATCAAACTTTGTTTGATTATTCTTTAAGCTTTCATAATGAAAAGAGGTTTGTTTATCACTTACGGAAGTATTTGTTTTTAAAATATCATTCCATTCAGAATGATTATGATCAAAGGCAAACAAACTAAAACTCATCGCTAAAAGAAGTATTATTTTCAAAAGATTCTCCAATTCTATTAATATTATTCATCATATTCTTGATTTTATAATAATTAAGTATAAATGAAATAGGAAGGAATTGAATAATCGCCATGCTAAGACATGCTTATTTAGTTAAGTACTCCCTATAATCATCTAAATTAGTGATATAGGGAGTAGCTTTCTTACATATATTTTAAATATTTGTTGAAAATCCTTTTACTGACAGACTGTTTGCCCATTATTAGCAGTCCAACAACACCCAGATGATTGAGAACCTGTTGCTGTAGGCCCATATCTATCCTTACAATAATCAACCTGACCATTATCAACTGGTACAAGTCCACAGTGAGGTCTTTTCTTAATTATTCTCCAATGAACTTTTGTACTATCAAATTGATTTTCTTTACACTCGAACGTATTAGTCGTTCCGTATGCAACACTAGGAGTTCCGTTTGGCATAGTACAACTCTCAGGATTACTTTCATGCATAATTGTTATCATTTTCTCAGTTCCTTCTGGAGCAACAGGCAGAGATTCTGAAGCACCTTTAATTTTCATTGAACTACAACTCCTTACACTACAATCTTTAGTTCCATTTCCTTTTTGAGTCTCTCTTTCATTTGTACAACTATGAAATCTTTCTTTTGTTACCATATGAACTTCAGGACATTGTAATGCTGGGTCACCAACATCAGTCCAAGCTCCCCAAGTTCCTTTTGTCCCTATCGCACCTCTTGTAGTTCCACATTGACTTGTTTGGGTAAAGCTTTGGCCTTCACAGATAGTAGACGCTTCAGGGGCCCAACTTGAATCAACACAACCGGAGTCACAGTAAAGAGAATTATCTGGAGCTGGCTTTTTCTTTAATTCGGCTCCATCTCCACATATTGATTGTGCAAGAACAACTTTTGCACTAACACAAACAACTGACCCATCTTCATTTATTTCAGTCGCAACCTCTCCTACTGGACAGGCTATTTTTTCAAATTTTCTACATCTACCATTAACACATATTGCAGTATCACTTGAGAGGTTACCACTTACATTTAGGGTACCTGTTAGCTGTTCATTCCCTTGGGAATTGATATATCTTGGGTCAAGCTCACTAGTAATCGAATCATTCATAAAATCTTTTAAATTTTTTGTAGAAACAGCTGTGTAATCATTTTGAGATCCATTAAAGTCTTGAAGAATACATTGGTTACTTGTGTTTAAGACACCACCAATCGATTTACATGACTCAATTAAAGCAGACTCTATCGCCCCATCAGCAGTGTCAAAACAAGAGAGTAACTTTTTTGTTGGATCTGTTGTAAATGAAATTGGAAATCTTTTAATAATTCTTCTCTCTGCTGAAGATTTACCTTGTACTATTCTACTTTTTTTAATGAATTCTATTAATAGACTTGCACTACCTTTAATTTTTCCAGCAATCTCTGGTTCAAATGAAGTGTTTGTTATTTTAATTGATTTTACAGAGATCAAGCCATTACCATAGACTTCTCCTGATTCTATAATTACAGCTCCACCAATATTTTTAATTGAAGGAATAGATTCTCCATTTACAATAGGAGTACCTGCTCCTAGAGAGTTTAAACAAGCAACATCACTCACAAGAGCTTGAGAAATTAAGTTAGAGACAGTTGAAATCTCCGCTGTCTCCTCTACTCGTTTTTGACTAATTGTCTGATTCTTATTCATTTGCATCATAACAACACTACCAGCTCCCATTAACCCAAGAGCCACAACAACTTCCATAAGTGATATACCGTATGAATTTTTTAAGAATCTAAACATACTTACTCCTACAGCAAGAAAAAAAGAATTAATCTTTTATAAGTATAAATATTAGACGAAGAACTTAAATTTAAATTAAGAAAAGTAAAGAAATACAAGAAATCAGTTATTTAAGAACTTTGCTCAAAGAAATAATTGTATTTTTATGACATGAATTTGTGTCAATTTCGACATTACAGCAGGTTTGCGATCCAACTAGATACTTCATTTGCCCAAGCTTTTGCTTTAGGTTTTTCTGAACGACAATTAAAATGTACTCCATCACACCCCGTGGCTTTATAATGATTACTCGAGAAAAAAGAGCAATTTTTTATAACTACTTCCTCAAGCATTTGATAAAGAACACTTTGATTCGCTTGAGTTTTTTTAATTCCATTTGGAGGACCTATCCAAAAACATTTTAAATTTCTTTGTTCTACAATCTCAAGCATCTCTTTTACAAAACCTTGTCTTTTCTCATACTCCCAAGGGTTGATTTTACCATTTTGATCAGAGATAGCACGAGCATCATTGGCTCCAAGCTCTATAATAACTGTATCGAAGTTAAACTTCTCTCCAGTCCAAGAGTTATGTGCAAATGGTGTGTTTAAGATATCTTCAAATTTTGGAACAAGAACCTTTTCTCTCCAATGAGTTGGATTGGGATGGTTAAAATTTTTACCATCACTATTTGAGAATTTATGGAAAACACCACCAGATAATTTGTAATCTTTTTCACTCATCCAGTGAAGGGATGAACTAGAAGCGTGTCCAAGTGTAACAAGATTAGAGGTAGAGTTAATTTTCTTTAAATTTTTATGAAGATAATTTCCAAAGGGTCCGGCCATATGTGAATCGCCAATCACCAAAATATTGGAAGCAAATAAGCTAGAACTAATAAGAATGAGAAATAAAGCTTTCATTCACATAAGTTAAGTTAAATAGGATTTTTGGTCAAAGAGAAACAGAAGACTATGTAATATTAACTAGTTAGTTTTAATTCTATCGTGCTTTTTACCTATGATTTGCTCAAATACCCTACATACTGATAAAATAAGGGTGTAGGAGATTATATGACGATGAAAGTACTCCTGTTAGATGCCAGTTACTATCCTATTCAGATCATCGATTGGAAAAGGGCAATGATTCTATTCTTCACTGATCGCGCTGAAGTGGTTGAACATCACTCAAACGTCGAAATCAGATCTACCCACAGCAAATTTAAGTTGCCTAAAGTTCTTCGGCTATTTGGGAGCTTTAAGAATTTTTCCAAAGTTAAATTTAATAGATCGAATGTCTTTTTTAGAGATAAGTATTTGTGCCAATATTGTGGTGAAAAATTTAAAGAGCAAGAATTAACCTTTGATCATGTTATGCCAAAAAGCCGTGGAGGCCCTACGAGCTGGGAGAATATTGTTACTTGTTGTAATATTTGTAATAATAAAAAAGCTGCGAGAACTCCTGATGAGTGGGGAAAGTCCTTATTAAAAAAACCAAAGGAGCCCAAGTGGACTCCTATGATGGCTTTAAGGCTCAGTAAAAATGAGCTCTCATTATTTTCGACTTGGATTATTTAGTAAGCGTAACAGTGGATTGAGTGGTAAGCATGTAAGTATCTATCTTGCATGTTCCAGTTTGAAAAGTGACGGTACTCAGTCATTCCTCTATAAACAATTCCATTATAAAACTCAGTTCTAAACATACCTCTTTGAGTACGAATATTTATCGTTCCTGAACATCTAAGGTCTTTATCTGTTGTATTCCAAATTCTCAAGTCTACACCGTGCCCCCAAACAGTTAGCTGTGGGTAAACACTTGATGTTTTTTCTGCAGAAAATGCAGACATTGAACCAATAACTAAAGCGATTACTAATAATAATTTCATCTCTATCTCCTTAATAATTAAACTAATAATATGTGTATGTTTATAAATACTAGCTTTTGAGATTTAGACTGTCTAGTTTCAGAGAATACCTTTAACTATGGGCGTAAAAAAGGGAGATCTATTGACCTCCCTCGCTAAGTTATTATTATACTTTGATCTTAGTAGTTACAATTATAGTCATATCTTGGATTACAACTCTCTTTTACTTTAATCCCTACCATTGTTACTTGTACATCTCCACTTATAACAAGTTTAATTGAGTTTATATCTTGCCCAATAATATTTCTTTGGTAAGACGGAAGAGCGACGCTCATTTTTGTCATTCCTGAACGAATTGTCTTCATTGGTCCAACTGGTCTTCCATTAATTAGAACTTGTGCTGTGGCATATGAATTTCTATATCCCGTTTTTGCTGCCTTAAAAACAATCGCTTTAACTTTTTTGCCTTGAAGCCTTACTCCTGTTTGTTGTTTTACAAGTTTCTTTACCGGTAGCTTTTCATACCCATAAACCATTTTATTAATTTGTGCTTTAATAACTTGTTGATTTCCGTTATTACCACCTGTATGACCTTGTGTTACTTGAGCTACTATTCTTTGAATATGAACAGCTCCTTTCACAATAATTTTTAATCCTGATAGACCTGTTCTTGAAGGAACACTCAGTTGATTCATTGAACTATATCTACTTAAAACTACGGCTGATATTTTTTGTCCATATTTTTTTAAAACAACTTTTGCATTTCTTGAGTTTGATGTCCCAACAACTTTAATAGATTTTATTTTTTGACCAGCTCTAAGTTTTCTTGCAAATGCTCTTTCAAGGTTTATAACGTCACCATGATTCATATAGCTATCGACTCTATGGACGACTGAAGCTCTGGAAGATTGATGTCCGTTATATTGAGCTTGTGCTGATAACGATGTAAGAGTTAATAGTGATCCCAGACATAATAGTTTTACCTTAGAAAGATTTACCTTCATTTTTTCCCCTTGCTTTGAGACAGTCATTGTCTTGTAAGTGCTTGGGAATCTTATCGCAACAATTGTGCCAACCTTTTTTGTCTAATACTTTTAATCTTTCACTCGTATTCTTTTCTAACTGTCCATTTCTATTGGCAATACAGCCTAAATCTTAAAATTTATTACACTGGCACTTTGACTCTAGTATCAAAATGGCATCACTAAAAGTTTTGATAAGAAGATTTTTTGGCCCTAATAAAAGTAATAGCTCTCGATAATTGGTTTATCAATGCCTTGATCTCTAAATTCAACGAGTAATTCAAACTCTCGAACAAAAAGTTTATCCTTGCGAATAATTCCACAAAGCGTCTCTTTTAAATAAACGAACTTATAGTCTTCAAGTGTAAATTCATCAATATTGATTGATATTTCAAATTTTTGAAGCCTTGAATCATTATCACTTTCAAGATCTTGAAACTTAAGTCCATATTTTTTTATAGTAAAGCCATAAGGACAGTGAATGCAACCAGACTTACAACAAGAGCCTCTTTTTCTATGCACTTCTGCTGGAACCGCTTTATATTCTTCAGACATTTTTTTTCCTATCTATATATTTTTTATTTTTTAATAACTGACCAGTTCCAACTCCATAATTTTCAAGTTTTCCAAGCTTACTTAGAACTTCATGCTCACTAAGCTCTCCACTAATAAGACTAAAGTAAACTTTAAGCTTTGAGATAAGCTCATCTGGGCTTTCATGAAGTGCTTCAAACCTAAAAGACCCAACACCTTTTTCTTGCCACTGTGGGATTAAACTTACAGCACTCATGGCTTTTGCATTGAACATTGTATTTCGACATTCTTGATCGGCTTTAATCTCATGTCTATTACCATACATATCTTCCAGGTGAACCTTATGTTTTTCACATGGCTTTCCGCAGTCTCTGAAGCTATTTCCCTCAGATAAAAAAGCTGCAAATACACAGTGTTCCATATGAAATTCTGGCATATATTGATGGGCCGTAATAGAGACCATACTTGTATCGATATGATCTAATAGGTCTAGTAGTCTTTTATTATTAAGATCATATGAAAGACATAAAGAACTTAGTCCTTTTTTCTTTAAATAATCAAATGTCACAGAGTTTGTAATATTTAAGGAGAAATCTCCATGCAATACATATTTAGAATCCTTGAAGTAGTTTAATGCTCCAAGATTACGAATTAGAATCCCATCTGGGTCTGCTCGTTTTATTAAAGTAAAATTATGATATTCATTTGGCTTTAATACTCTTGTGGTTGCAATCATGCTTGGAAGATTATTCTCTTTTAAAAGCTTAACCGATTTTACAAAGTCCTTTCCAAATTCATAATCAAGAATAATCGTATCGAGATATTCTTTATAGTGACTAACTTTTAAATACTCAACTACCCCTTCAAGTTGCTCATAGGTTCTAACTAAAGGAGTAATCTTTGCTTGAGATTTTGAATGAGCTTCTGCGATGGGCAGAATTAAATCATTAGAGAAAGTAACTTCCCTTTTAATTCTTTCTTTATTTAGAGCTGTCACCATGTCTTGTTTAAGAAGCTTAAGAGCTTTATTATTTATAAAAAGGTTCTCACTTAATTCAATATTTGCTTTATCTATAAAATAAGCAGTATGAGATAGGCCTGAAAGTGTTTTTAAAATACTTTCTTTTGTTGCTCCAGAGGACTTTGCACTTTCACATACAAATTCACTTTCAATATTTATATTAAATTTACCCTCTTTTGCGACAAGAGTTATCTTTTTACCTTCAATACATTTAACTTCAATATCAATTGGTATTCTTTTTAGCTCATCTTTAGCTGTAAAAGTTTTTGTAAGCTCTTTAGTAAGTGATTCTCTGTTATTTAGAAACACCCTACTATCAACTTCAATTGCACTTAGATCAATTGATTTTTGAAACCTTAATAAATAGTTTTTTTGTTTTCTTTGAACGCCATAAACATTTGCCCCAAAAGAATGTTTTCCTCCTAAGAAGAAAATTCCATCCCCCGGTTTCAATTCCATTTTTGAATCTACAAGAATTTCTGTTTTAGACACTCTAATAACAGAACCTAACTCCAGACCTTTATTTGAAGCAAAAGCACCATCCACAAGTTTTTGGTGAGCAACACCATCAATCCATCCATTATAAAAGCCTCTTGAAAATGAAATTTCCATCTCATCACGGCTCTCTTTTAGTTTTTCTTTATTTATTTTTGTATTTGTATCAATCACTTCTCTATAAGAGCGCGCTACACTTGCTACGAAATCGGTTGATTTTAATCTACCCTCAACTTTAAATGACTCCACTCCAAGCTCCATAAGAGTTGGAACATCTTCAATCGCACATAAATCTTTTGGTGAAACAAGGTATTTTAAATTTTTGAGTTCTTTCTTTTTATCGTCTACATAGAGATCGTATTCAAAGCGGCATGATTGGGCACACTGTCCTCTATTGGCACTTCGACCACCAAGACTCTCTGAGGTAAAACATTGTCCTGAATATGCTACACATAATGCTCCGTGAACAAAGACCTCTAACTCTTTTTTCGTTTTTTCTTTAATAAGTTTTATTTCACTAAGCGAGTTTTCTCTACCTAATACAAAACGATCTATAGATAAATCATCAAGTAGTTCAATAGCTTCATGGTTTGTAACAGTCATTTGAGTTGAAGCGTGAACAACTTGATTTGGAGCCAGCTCTTTTACAATTTTTACAATACCAAGATCCTGAATAATTAAAGCATCTGGACCTAGGGCTAAAACTTTTTTTAAAGTCTTTATGGCCTCTTCGAGCTCTTCTTGAAAGATAAGAATATTAAATGCCACATGCACATGCACGTTATAAAGATGACAGAGCTCTATTATATCCTTTAGTTCTTCAAAGGAATGGTCGTGGGTTCTTCCTCTGGCATTAAAACCTGGCATCCCAACATAAATTGCATCTGCACCATTGTGTATAGCCGCTTGGGCCATTTGAATATTCCCACAGGGAAGTAGTAATTCGCTCATCATAGGAGTTTACAGTAAAAAGTACTCTCCTACTAGAGCATAACTCAAAGCGATATAAAAAAACGTAAAGCTAACCATCTTGTTTAATCTTAAATATTTAGTAGAATTAAAATATAAATTGTTACTAGTGGAGTGAGAAATGGCGAAGAAAAAAGTTGCTAAGAAAAAAACTGTTAAGAAGGTGACCAAAAAGGTCTCTCCGGACAAGATTTTACATGATTCTATTTTAGAATTAATCAGAATTACATCAACTGTAATTCCAGATGATGTTCAATCAAATATTCTTAAAGCTCTTAAAAGAGAAGAGAAGAATACCTCTGCCAAATATGCGATGGACATTATCAAAGCAAATATAAAACTAGCAAAAAACAAATCTCAACCAATTTGCCAGGATACGGGAACAATTGTTTTTAAGGTTTATCATCCAGCCGGGTTCTCTCAACTCGCTTTTAGAAAGATTTGTGAAAAGGCTGTCGTTAAAGCCACAAAGCTTGGCTATCTAAGACAAAATTCTGTTGATTCATTAACGGGTAAGAATGAAACTATGAATATCGGACCTGGTCATCCTCAAATTCATTTTATTGAACATAAAAGAAAGACGATGGATGTAAAACTCATGCTAAAAGGCGGAGGCTGTGAAAATGTTGGCGCCCAATATGCTATGCCATACACACAGCTTGAAGCCGGTAGAGATTTAGCGGGTGTAAGAAAAGTGATTCTAGATGCCATTCAAAAAGCCCAAGGAAAAGGCTGTGGTCCAGGAACACTTGGAGTTTGTATTGGTGGAGACAGAGGTACTGGTTATAATCATGCAAAAGATCAACTCTTAAGAAAAATGGATGATAAAAATCCAATAAAAGAATTAGCTAAATTAGAAAAAGATATTGTTGAAACAGCAAATAAATTAGGTATCGGGCCTATGGGCTTTGGTGGAAAAACAACTTTATTAGGTTGTAAGATTGGAACACTTAATCGTCTTCCAGCTTCATACTATGTTTCAATCTCATATATGTGTTGGGCTTTTAGAAGACAGGGTGTCTCTTTAAAGCAAGATAATTCAATTTCAAAATGGTTATACTAGGATAAGTTATGATTAAATTAGACTACCCCTTTAAAAAAGAAGATATTAAAAAATTAAAAGTCGGAGACATGGTTCTTATTTCTGGGAAGATGTATACAGGAAGAGATGCCGTTCACCATAGAATTCACAATGGTACAAAACCACCTATTGATTTAAAAAATCAAATTATCTATCACTGTGGCCCAGTTGTTATTGAGCATGGAAATGATAAATACGAAGTAAAAGCCGCAGGACCTACAACTTCTATTCGAGAAGAACCCTACCAGTGGGAAGTAATGCGCGACTATGGAATAGTTGGTGTTATCGGAAAAGGTGGAATGGGTCCAAAAACTCTTAAGGGCTGTAAAGACTATGGGTGTGTTTACTTTCATGCCATCGGTGGAGCCGCACAGGTTTTAGCAGAAAAGATTGAATCCGTAGACAATGTTTATTGGAGAGAGCTTGGAAGTCCAGAGGCTATTTGGGAGCTAACAGTTAAAGAATTTCCCGTAGTTGTTACAATGGATAGTCATGGAAACTCCCTTCATAAAGAAGTTGGTGAAGAGTCACAAAAGAAATTAGAAAAGCTTTTATAAATAAATCTCTCGCAAGCATTGAATTTACAATCTTGCGAGAGATTTATTGAGAGAAGAATTAGGTTATTGAGTGAGAGGCCTAATTTATTTTTCTTGGCAAATGATTAATCTATCGCCAAATTCGTTTCTATATTTCCCTATTTTTTGAAAACCTGATTTTTTACATAGCCGATTAAACTTTAAGATTGCTAGTGGCTTCTTTGGCAGAAAACTAATTTGAGGTCCTTTACCACAACCCATTTCAGTCACTGACTCCTCGAGAATTAAAGTAAATTGACACTTACCTTCATTTGTTATGCGCACCTCTTGATCTGACCCCATAGCATACGCAGTATTACATCCTATACTTCCTGTCGTCATCTCGAAGAAGGCTTTGTCTGCGATCTCTTGGCACTTATTTAAACTCATTTCTGCCCATGAATTTAAACTTAAAATACTAATACATATTAAAAATACTATTTTCATTTTTTATCCTTTATATTTTTAATGATCTTCAAATCTTTGACCATTGATAATTATTACCGACTCTCCAGGATAAGACCCAGCAAAGTTTTCAAAGCATTCTTTTTCAAGTTTAACTTTTAGCTTTTTTGTATAACTCATTCCTTGGTCACAATTAACCTTATTTTTATATTGTACTTTAAGATCAAGTTTACCACCTGAACACGAAATCACTTTTACTTGAAATTTATTATTTTCAAAAAGGCCTGAGCAAGAATTAACAAAGCCTTTTGTTTGAATTATTATTTTCTTTTGGATACCTGAAACAAGACTCACCTTTGAAAAGATATGGTAAGGTGTATAATTCGACCAGTTTGTATATGCAAAGCTTGAAAAGCTTCCGATTATTAGAAATAGTGCTAGAAATGATTTCATTATTTTTTCCCCTTATTACAAGTTGGTATTTGTTTAATTAATTTCTTTATCGATCTTTTATAATTTCCACTTGTAAAGAAGCGCACTCCTCTATCAAGGTTTACAACATCTTTTGAGTTTAAGTCTTCGAAACGAACTGAAGAGAATCCATCAAAACTTGCAAGCTCTTGAAAAAAAAGACCTAAACCACTAACGCTATCATCATACATGGTGCAGTTTGATCCATAAGAATATTCAATTGAATAATTAGCATCATTAATATTATCAACTAATTCATATCCTCTTTTCTTTAAAATTCGAGCAAGTCTACTCGCTGGAATATTCAGCTCTTTATCATATTTAATTTCATTAACAAATACTGTACACTCAGTGTTTTTAGCAAAAGTACTTAAAGAGAAAATAAATAATAGAAGTAAAATAGTTGTTTTCATATTTTTCCTTGTTTAATGTTTCAACAACTGCTTTATAGGTTAGGATCTGATTAAATGGAATAAAGATGAGTACAAAGCGGTTTCTTTTTGAGACCATCTGATAATAACTGGGTATTTATTACAAAAAGAGCGTAGCTCTTTAAGTTGCCAAGAGTAAAAACTTCTCAAATTCATGTGCTGAATTGAAAAGAGTTGAGCTCTAAGCTATAAGAAGAATTATGTTTATTTTTAATTGGGTGATAATTCTTAGCTCTCTCATAACTTCTGCCTTCGCAGTGGAGTTAAATTCGTCTATTTTGATTCTAAATCAAGCTGATCTAAATAATTGTCCTACTCAACTGCAAAAAGTCGTAAGTCTTGGAAATAGAAGAGTAAATATAATCCCAACATTTTACTTGGAACTTGATAAAGACAATAAAGCCAAGTCATACTGGTTCAGAGATATTCACGCCCAGCCAATCCCTTTATCTCATAGCATAACTAGAGACTATCAAAACAAACTCTCAATCTGCATAAAAAAGGCGAATGATTTAAATCTTAGTCCAACAGTAACAGTGCATCTAGATGATTTGAAACAGAGAATTTGGAGGCGTAAAATTAATTTCTCACCTCTACAGAGGTATAAAAACTTTAGTTTTAAAGAAGCGATCTTAGATCAAACTTATCAAAGTCTACTTTTCTCAAAATTTTCACCAGAACTCTATCTAACAGGAGAGATGGATCTTAGCTTTGCACGCTACACAGCTCAGTATTACAAAATTGCTAGTGGTTACAAAAAAGATGTAAAAATAGGAGTTAGCTTCAACTTCAATAGAGTATTCAAAGCTCCTTCAATAAATATGGAAATGCCTTTTGATATGGTAGGAATTTCAAACTATCTTCCTGTTCCCTCTTCCTGCTCTAAAGACAGTTTTAAAAAACATATAAAGAAAATAAAAAAACAGTTAAAAAAGGTAGGCTTAGATCACTTGCCTCTAAATTTTAACGAAATTGGCCTTGGTGGTTTTTCTAAACGGATGCCTGCAATTTTAATTACAATATTCCCTCACAAAGGAGTTAGCGGCAAACAAAACATTGAAACAGACCCTTGGACTAGTACATCAAAAAGAGAAATTCGTTACAAGTATCACAAATGTCTACTAAGTTTTTTAAAAGAAACCAATGATATTAAATCTGCATTTTTATGGAACTTAGATTCGTGGGATGTGCAGGGACTCTATCACTATAGTACGGGCTATAAAGATTCAAAAATTCAAGATTTAATCTATCGTCACAATTCTACTCAGTAGTATCACCCACCAGCAAGTTTAACTTTAAAGCCAAGTCCTTCTAGAATTGACTTCATCTTCTCCCTGCAATCCCCTTGGATTTCAATGGTATCATTTTTAAATACACCGCCACTTCCGCAAGATTTTTTTAAGTCCTTGGCAAGCTTTTGGAAATATTTAGGATTATGAGGAAGATCTTTTATTACTGATACAGTCTTTCCGCCGCGCTTATTTTTTTCAATCCAAATTTTAAGCTCTATATCAGCGGGCACAACATCTTGCGTATTAGCTTTTTTATTTTTATTATTTTTTCTCTGGTCCCCTGCTTCGTCACTCCAAAGCAGTGTCGTTTCTTCTTTTTTCAATATTTTGGCCATAACTACTCCAATACCTAATAGCCTTAAGCTAAAAGAACATATATATAATATAAGAGATGAATAATTTGTATATAATTTTTAATAAACCCTATGGTGTCCTTTGCCAGTTTACTGGAGAAAAAGACGATAAAACACTATCAGAATTTAACTTTCCAAAAGATGTTTATGCTGCGGGAAGATTAGACAAGGACAGTGAGGGTTTACTTGTTTTAACAAATGATGGCATCTTTAATCAAAACCTAACAAATCCCAAAAGCAATAAATTTAAGACCTATCACGTACAAGTAGAGAAGATTCCAACTCAAGAAGATTTAGAAATCCTTCAAGCTGGGGTCATTATAAAAGGTGGCTACAAAACCCTTCCTTGCAAAGCAAAGATATTAACAGAAACTAGCTACCCAGATAGAGTTCCTCCAATAAGAGAGAGAAAAAATATCCCTACATGCTGGCTAGAAATAAAGGTCTGTGAGGGAAAAAATAGACAAGTAAGAAGCATGACAGCTAGTATAGGCTATCCAACATTAAGATTAATAAGAATTGGCGTTGGTAAAATTGAACTTGGAGATTTAGCTTCAGGCCAATGGCGCCAAGTAGATAAAAGAGAGATTATATGAATACAAATATAACAATAGACCCAAAAAGCTTTGAAGCTTCAATCACGTTTAAATTTGAAGATTATAAGGCTCCAAAAGATTTTAAAGACTCCCTAGCTATCATCTCAATGATCGCTGGAGACTACAGTCTAGACCCTGAACTTGAACTTGAAGATTTTCAACAATTAATCGATCAAGGCAAAGAAGCGGGGAAAACTTCTATCAGCTTCTCTGTGAGTGAAGAAGGACTGGAAGCTGAATTCCTTTAAGTCACCGATTTTTAAAGATTATTTTTTGCCTTTACAGATAAACTTAAAATCGCGTAACTTAATAGTTAATTAATTGGGGAATTAATTAAAAACGAGATTATTGTGACTAAGTGTGTAATTAGTACATAAGACTAATTATATTTTACTGGCAACGCATATTTGTGATTTAATTGAAACGAAACAAAACACAAAATTGCATTTTTAGAGCACATAGGAGCAATCACGATGAAAAAATCAATCTTAACTCTTGCAGTACTTTCACTGTCTGTAAGTGCATTTTCAGCAACAAACACAACAATCACAAACGTAAAGAAAGCAAAAACTAACAGTTTTCTAAAGAATACTTCTCTTGGGTATTTCTCTGAATATGCTGGGGCTAAGTTTGAAGATACTTCGGACACTAAAGGTGTAGATGCAGGTGCATGGAACTCAATCAAAGCAAAATATAAAGTAAATGACTCAACAAAAGTTTTTGTTGCCCATACATTTACACTTAACCAACACGAAGAAAACTCTAAAGGTGAAGATCAAGACACTTATACTGACGAAGATTTCAGAGTTGGTGTTGAGTCATGGTCAAATTATACAAAAGCTATAAAGTTTAGAAATAGAGTAAGACTTGAGTCACCTTCACTTGGTGGTGGAGATGTTAAAGGTCACAAGACAGCGAGACTAAGAGCTTCTCACCTTGTTACTGGATCAGTAGGAAGATTAAGCCTTACAGGTGTAGCAACTATGAGAAAATGGTTCTACAACCAAGAAAAACTAAACCAAGACAATGAAAAATATGAAATTATTCCTACTTTTGTAGCTGAATACTCTATTACAGATAAATTAACAGCTTATGCTGAATACTCACAATTTTTAGATCACGTAGGTGGAGAAGAACTATCTTTCATCAAAGCTGGTGCTCAAGAAATTTACCTAGGTGCAAACTATAATGTAGGAAAAGCTCTTACAGTAGGTGTATTTGGATACCTAGATGGGTCTAACCAAGCTGGAATGAACGCTTCTGAAGATTCAAGATTAGTAGTTCAATTATCTGGTTCAATTTTCTAGAAAAAAACTAAATCAAGCATAACAAAGGCCCTCGCAAGAGGGCTTTTTTGTTGGTATATTTTCCCTATTAAACAAGGAAGATATTATGATGGTAATTGTTTCTCCGGCTAAAAAACTGGACTTTGACACAGATGCTCCAACAACAGAGCACACTACTCCCGAATTCTTAGACACATCAAAAAAGCTTATCAAAGAGCTTAAAAACCTTGATGCCGATGATGTCTCTAAGCTTATGAAGATAAGTAAGCCTCTTGGCGAACTAAACTTTAATCGCTTTCAATCTTTTAAAACACCCTTTTCTCTAAAAAATGCGAAGCAAGCAGCCTTTGCTTTTAAAGGTGATACGTACGTAGGCTTGGAATTTGAAAGCTTTAATAAAAAACAAATCAAATACTCCCAGAAACATTTCAGAATCCTTTCAGGTCTGTATGGAATGCTAAAACCACTAGATTTAATTCAACCTTACAGATTAGAAATGGGAACTCGATTTGGAATAAATGACTCAAAAAATCTTTATGGTGTTTGGAAAGAAACACTAACAGCTAAATTAAAAGCGGAGCTTAAAAAAGAAGAGTTTTTAGTTAACTTGGCCAGTAAAGAATACTTTAGTGCTATAGACTTTGACTCTCTGAATACAGATGTCATAACACCTGTATTTAAGGAGCAAAAAAATGGTGTATATAAAATCATCAGTTTCAATGCTAAAAGAGCTCGAGGGTTAATGAGTCAATACATTTTAAAAAATGAAATTAAATCTATAGCACAATTAAAGAAATTTAATCTTGATCGTTATAAGTTTAACTCTGAAATGAGCAGTAAGAACGAACTAGTTTTTACAAGGTAAACAATGATAAATAAAAAAGTAATTAAAGACATTGAATCTCTACAGAAACATATTAAAAGTGCACATCCAAGCTTTTACTTCTCCTCTCAAACATCCACAGTTATTCCATATGATAAGATAGAGAGCACACTCGATACTGACAATGACTACTATCTGTGTGACTTAAGCCAGATGCCAAAGAGCATGAAAATTCTTGAGAATGGAAATCTAAAAGTAGAAGGCGCCGTTAGTTGGAAAGAAGCAAGAGAATTTTTAATACCAAAGGGTAAAACAATAAAAACTGCACCAACAGAGGAACTTGCTCTTATAACAGCAGGAGCAGCTACAAGTTGTACAGGAGAGAGATGTTTTCATTTTGGTAATCTTCGCTCTCAAATTCATAATATTACATATGTAAATCATAAAGGTGAAACCCAGGTTTTATCAAAAGATAAACCATTTCCATACCAATCAGATAGACTCAAAGTTTATCAACAAGAATTTAAATTATACGAAAATTATAAAAATGCACCCTACCCTCGTTTTGAAACAGAGACAGATCTCCTAATCGGAACAGAAGGACAGCTTGGTGTGATCACTGAGATTGAAATTGAAATTTGTGATGACGAAGCGGTTACTCATCTTTTTATTTTACTTCCAAAATGGGAAGAAAACCCACAAGCGCATATGGAGATCATAAAAAAAGTTCAAGCATTTAAAAATGACATCATTTTATGTGAGCTAATTGACTCTAACGCTTTTAGTTTCTTATCAGAAGAAGATAGGCCCAACAAAGGACTTGATGCGATTTTCCTTGAAATAAAATCATCAAGCTTTGATAAAGTTTATGAAGAATTTATATTTAACCTAAGTTGTGTTAACCAAGAAGAAATTTTCGAATTAAACGCAAGTAAGTTTCACAATCTAAGAGCTTCTATTCCTAGAGCAGTCTTTGAAGAAAATTCAAGAATGGGTGTTACTAAAATGGGAACAGATGTCCAAGTAAAAATTGAAGATTTTGAAGCTTTATTAGCTATTTATCAAAGCTTTTCAAAACTAGGAGTTCGCTACAATCTCTTCGGTCACTTTGGCGATGCTCATTTACACTTCAATTTTATGCCCAAGAACGAAGATATATCTAAGTGCCAAGATGCATTTCAAAACATGTACAAAGAGGTTGCAAAGTTAAAAGGATCACCTTTTGCTGAACATGGGATTGGTATTATAAAACAAAAATTCATTAAGGAGTTTTGGTCGAAAAATCAAATTGACTTATTCCAAGAACTTAAACAAAACTATGATCCTAAAAACCAGTTCTTTCCACAAGGTTTTATGAACCTAAGGTAATATCTATGAAAATTCTTTTTCTTTTTATTTTTACAATTAATACTTATGCCTACTTTGATTTAAGCTTTAATGCTTCAGGTAGAACCTACCCATCTGCTGGTGGCGAAATTGGTTTAGAAAGTGGCTACAACCAGCTTCTTTGGGGAGAGGGTAATCCTAAAAATCCATTATATGGATTTATACGCCCAGTAATAAAACTATCGAGTTCAGGGGTTATCAATACTGCAGAAGGAAGACTTGAATTCTACCCCGTTTCATTTCTTGGTTTTGTAAAAAAATATCAAACGGTAAAATCTGATTATGATCAATTTTCATTTTATGATTGTGATGATGTTAATTGTAAAGGTCTAATTAAAAGAGACTCTACTATCATGAAGCTTGCTTTGGGTGCTTTTGGTGTAATTGCCTTAGGAGAGCTAGAGTTTAGTCAAAACACATATGATGTGGATAAAGAAAATCAACCTATGGCCGAATTTCGATTTGCTATGCTCGCTGATAGTAAAGATGATGATTTTTACCGCTCCCGCTACGTATTCGCTATAAAACATAAGAGCGGTCTTATTGGCGTAGCATCTGAATACGCAAAGTTTTCAAACTCTAAGCAAAGCTACAATATGGATTTACTAATTTATACCCATACAGCTGACAGATCTAATTATACTTTTGGTATAGGACAATTCTATTCAACACATGTTGCACAAGGATTAATTGGAGTATTTCAGATGAAAACAAACTTCATGAAAAGTCTTGCTCTATTTTAGAAGACACCTGGGCATCGAGAACCGATAAAAAGTTCTTCTCTTTCTTCTAGCGCACAATTATTATTAAGCTCATTATCAGAAAGCGTATGGCAGATCTCATCGAATGTTTTTGCAACTTGAGACCCTGTAGAACAAGTTCTTTTTGAAAATTCATATTCGTAATTAACAGCTACCGCTTCATCGACTTCAGCCTGTTTAACGGCTGTATTGTCTTCAATAAAAGAATTAACTTGTTTACCACAAGATACAAAATTTAATAAAAGAATTAGGGTCGCTATTAATTTCATAGCTTAATATATGCAGGTCAAATGCCAGAATTTGAAATGTATTTACGGTAACTTAGCTAGCTAACTATGTATAATCACAAACTGTGTGAGCAATTTATTTACAGTCGTTTGGCTTTCCATTTTGAAGAGCAATAACATCCTCTACAGTACAAACCTTCTGTCCTTCATTTATAAGGTAATCCATAGTCAGCTTAGAAGAAATAACCGTTTTTGATTGAATATCATGAAAAAGAATAACTCCTGAATGCTTTGGAGTAAGTTTCATCTGTTTCTTTACTCTGGCCAAAACACTTTGCGGATTTTTGTCTTTCCAATCAAGAGTATCAATATTCCAAAAGATATGAACATAGTTATTCTTTGCAATTGTGTCTCTTAATTTTTTCGTATGCATCCCTGAACCATAAGGAAGTCTAAACACTGAAGTCTTAACTCCAAGTAAGTTCTCAAGATCTTTTTTTGCCGTAGTTATTTCATATTCAACTTTACTTGAACTCGCTTTATTTAAATCTGGATGCGTATAACTATGAAGAGCAACATTCATGCCTGAATCAACAACATACTTTGCAGATGTTTTGTATTTCTTTGCCTCAGCTGTCAGCATAAAAAATGTTGCTTTTAATCCTCTTGCATAAAGATTATCTACAATTTCTTTTGTTCTATTCCCACGAGGTCCATCATCAAAAGTTAATGCCCATGTGTTTTTTGGAAAAGTATTACCTGTAACATTTCCAGCTCTAGATGTAGAAGGATAAATAACCGGTTCATTATTCGATTTGTACGTATTAAAGTTTCTGCTATTAGGTTGAATTCTTAATGCTCCATTGTCGATTTCTTCAACAACTTTTGCATACAAACCAGCTCTATCAACCTCTAAAATATTAAAGCTTCGATTACTTTTGTGATTAAGAGGCTTTCTACTTTCAATATAACTTCTTGAACTTAATATTTTTGCGTATGCACTTGTGTTTAGAATTGATGATGAATCTCTGAAAGCAAGTTTTAAGTCTAGTAGCCTATCAAAGTCTTTTATTAAAAAATCTGCATATACTTCAGCATAAGCTCTTTTTATAGATTCAATACCTGAATTTTTTTGAACGTGAGCTTCATGGCTAAACGAGAGAAACGATAACGTTAATACAAACAGTGCAATTTTCATAAATTCTCCTAAGAGAAAGTCATATCATATTGAAATTATATTAAAAGCTAGCGTGTTTGTTTTTGTAATAAATATAGAACTAATGCTTGAAAGAAGAAGCCTAATGAGAATGCCCAAACAATTCCGTAACTATCTGATATTATGCCAAAAAGAGAATGAATAATTACAATCATTCCATTTACAAACATCATCAAGATTGTGATCAATTTATCGATATTAGCTGAATATTTATTTGATAACCATCCAAGGCTACACGGAAAGAAATAAGACATACTTAAACCCAGTACAGGTAAAAATATAGGTGATACTTTTATTCCTAAGATAAAAAGGCAAATTGAACTCAATGCAGATATTTTTAAAAGTAATAGAGGGTTAATTGGAATTCTTATAAATGCAAAACTTAACCTTCCAGAAAGAAGTAAAAAGAAAAAAATACTCAAAAAGCTACTGGCCCTCTCAGAGCTAAAAGACCAATATTCTTTTAAAAAAATAACCAATCTCGTAGATACTAATATTTCTGAACTAACATAAAACGACAAAAGAATTCCTAAAGGAATAAAGATGCTTTTTGGTATTTTATTTTCTGAAGTATGTTTTATTTCGAAGGTATCATTCTTTGCTCTCATAAAAATGATAAGGGCCAATAGCGGAAAAGCACTTAAGATATAAAAAAAGTTTTGCCACGAAACACCTGAGGTTAGTACATATGCATACAAAAGAGGTGCTGCAAATGATGACAAACCATACATTGAGTGAAGCCCTGAAAATAGCTGTTGCTTTAAATGTGTCGGAGAATTCTTAGATATAAGTAAATTATTACTAACTGATAATAAGCCCACCCCTGAGCCTAAAATAATACTACCCAAAATAAATAATGGGTATGCACCATCGATTTGACCAGCATAGCCATAAACCAAAGTTGCTAAGACCATTAACAGTAAAGATATCTTTAAACTATTAACAACTCCTGTTTTAGAAAGTATTCGCGAGCTAAAAAGGTTTACAATAAATGCCATTATTGAGGATAGAGTGAAAAATAGAGCACCTTGAGATTTATTGATTGAAAAGAAATTTAAAATTTCGGGATAAACGGGACCACGAGAATTGTCTATTAGTCCAAAAACAAGAAGAGCAATGTAGCTAAAGACAATTAAAAAAACGTTCATAGAAAAGACTTATACAAACCTCATCCATGAACGTCTATTAGTATTTATTAATTTCTATAATTATTCTTAGCTGTCTCCCTAGCCTGCTGTTTAGCAAACTTACTGTAATGAATTAAAGAGCTTCCCAATCCTAAGAATACTAACATCAAGCTTAATACGTTAACATCTGTCTCCATACATTTCTCCTTAAAGTTTAGTCTTCCTGACGTGATTTGTTCATTATTTGGGCCATCCTAGTCCAAATTTCCCACTCCTTGGGAAGCTGTTAGCGCCACCATCCTAGTAGCTTTCTTACATATCTATAAAGCATATTTCATGCCAATTTTAACAGCTGTATTATTAGGTACTTAGACGATAATCAAAGCGACACCGGTGCCATAGGACCACTATAGAACCACGACAAATTGCCCTTAAGGGCGATTTTTTTACTCCATTTTAAATTGCTTGAAATGCCATTTTTGATATGTCACCATTTACTTAGGATATTTATTTATCCTTGGAAAAAATGATTTTTTCTGTAGCTTAAGGAGTAAGCATTATGAACACGGCATCTTATTACCTAATGAAAAATGGCTTCATTCTTAGATTAGAAGAACCTCTAGAAAAGGAAGACATTCCTCTACTTATTAAGGCTAATCTTTTCAGTGCAGATCAAGTAAAAGCATTAAATCAAGATCAAGCAAATTATAGAGTTGCAATTTTTCGCGATGAAATCCTAGAGATGGATGAGTATAGCGAAAGAGTTTTTGGGCAAACATATTAAATACCTTTTATCTTTTCTACTTTTCTCTCAAGTTGCCTTTGCAAGTTTTTTAGTTGAACCACACTTTAACAAAGTCTCTGGAACTTTTGAACGAGCTGATACTGAAGGTGACATGACTGGTGAATACCTTGGACTTCGCCTAGCTTATACAAATAAATTTTTCATGATTGGAATTAACTTAGAAAAAGGACACTACTCCTATGACAGTGAAGTTAGTGCAACAAAACACTCACATTATAATGGTGGTGGTGTTGGTACATTTTTAGGTTTTCACTTTTTTGATCGTTTAAGAATATGGACTGGTTATCTAAACTCAGTTCTAGAGGCAAACGGAAATAAAGATCAACGTTTTTTTGGCCAACAAGTTGAGTTTGGTATTGGTTATCGATTATGGAAAAATATTTTTGTAAATTATAGTTATATAAATAATTTTTTTACCCAAGAAGAAAATGATATTACTGGTGAAACAGGAAGTATTGAAGAGATAATTAAAGTTAAATCTAACTCTCTATCGATTAGCTCGATCTTTGTTTTTTAAAATCTATATTCATATGCAATTGAATGATTAAAAATAACAGGCGTAAAAAGATTGTTAAGTCTTAAAGACCAATTATCCCCCCTTATAAGATGAATGCCCCAACTCAAAGCAAGAACAGGCACAACGTCTCTTCCAAAATATTTTGTCGTTACTGGCTCTGGAGCATTAATACCAGAAGGCGTCTTCTCAGCGTGCTTCTCCCAGTTTCCAGGATTATAGGCATAGCCACCGACAGTCACACCAAATTCATTCCACTTAGTTCTACTAAATATATATTCAAAAAATAGACCGTCTATTTCAGAACATATTGAATCATTCCCCTTTAGATAAGTAATACCTAAATTATCTAAATGAAGAGTAAGGTAATAGGTCTTATTAACGATTATTCCTGTATTATTCCATTGATTACAATAGTTCTTCTTAGACCCACTAAAGTGTGGTGTAAGGCTTCCTGTACCCAGCTGGGCCTTAAAAGAAGCCAATACTGATAACGAATATATAAGAGTTAATAAAGCTATTTTCATCAATTTTAGTATAAATGAAATTAAACTAATTTTTTAGAGGGTAAATGACGATAAATCACATATGAAAGTAATACTACTTATTACCATTCTTTTTAACTCAAGTTTATTTGCAAGAGTCTCATTATTACCAAGCACAATATCGGGTAATGATGCTGTATTCTCAAACACTGATAATCTATGTGAACACAAGACAAATAAAGAAGAAATATTAACGATAGTAAATTCAATTCTTAACAAAAATTTTGAAACACTTCTTCCTGCTTATAAAGATGGGCGACTTAAAATCAGAGAATTTGAAAATGATGAATACTTTTTAAAAACAATGTTTAAGCTCTCTCACATTCTAAAAAAGACAAGAGTTTACTACTTAGACATTAATAAAAAATTATATAATTGTGCTCCCGATAAAGAAGCTCTTACAGCAATTCTAGCACATGAATTACAGCATATTGATGACTATCAGAAATCAAAAACCTTTGGACTTATTCGTCTTGGGATAAAAATGATCGGTAAGAAAAGTCGTTCTAAATATGAAAGATCAACTGACTTTAGAGTTATGGAGATGGGTTATTCAGAAGGTATTAAAGGATACAGAAATTGGATCTATAAAAGGCTTGATGAGAAAGGTTTAAAAACTAAAAAATGTTATTACTACACACCTCATGAAATTGACCTCTATCAAGAAGGACAAAGAGATTTCTCAAATTACTATAAAGAATTTTGTAAAAAGAAAAAAGATTAAACGAAGTTAACTTCTACCCTTCCATTAAATTCATCATTAATTCTACGTTTAATTTCAGTTTTGTGCTCATCAGATGATTTCAAGTAAATTTTATTTTCTTCTATATCTGTGCATTCTATCTGATCAAGAGTGACTCCATTTTTATAAAAATGAAATGATAAAAATTCTTCAATAATATCAAATTGTTCACTTGCACTTAAACCAGGAAAATTTTGAAGCTGTTCATCACTATAGCTAAAGCTATTTCCTTTTTTACCATAGATGGCCTCTTTGACTCTTTCACCAATTGCAATAATTTCATAGAGTTTTTGGGAGTACCCCTCGAAGGCTGATTCACTTTGTATATCTCTTAGAAAGTAATCTAGTTCTTTAATTGGAAATCTATCGATGGCCTCACAGGGCTTACCTTGAATCAAATAAAAGAAGGCATCAATTACACCTAGATACTCTCCAGCATAGTTTGTTTTATAGAAGGCTTTAGACACAACAAGCTCATCTTTTTTAAAGGTATCAAACTCTACTTCAAGTTCTATATCGAGTTTATTTAACTTCATCTCAAAGTTATAATTTAGATTCTCAAATTCAGATTTTTTGAAGCTTGGATTCAAAGAAAGTTTTTGGATTTTATTAGAAAGTTTCATAAAAAAAAGGCCCGAGTTAACGGGCCTATATATTATTGATGTAAGTCAATTCCTTCAAGTAATTGTGGATCACCCTTAGCAACGATATCTCTTTTGCTAAAAGCAGTTCCTACAACAAATAAAAATAAACCAGCAAAACCTAACCACTGAAGTGCCTGAAGAGCACCAAAGCCAGATAAGTGATGAATTCCATGATGCTCAAATACTTTTGGAGCAACCATTAAGTATAGATCTAAAAAGTGACCTACTAGAAGAATACAAGCTACTAATTTTAGTCTCTTAGTATTTCTTTTCGCTGGACGACTTAATAATAGAAGAAATGGAGCTAACCAGTTTAGAACTACATTTAAGAAAAATTGAAAGTTCCAATGATCAAGCCTTAAAACATAGTACTCAGTTTCCTCTGGAATATTTGCATACCAGATTAATAAAAATTGAGACAACCATGTATAAGCCCAAAATGTTGAGAATCCAAACATCCACTTACCCATATCATGGAAGTGGTTGTCATTGATAATTCCTTTTAAGTATCCCCACTCGCGAAGCTTAATAGTAGCTAGACAAATAAAAGACATACCTGCAACAAAGCTTCCTGAAAATACATTTACACCATAGATAGTTGAGAACCAGTGAGGCTCAACACTCATTAGCCAATCAAATGAAGCAATACAAATTGTTGCTCCAAAAAGAATAAGACCAATTGCACTTGATGAAACGATTTTTTGAGAAACATCATGACCTTCGTCTTGTTTTTTAGATAGAGAAAGTAGTCTTCTACCAACAAAAATCCAAGCAGCAAAAATCAAAACCATTCTGATCATATAGAAAGGCTCGTTTAACCAAGCAATCTTCTGAACAAGAATTGGATCATTCATTACAATATCAGTATGGGTCCACTCATAAACAGAGTGAAGTCCAAAATAAGTTAATAACATTAAAGCAAAACCATATGGAAGAAACTTAGTCATCGCTTCTGGAATTCTCTTATATGGAGTTATCCATGATGCTTGAAGAACACCAGTTACAGCCAAGAAGAATACTCCTGAAACAGCAACTGTTACGAAGTAGACACTTGTTACGATAAAGTCTACCCAACCAACAGTCTTATTAGTTAAGAAGCCACAAATCATTGCGATGATCCCAACTGCGATCAAAACAAGAGAAGTAGTTCTTAAGCCACCTTTAAATTCAAAATTTTTAACATCTAAATTTGTACTCACTTTCTATCCCCTAGTTTTTTTTCTTTCTTTTTTTCATTAGTTTTTCACGAACATACTCTGCTACATGCCATCTATCGATTGGATATAACTGTTGAGCATGTGAAGGCATATTTCCGTATCCATAAGTGATTACGTTATAAACATAACCAACTGAATACTTCTCAACCTTTTTCCACTTACGAGCTGAAAATTTTGGTGGCTTTGGAAACCCTCCATCCTTAACAACAAGTCCATCAGCCTTACCTTTATCACCATGGCAAGCTGCACATGTAGACTTATAAAGACGCTCTCCACGCTCCCAAGCATAAGCATTCATCTCATGTGGATTTGAAAGAACCTGAGGTTGACCTTCTGAATCCAGTGGGTGTGGCATAAAACCACGAGCAATAGTACCTTCCATTGCAAGTTGGTTCGTTTGTCCATTTTCATAATGATTATTTTCTGAATGTGCTTCATATGTTTCTGCATACATCATATCATTTATGATTGAGTACCCAGTACTATTACGACCACCAGAACAACTCATTAGGGTAAAAATAGCTACTAAGCTAATTAATAATTTTTTCACTTATATCCCCTTATATACTTAAATCTAGGTTTTGAACTTCAACTTGAACTGCACCTTGTTCTTTTAACAAGTTCGTTAAGTCATCAACATTTGCCTTCTCTTTATCAATTGCCATGATAAATTTATCTTCAGTTTGAGCCGGATCGATAATCGTTGGCTGCTTTCCTGGAAATAATTTATTTATAGCTAAAAATGCTGCTACCGTAGTGTGAGCTCCAAGAAGAACTGTAAATTCAAAAGTGATTGGTAAGAAAGATGGAACTGACATAAAAGGCTTTCCACCAAAGTTTACTGGCCAGCTAATATTAAAAACCCACATTTGAAATGAGAACGCCAAGATCATCCCAGTAAGTCCTGCAAGCAGAGTTACATAGGGAAGAATACTTCTTTTGATTCCCATCGCTTCATCTAGTCCGTGAACTGGAAATGGCGTATAAATATCATAAATATCAATATTTTTTGCTACGACTTTTTCTGTTGCATGAAGAACTTTTTCATCACACTCAAATGTCGCAATTACATAGTCTTTTTTCATCATATACCTACTTATTTTCTCTTGCGTATCTATAAACTGACTTAACCTCTGCTACAGCAATTCCTGGTAAGAATCTGATGAACAAGAAGAAAAGAGTAAAGAACAATCCAAATGTTCCAATAAACGTCCAAATCTCAACCCAAGTTGGAGAATACATTGCCCATGAAGATGGAAGATAATCTCTGTGAAGTGAAGTTGTGATAATAACAAATCTCTCAAACCACATTCCGATATTTACGAAGATAGAAATGATGAAAACAAAAGTCATATTTCTTCTTAGCTTTTTAAACCAGAAAAATTGAGGAGAGATAACGTTACATGAAATCATTGACCAATAAGCCCACCAGTAAGGTCCTGTTGCTCTGTTGATGAATGCATATTGCTCGTATTCATTTCCTGAGTACCAAGCGATAAAGAATTCTGTTCCGTATGCAAGTCCAACTAAAGTACCAGTAAGAGTGATTACCTTACACATGGCATCGATATGTCCAACTGTAATATAGTTTTCCCAGTTCATGATCTTACGAGTAAGAATCATCAACGTACAAACCATTGCAAATCCTGAGAAGATTGCCCCTGCAACAAAGTATGGAGGGAAGATTGTTGTATGCCATCCAGGAATTACTGAAGTTGCAAAGTCAAAAGATACGATCGTGTGAACCGAAAGAACTAGTGGTGTTGCAAGACCAGCAAGGATTAATGATAATACTTCAAAGTGGTGCCAAGTTTTTGTAGAACCATTCCATCCAAAAGATGCAATTCCATATATAAATTTTCTCATTTTTGATTTTGTTCTGTCTCTAACTGAAGCTAAATCTGGAAGAAGACCCATATACCAAAATACTAGAGATACTGTTAAGTACGTTGAAATCGCAACAACATCCCAAAGAAGTGGTGAATGAAAGTTAACCCAAAGAGAACCTCTTGTATTTGGGTAAGGGAATACCCAGTAAAGAAGCCAAGGACGACCCGCGTGGATCAGTGGGAATATACCTGCACAAGCAACAGCAAAAATTGTCATTGCCTCAGCGGCCCTATTGATCCCCGTTCTCCATCTTTGTCTAAAGATTAAAAGAATTGCTGAGATAAGTGTTCCGGCGTGACCGATACCAACCCAAAATACGAAGTTTGTAATATCCCATGACCAACCAATAGTTTTATTTAGTCCCCAAGTACCAATCCCAGTTGTTACTTGATAAAGAATTACAATTGTACCAATTGTTAAAACTAAAGCTGAAAGAGAAAATCCAATAAACCATCCCTTCGTTGGTGGAGCTTCTAGTGTATCTAGAATGTCTTCAGAAATTTGCTTATAACTACGATCTTCAGTTATCAGCTTCTGTCTAAATTTTGAAACATGTGCATCTGACATAATCTATATCCTTATAATTATTTATTTCTAACTTTTGTAAGATAACTAACTCTAGGTCTAACATTTAGCTCTTCTAGAACAGTATAGTTTCTATCTGATCCTAAAAATGCTGCGATCTTACTATCTTTATCGTTCATATCACCAAATACAATTCCGTCACCTGGACAAGACTGCTGACAAGCTAGTTTGATATCGCCATCTTTAAGATCACGTCTCTCTCTTTTCGCTTGAAGCTTCCCTTCTTGAATTCTTTGGATACACATTGAACATTTTTCCATAATCCCACGTGTTCTTGTTGAAACATCTGGGTTAAGAACCATGTTCGCTAATTTGTCTGAACGGTCATAGTTGAACCAGTTAAATCTTCTAACTTTATAAGGACAGTTGTTTGCACAATATCTTGTCCCAACACATCTGTTATAAACTTGCTGATTAATACCATCACTAGAGTGAACTGTTGCCATAACTGGACAAACGTTTTCACATGGAGCGTTTTCACAGTGCTGACATAACATTGGCATATGCATTACTTCTGGTTGATTCTCATCACCTTTATAGTAACGGTCAATTCTTAACCAGTGCATCTCTCTTCTGTTAGCAACTTCTTGACGTCCAACTACAGATACATTGTTTTCAGCATTACATGAAATAATACATGAAGAACAACCTGTACATTTTGTTAGGTCAATTGCCATCGCCCACTGATGACCATCTTTTTTATGATCCGGTGGATAGATATTTACAAGCTTAGCTTTTTTCTCATTTCCAGCTTTTGGATTTTTTGAATAATCTGCAAAAGTTGTCTCTCTAACAATATCTCTTCCTTCCATTGAATGGTGAGTTTGTGTTTGAGCAAGACCTTTAAATTTTCCAGTTTTTGCAAGTGTTCCAAAAGAGTCTGCAGTTTGTGTTGCGCCTCTATTATAAGTGTAAAAAGCAAATGCATTTTCACCTAAGTTTCTAGCAACTTTTCCTGCAACTTTTCTACCGTAACCAACAGCTACAGCAACTGTATTTTTCTCAGTACCTGGTTGAACAATTGCTGGAAGTGTAACTGAATGATCTTTCGATTTTAATGTTACAACGTCCCCAGTTTTAATTGAGTTTTCTTTTGCATACATTGGACTAACCATTACATAGTTATCCCAAGTGGCTTTTGTTATTGGATCTGGAAGTTCTTGAAGCCAAGGATTGTTAGCCATGTCTCCATCCATAATTGCTGTCTTTTGGTAAGTCACAATATTTAATCCTGAACTGTACTCTATAGAAGCAACCTTCTTTGCATAGCTTGAAGCATTCATACTTGAAATACTTGCAGCTTTTGAAAGACCGTCTAAAGAAACAACTCCATCATGAAGAGACTTATTCCAAAAGTCTGTCGCCGTAGCAAACCCAGATGATTTTGGATAAAAGTCTTTACTCCAAAATGATTTCATATAGTCATGGAAAGATCCTGATTTCCCCATTAGGCTCATCAGAGTTTCTGTGTACATTCTTGAGCCAAATAGTGGCTGAATTACTGGCTGAGTAAATGAAAGCTCAGAATCTGAAACTAAAGAATCAGACCAAGTTTCAAAAGTATGGTTTGCAGTTGCATTGTACTTAGCAAGAACACTTGTTTCATCATTTGATAAAGCAAAGCTTACTACAGTTGATACTTTCTTAACTGCTGATTCAAATTTCTTAGAATTATGAAATGAATATGCTGGGTTAACATCAACAAATAATGCCGCTGCAACATTCCCATCATTCATAGAATTAACGGCTTGTTCAAAAGCCATATCATCTGCACAAATTTTATAATCAGACTTCATAACTGAAATTGTTGAGTTATAGTTTCCAACAGCTTGATTGATTTTATTAATAACAACCTGAACATTAATATCAGAGTCATTAGAGATAACTAAAGACTTACCTTTGTTAGCTTTTAACTCTTTAACAATTCCTGAAACGATATCATTATTAGATGTATTACCTGGACCTTCACCTGTAAGAGATTTTAGTACTCCTAAGATGATGTCTCTTGAATCTTTAAGAGATTTTGTATGTCTATAATCAGCATTTGATCCCGTTAAAGACATAACTGGCTCTATTTGAATATGGCGACTCATTCCCTCGCTCGAGCTTGGGTCACGACGGGAAACATATTGTTTCGTGTTCGTTGAAGAGTTACCCCATGTTCCAAGAAAGTCAGCTCCAAAAGATACGATTACATTTGCTTTAGTAAAGTCGTAGCTATTTTTTGCTTTCGCATTAAAGCTAATTTCATTTGCCTTAACTTGTGAATAGTCACTTGTTCCATCAAAAGCGATATGTTTTGCACCATAAGCTTTAGTGAACTCTTTAATTAGAGTGATCTCACTTGGTGAACTAATACTTGGAGTGATAATTAAAACTTCTTTTCCACTTTCTTTAGCAGCTTTTAAATCTTCTTTAAGCTTCTGATCAAATTCAGCCCACTCAACTTCTGCTCCAGAAATTGTTGGTCCATTTAATCTATTAGAGTCATATAAAGAAAGAACAGATGCTTGTTGTTGAGATCCAACACCCCCCATCGTTGTCATCGACTTATCATTACCTTCAATTTTAATTGGTCTACTCTCTCTTGTCTTAACTAAAAGAGGAACACCTTTAAAAGTTGAAGCATACCAGTTAGCAACACCTGGAATTACAGTGTCATTTTTATGTAGGTATGGAATTGCTTTTTTTACTGGGATTTTAATACATCCAGTTAATGGAAGTGCTGTAACAGAAAATCCCATTATCTTTAAAAAGCTTCTTCTTGATTTTTCTACAGAGAAAGAATCGAATTCACCGTCTTGGAACTCTTTACTCACTGCTTGTGGGTCTAATACTTTATTTTCAACGTCTTGCCAGTAACCTTCAGTCTGTGAACCACATCCACAAGAAGTACCGCAATTATCATTTTTTTCAAATTTACTCATTGTATATACCTTTAATTAATTATCTTTTAATTAGTAGTGACACTTAGAACAGTCGCCACCGGCTGCTCGTTTATGATCTTCAGGAGGAGCGATTTCATTTCCTCTGTGACATTCAATACACCAACCCATGTTAAGTTTTTTCTCTTGCTTAACAACGTCCATAGTTTGAATATCTCCATGACATTTTTGACAATCAAAGCCAGCAACATTTACGTGTTGTGAGTGATTGAAATATGCAAAGTCAGGAAAGTGATTAACCTTAACCCATTGGATATTTTCTCCAGAGTCTACGGCCTTTTGAATTTTTTTAATTTCAGGTGAGTTTGTTTTTACTTTTGCGTGACAGTTTAAACATAACTCAGTTGGTGGAACACCAGCATGTCTTCCTTTGTCTGCACCAAAGTGACAATACTTACAATCGATTTTTAGATCTCCCGCGTGTTTTGCGTGAGAGAATGCAATCGGCTGATCGGGTTGATAGCCCTGATTAAAACCAATTTGACGAGCTTGTGTGACAACAAATGCCCCAAAAGCGCCAAACGCTACAAGTGCCACAAGAGCACCAAACAACTTCTTCATACAACATTCCCTTAAAAAAGTGGTTAATTTATTATAAATTTTGCTTATATTCTAAGCATTTACATATCATTTCTCAACACAAAACGACAATGTAAATCAACTATTTTTCGCATTTTGTCCAAAGGCACGAAGTGTCAATCTCGAATGATCTTCTATATCTTTGATAGCACTTAAATAGGTACAAAAAGACCTTATATTAAAAAGATTGCCTGGCCTCTTAATTAATTGTAGTAATAGGAAAAATTTGAGGGTTGAACTATGAATTTACTTGGTAACATGAGTGTTGATGATTTTTTATCAGAGTATTGGGAGAAAAAGCCTCTCTTAATAAAAGGTGCTGTTAAAAATATTCAAGAGTTTGCCTCTCCACAGGATATTATGGAACTGGGGATGGATCCAGAATTTGAATCTCGAATTGTCTATAATGATAAAGAGCTTTTTAAAGTAAAGCACGGTCCACTTACTGAGTCAGATTTTAACGATAAGAAATGGACCTTTGCCGCACATAATTTAAACTTACTTGATCCAAACTTTTACTCTCTTCAAAAGGCCGTTGAGTTTATTCCAAGCTGGCTATTTGATGACATCATGGCCACTTATTCTAAAAAAGATTCAACTATAGGTGCTCACACAGATAAGTATAATGTTTTTATTCTTCAGGGTTCAGGTAAAAGACTGTGGAGATTAGAAGAGAGTCCAGACCCTACTTATAAAGAAAATATCGACTTAAAAATACTTAAAAATTTTAATCCTAATATTGAGTGGGTACTTGAACCTGGGGATATGATCTATATTCCACCATCAGTCGCTCATGAAGGAACAACGACTAGTAAAGACTCTATCTCCTATTCAATTGGCTTTAAATCCCTAGAAGATCAAATACTTCTAAATGAATACCTCACTGACATGCTTGAGTCTTATGAGACTGAAGAGTTTTATAAAAATCCGAAACTGCAAAAATCAAGCGATACATTTAATATTGATTCTAAACTTATTGAAGATATTTATTCTAGACTACAAACACATCTTATGAATAAAGATACACTCAAGAAGTGGTTTATATCTTACTTATCAAAACCAAAAGAAGAAATTGAAACAGGCGAAGTCTACATTGAGGAAGAGATTATAAACCTTCTCTCTTCAAATCAAGTTTACAAAGATCAGTACACGAGATTCAATTCATTTAAAGATGATGATCAAATAATTTTAAGTATAAATAAAAATCTATACGCAATTGAGCCCACAGACTATGAGATGGTAACAAGTTGGTTTAAAGACTCTCCTATTGAGCCAATCTCAATTGAGCATAAACTTTTAAACCAAGACACATGGCCGTTAGTCATTGATTTATTTAAAAATGGAACCTTTTACTTCTCCGAATAAAGCTGAGTTAACTGCTCCACTATAAATAGCTTCACAACTTCATCCATTATGACGATTAGTCTATGATGATTAACAAGTTCGCAATCATATTCACTTTACTCTTCTCACTTCAACTAAGTGCCAATGATGCCTTTGATGATATCATAGAAGAGATTATTCCAACTTCAAAACTTACTAGTCAACAACTCAAACACTTAAGATCCGAACTCGCAATTCAAAAAGCATTTATAGAGGGTGTAAAGAAAATAGAAATCCGCGGTGGAAAGTTTGTAAATATTGAACAATCAACTAGCACGTTAAATGATTTACTAAATAACTCTATGAATGCAAAAGCTGCTACTGTTGGCCCAGAGGTAAGAGAAAAATTAGCAAAAATTTCAAAAGATGGATTAAATAAAAAAACTCTAAAAAATATTTTGTTAGAAACAAAAAAATACGCTTATGGTTTTGCAAATAATAAGAAAGTATTTATTAACTCATTAATGCGAAGATTTGGATTTGATATAGGTCTTGTTTATTTTGGATTGATGCAAGTAGATTTAACCTTCCCTATGATTATGATGGCCCAAGGTCAAACGCAATACGGAGTCCTCCTTGCAACGCCCATAAGTAGTATTGGAACTGGTACATATGCTGCGATTAAAAGTGCAGTTAAATATCGTCAAGTTGTAAAACGACTCGGAGGATGGAAAATTGCAAAAGAACATTTTAATGTTTTTAAGAAGATGAAGAGCTTTTTTCATCAAAAAATCTTTAGAAGTTATGACTTATTCAATATGCATCTAAATTCAAAAAATTATGTTTTTACAACTCAAAAAAGAAACCTACTAAATAGATTTCTTCAAAAAATGGGATGGAATAAATCTTTAAATTACGAGAATCTACTTCGATATATGGAAGATGAAGGGATCCTTCCAAAGGTTGTAGATAATGTTAAAAGAAGTAATAGAGTTTCTGAAGCAAAGATGATCCGTCTTCTTACCAAGGTTCAACAAACAAATGACCCGAATATACTTTTTAAACTTAAGAGTAAATTTGGAAAATACATTACTGAGTTAGAAAACTTGCCTGATTTTTCAAAACAAAGAAAATGGGTAATTAAAGCTATGAATGCCAAAAGTTTTGATCACTTCTTAAGAGTACTTGGAAGTATGCCAAATGAAATTCCTCCATCGATACTTGATTCATTATGGAGAAATAAAATACTTATTGGAATAACAAAAAGTATAGATGGCTACACCAGTAAAACTCAATACCAGGCGTTTAGAAAACTATTTGAAGGCTATGATAAAAGTGTGCGCGCAGAGCTTACAAAAAGCATAGAAACATCAATGCCAAGCTCTTTGAAGTCAAAATTTGTTGATTATGTATACGAGTCACTTGGACATGTTGGTGCATGCCAAAGTCTATTTAGAAGAAAGTCTGATAATTTTATTCCATTTTTATAATTCTTTTAATACCATCTAGTTCTGTGCTCGGGTGGTGGAATGGTAGACACGCTACGTTGAGGTCGTAGTGGGGGCAACCCTGTGCTGGTTCAAGTCC
>CAKZJW010000037.1 GCA_937120495.1 uncultured Oligoflexia bacterium
AAAGTGGAGATGTATTTGATTTTTATATGAAGTACTCTGGCCTATCATTTAAAGAAGCATTAAAAACTCTTTCTGAATTTTTTGGTGTTGATGGGAATATCGATAATGAAAGTGAGCTTTACAAAACAGTAAATAAACTTGTTTTGAGTTTATATATGAAGAATTCTAAAAAGTTTTTACGCGAAAGATTTGAAGATTTTTTGAAAGAGAGAAAGCTTAGTCGAGAGTTAGCAGAAAAATTTAGTCTTGGTATTGCAAGTAGTGGGAACCAGATCACCAATTATATAAACTCTTTTAAAGATAAGAATAAGAAAAAGAAATGGCAGCTAGCCGCTTTAGATATGGGATTAATTAAGGAAGGTATAAATGGTTATTATGATTGTTATAAAGATAGAATAATTTTTCCAATCATTAATAAATTTGGCCATGTCGTTGGCTTTTCAACTAGGAAGTATAAAGATAGTAGTTCAGGGCCAAAATATTTAAATTCCCCTGAGTCCATTACTTTCAGTAAGAAAAAGATCTTATATGGTGAAAATTTAGTTTTAAAAGGTGATAAAGTTTTACCATATGTTTTGTTAGTTGAAGGCTTTATGGACGCTATTCGACTATATGGAGAAGGATATACAAATGTATTAGCCATTATGGGGTTAGCATTATCTGACTCAAGTATTAAAGAGATATTACCAAAGTTTGAGGCAATATATCTAGCCTTAGATCATGATGATGCTGGCACATCTGCAACATTGAAAATAACAAAAAAATTCTTGGCACAAGGTTGCTTGCCAAAAACAATTGATTTATCACCATTTAATGACCCAGATGAATTCTTAATAGGCCTCCCTAGAGAGGAATTTGAGAAGAGAATTCGCTGTGCTGAACCAAAAATAAAGTTGAGAAGTTAGAGCTGTATTTTTTTTATCAATATTCCGAAAAGAAAATAAGTTTAGATGCGAATTGTATTCGAAGGGAATTTTATTATGAAGATTGTATGATTGAGAAAATTATATAATTAATTCAAGCTTAAATCATCATGGACTAGATCTAAAGGATCGCTTTAAAGTAAGCAAGGAAGAGGATGTAATGAAAACAATAAGAATTGAAAGTTATAGTGAGCGCCTATGCTGTATTGTCGAAGAGTCGTTAGCATTCTTACAAAAAAAAGTTAATCAAAATAGGTTTTCTCTTTCAAACGAAGCTTCGTTTCAATTACAGTTCGGAAGTATATTGAAGTCAATTGGTGAATTATATTCTTACTCGCCTGATGATCGATTCTTTATTGAAATCGAAAAGACAGTCTTTTTAAATGAAGGTAGTTTTATCAAAAGTAAATCTAATAAAGCGAATATAGATATCGTAATAGGTTTTGAAACTAAAACACCTTCGGATAAAGTGTCCTGCGCTATAGAGTTAAAGTTTTTTAAGCAAGGATCAGGAGCTCCTCGTAATAGATATAATTTCTTTGTAGATCTACACAACCTTGAACAATATATGACTCAAGATTTCGAATCTGAAGATTTTAGTGTTGACTTTGGTTTTATGATTGTAGGAACTGATCATGGTCACTATGTGGACCAGTCAAGTGATTACGGGGAAGCAGCTGAGGATTTCGATTTTAGAGATGGGAAAAAATATATAAAGAATACCAATTTGATATACAAAGAATTTGATGAAAAGGCAGCACCGTCTAAATCAAAAGTAATGATCTCTATTTCGTTGAAAAACAATTATGAGTTTAAGTGGCATAAATCTGATAAGTCGTTTTTGATTCTTAAAATTTCATGACTCTTCTGATTGGACACTTTGAAATAGATCTCTCACATGATGTTCTTACAGTAAGAAAGAGGCAGCTCGCTAATGAACTTCGTTTTTAATTTATGCCACAATCTTTAGGCCACTACTCCAGATATTTTGAATATCATCCCATAAGTTTTTTGGAGTTACACTTAATAAATTTCCACCAAAAGAAGAGAGTAATCTTGTTAATTCACTAGAGTGTGCACATACAATAGAGATATTATAGAGATCTTTGTTTATGCACTTTATTTCTTGAGTGGAATGAATCTTCTTTTCTTTAAAATATGTAGCCATGACTTTAGTACATGTAAATTCTATTTCTATTGGAGGATTATTTATGCCTCCCCATCCACCGATAGCTTCAGAAACTCCAGTTACGTGTGGTGTAACCTCACGGATAACATCCATATCGCGAGTTTCCATACCAATATCTTCTGCTGTAATATATCTTCCGCTTAAAGAATTAACATACTCTCCAAACTTACGCATTAAAGCGTCGTTTTTTTGAGTTTTAGCATCACCAATAATTACGGCTTTACCACCACCAAGATTTAATCCTGTAATAGCAGATTTATAAGTCATTCCACGAGATAAACGTAATACGTCATTAAGCGCCTCCCATTCATTCGTATATTGCCACATTCTAGTACCTCCTAAAGCAGGTCCTAAAGTTGTATTATGAATACCAATTATTGCCTTTAAACCTGTATCTTCGTCATTACAAAAAACGATTTGTTCGTGATTGTCGAAAGATAACTGACCAAATACTGGGTCGTTCTTAAGGTCTTTAGTATCAATGATTTCTGATGTCATTTGTTTTGATTTTTAATTTGAGAGTGTTTTAAGAATCTCAAAAATTCGAGTACAAAAGTAAGAAATCGTTAAAACATAAGCAAAAAAAGTGGTCTTAATTGTGTTATCTTTAACAACAAAGGGTTAATAGCCTTGAATTTTAACTAAAAAAACATTTTTCACATTGAATTCATTAAAATATCTTAATAAATACTTTATAAAATATAAATGGAGATTATTATTAGGAGTCTTAATTACAGTATTAGCAAAGATTTTAACACTTAAAATTCCCGATTTTGTAGGTGATTCATTAAATGTCGTAGAAGATTATCAATTAGGGAAAGTAACAGATTTATCAGAAGTAAAAACTGTTTTATTAAATAATATACTACTTATAATAGGAGTAACTTTATTGGGTGGTTTTTTTACTTTTTTAATGCGACAAACAATTATTGTAATGTCGAGAATGATAGAATTTGACCTAAAAAATGAAATTTATCAGCAATACCAACGCTTATCTATTAACTTTTATAAGAAGAATAGAACGGGTGATTTAATGAATCGTATTAGTGAAGACGTTTCTAAGGTTCGTATGTATTTTGGACCAGCAATCATGTATTCTTTAAACATGTTGGTATCTCTAGCAATTGGGTTTTCTCAAATGTATGCTATTTCACCAAAGCTTACATTATATACGATGATTCCGTTTCCTATTCTGTCGGTTTCTATTTTTGTGTTAAGCAAACAAATTAATAAACGAAGTACAGTTGTTCAACAATACCTATCAAAACTAACAACATTTAATCAAGAGTTTTTCTCGGGAATTAATGTGGTGAAATCCTATGCGATAGAACAAGAGGTAATTGCATCGTTTGATGAAATAGCAGATCAGAGCAAGGAAAAGAACATAGAGTTGTATAAAATTCAAGCTTTATTTTTTCCTTTGATGATTTTATTAATTGGGTTAAGTAATATTATTGTATTGTATATTGGTGGTAAACAATACATCGCAGGCGAAATTCAACTAGGAGCAATTGGGGCATTTGTAATGTATGTAAACATTCTTACTTGGCCTGTAGCAGTAGTTGGTTGGGTAACTTCTATGGTGCAGCAAGCGGAAGCTTCGCAACAACGAATTAATGAGTTTTTAGAAGAGATTCCAGAGATTGTAAATAATACAGATGTAACGACGAAAGTTGAAGGAGAGATTGAATTTAAAGATGTGTCTTTAACTTATGAAGATACTAATATTACAGCTTTAAATAAAGTGAGCTTAGTAATTAAAAAAGGAGAGACTCTAGCTATTTTAGGAAAAACAGGAAGTGGTAAATCAACCATTATTAATTTGATTTCTCGTTTATATGATGTGAA
>CAKZJW010000038.1 GCA_937120495.1 uncultured Oligoflexia bacterium
AGAAGATATGGCCAGGTTAAATAGCTAATGCATATTCTAATAACTCGATTTACTAGTCTTGGAGATGTTGTCATTCAAACAGCTTTTGTAAATGCTATTAAAAAAAGTTATCCAAACGTATTTATTAGTTTTGTAACGATGAAGCCTTTTGCTTCTTTATTAGAAGGTCATTCAAATATTGATTACGTTTTTGGATATGAGAAGAAAAAAGGGCTTGAAGATATTAAGTCTTTGAAAAGTATTCCTAAAAAAATCGAGAGTGAAACTAAAACAACGATCGATGCAATTATTGATTTACATGGTACGAGTCGCTCTTTTATTTTAAAGTTTTTAAATCCTCAAATTATCTGTTTAAATATTGATAAAAGACGCCTAGAAAGATTCGTATTTATAAATTTAAAAACGAATCTTTTAAAAAGAACAAAGTCTCATCAAAAAAGATTGGCTTACGATCTATCAGGTCTTTTAAATTTGAATCTCGATGAAAGCATTACGAGTTTAAATGAGGGAAGTCCTTATAATAAGAAAGAACTTGGTGATTATATAGCACTTGCACCAATAGCCTCATTTGCTCCTAAAAGATGGGGTATTGAGAATTATTCAAAAGTAATTGATTTATTTTTAAAAGATAAAAGCTTAGAGCATTTTAAAATAGTTATACTTGCAGGTGCTTCAGATGATTATGTTGATCAAATTGATATTAATTCAGATAGAGTCGTTAACTTAAAAGGTGAGACAAATCTCTCAGAAGTAAAGGCCATAATAAAAAATGCAAAACTCGTTTTAGGCAATGACACTGGAATGGGTCATATTGCTGAAGCATTTAATATACCTAGCTTAGTTATTTTTGGACCTACTCACAAAGACCTTGGTTTTGGAACGTACAGAGAAAATTCGAAAGTTATCGATGTTGATTTATGGTGCAGACCTTGTTCTGGAACTGGAAAGAAAAAATGTTTTAGAAAAGAGCAGTATTGTATGAGCTTAATTTCACCAGATAGGGTCATGCAAGAAATTAAAGGTGCTCTATGATTTTTTATCTTTATCTTCTTTTTAGAATTTCATTTTTACCGGTCATTCTTGTAGCTGTAATTTTTAATAAAAAGATAAGAGAAAGATTCTTATTTGAATTAAAAGTGAATAATAAAACGTCTCAAAAAAATGATAAATACGATTATGCCTTTGAACTCTCTAGTGAAGGGGAACTTGAGTTAATAAAACCAGTTCTTGAATATGTTTTAGAGAATAAGAAAAAGGTTCAACTCATTTTTTCCTCAGAGAGTGTTTATTCAGCGATTACCAAACTAGAAAAAGAGTATAGTGAGAACCTAACTATTTTGTGCTTACCTATATTAAGTTTTTTACCCTTTGGTAAAAGCTATGTGGGGAATTGGATCAAGGCTGAGAATCTTTATCTGACTCGTTATGACTTTTTTCCAGAGCTTATAAAATTTGGACAAAAAAAATATGTTGATTTTGTTTTATTATCAGGAAGTATTAAAAAATATCAAAACTCGAAAAAATCATTTTTCAAAGTAAAATATCACAATTGGGTTTATAAAAGTTTTACTAAAATTCTTCTCTCTTTGGAGAGTGAAACTGAGACGTTTTGTCATGAATTCAAAATAAATAAAAATATTGTTCGTGCTTATGACTTTAGACCTCTTCAGATACTAAATCGAATTGAAAACTCAGAGTCTCTACTTCAAAATAGAGGTCTATGGACTTACTGTGAAACAATTAGAGACTTTAAAAGTAATTCGATTATCTTTGGAAGCTTTTGGATTGATGAAATAGAAAATCTTTCTTTAAAGAAGCTTCAAAACTCAAAGCTCTGCTTTGTTCCACATCAACTCGATGCGGACAAGCTTTATGAGATGAAAAAAAAGCTTGAACATGAACTTGATGATGAAGTGACTATAATTAATGAGAAAAACATTTCTATGTTGTCTGAACAAAGAATTGTAATCCTAGCACTTAAAGGTGTTCTTTGTGAGTTGTATCAGTTTTTTGATCTTGCCTATATTGCAGGTGGATTTAGGTCATCAGTACATTCTTTACTAGAGCCATTTCTATCAGGGACATCAATTGTTTGCGGTCCGAACATTCACAAGTCAACAGAGTATGATCTTATTGCGCAAGAGCATAGTGACCGAATTAGAATTCTTGCTATAAAGGACTCATTATTTGTCGATGGTTCTATAAACTCGAATTTAGAGAATTTAAAAAATAAATATAATGATGATTATACAAACTATATAAAATGGCTGGATTTGATATGTTAAATTCAAAATATGATTGTGTTATTTGGGGAAAAAGTTATTTATCAGTTATTTTTGCTCTTTCTCAGATAATAAAGAAAAATAAATCGGTACTTATTATTGATGATTCTGACGCTCAAATGGGTGAGTTGTGGTGCTCTAATATTGGGGAAGTGGAAAAATATAGTCTTTCTCGAATTGGAGCGCAAATCGACATACAGCCTCTTCAAAAAATAGATAATTATATAAGACCTTTGAGTACTATTGTTCAATTGAATGAAAAAATGATTGAACTTGGACAAAGCCCTTATGCAAATATCAGAGAGCTTTCAAGAAAACTTCCTGAATGTTTCCCTCTTTCTATGCTCAAAACAATTGAAAAGTATGGTGAGCAAAAATTCAATGAAGATTTTTTTAAATTTTGCTCAGATATGTCAGAGAATATTTTTATAGAGGGAAGTAAAAATTTCAAAACAACTTCTTCTAGTATTAAAATTATATTTGAAGTCTTTTTGTCGTTTATAAAGTCATCTTCTGAAGCATCAGAGCAATTCTATTATACATTACAAGCACTGTATCAAACTTTTCACTCTAACCTTAAAGAAGAGAACTCTCTTTGTTATTTACTGTGTTCTGTCCTATCACCCCGCTATGAACTTGATTCATCAGCACTATTAAATGACTTACTTTTTGATTTTAAAAGTCTTGGTGGAGATGTTACTGAGTCTTCTGTTGAAGAGTACAATGTTTATAAAAATGAGATGAAATTTTTAAAACTTGCTTCACTAGATGGTATCATTGAATTTAATAGTCTAAATATCTTTTCTCGCCTTGAAAGAAAAATGCCTTTTAAACATAAACGTGATCATTTATGTTTTGATTCAATAGTTCTTAATAGCAGAGTTGAACATGAGATAATTAAGTTCTACGAGGACAAACGTATTATCGTTTGTGAGAAAGATAGGCTTGGTACTGATTTTCCACACTTTGAATACCAAATCCTGAGTTCAGGTCATATTAAAGGTGTCTACAGTTATGCAAATGAATTAGGAACAAAACCGAATTTCTATTACAAGAAAGTAGTTGAAGAGATATTTGCCTCTTTGAATAATCTCCTTCCAGGTATTAATAAAGAAAAGTTTATCTCTGAAGCCAGTTTTAAACCTGGAGATGACTTTTGGAATAGACTGCCTTCAAGTTTTAAAAGAGAGTTCTCTAAGAAGGCGAGCTACAATGATCTGTATACTGCTGATACTGAATCAAAAATCCATAATTTAAACTACTTTGGGCCTTTTAGAACTCAGTCCTTGGGACTATATTCCTATTTATGGGATTTGGCTTGAGGTGTGATATAATCACACTATGAAAAGAAAAAAAGGAATTCTGTCCCAGGCTGGCCAAACCTCAGTGGAATATATTCTATTAATATCAATGGTTGCCATTATCTCTTTAGGCCTTTTTAAAAACCTTGAAAAATACATCATTTCCAACCCCGATAGCATGCTAAATAGCTATCTTGATAGTCTTGCCCTTACATTTGGTGCTGGTGGGAGTGGTGAATATCAATACAAAAGATTCGTTTTAAGACGCTAAGTATCCGATTATACATATTTCATTTGTAAAATTTACACGTAGCACTAGAAATGCTGTTGCGCGTAAATAATTCTTGTTATTCTAACCTCGATTTTTTAATTCAGGCATAATGCCAAACGAGGAGAATTTTTATGAAAACGAAATCTATGATTAAGTTATTTTTAAGCTTGTCTGTGATCTCATCATCATTTGTCGGGGCAATCGCGAATGATGCAGTTTTGAACTCAGACCCAATTGATATCAATGGATATGTATCAGAGCCACAAGCTACAGACCAAGAACTTGAAAAAGTTAGAGGTGAAGTTAGAAGGCAAAAACAAACTATTAAAATTAATAAAGAAAAATCTAAGAAGTACCAAGAGCTAGGTAGAACAACTGAAAAACTAGCTGATGTTACTGAAGATATGATTGATGAGCGAAAAGAAGCTACATCAACAATAGATAAGTACAATAAAAAAATTGAATGTCTAATGCAAGAGAATCCAGGCGAAGACTGTAACGAATTTGTTAGACGTAAAGACACTGTTTCAACAAAGATGGCAGCTCCGGCTCCTCAAGTTGTAGCAGAGGTTAAAAATACGGACTCATTTGGTGAAGAGATTAAAATTCTTCCTTATACAGCTTATACAAGTATTCAAAGTGAGAACGAAGATCTAGGAGCTGAAGTTTCAGCAGGGCTTAGAGTAGAATCAAACGTAAGTTCTAGAGTAAGTATTGGTATCGGCTTTAATTATATGAGTCTTACTACTTCAGATTGTAATAACTGTAGAAATTTTTATTACGGAAACTATAGACGTGATATCGATTATACTAATTATAGTTTTGATTTTTATTCAAAGTTTTATATCACAAAAACAGAAAGGTTCAGACCTTACCTTGGTGCAGGTCTAGCGTATAGCAGAACAACTGTTGAGTATACTGATAGCAATAGAAACAATAACTATGGTTATAACTATAACAGCTATAATAACAACTATAGATATAATAAAGAAGAATTAACTACTAGTAATATGGGATTACGTATTATGGGTGGTACGGAAATTCTTTTTACAAAAAGTGTTGGTGCAAATGTTGAACTTCAATACTCTAGAGGAATTGGATCTGGATTTAATGAAGACGAAACAAATAACAACAGTACAGACCTTGGTAGACTTACTGAGCTGTCTGATGAAATTAACGAAGCAAATATATTTAGTGTTTCAGTAGGTGTTCTAGTTCTTTTCTAATAAGACCTAAAACGAAAAACCTTCTCGTTATAATTAAAAGCCCTCCATGCCCGGAGGGTTTTTTATATATAAAAGGAAAAAATTGACTAAGAAAGCACAGCTATATCAATTAGATTCACTCAGAGGTATTGCAGCTATCTTTATCGTAATTTTGCATTTTTCTGCGTACTTAACTCCACTAATAAGCCAAAAAGTTTTAACTTGCACTCCAGCTCTTTTCAGATCGTATTTATTTGTAGATATGTTTTTTATTTTATCTGGTTTTGTAATGGCTTATACGTATTCTGATAAATTTAATCAAAAAATTTCTTTTTCTGAATATAAAAACTTTATCCTTAAACGATTTATTCGAATTTACCCTCTACATATTATTATCTTTTTAATTCTTGTTTTCTTTCACCGTTACTTTCTTTTGCAATTTAACCTACCGGAAGATAGTTTTGTATTAAACCGTAATAACTTTCATATACTATCAAATATTTTATTACTTCAATCATCTGGACTTGGTTGGGGAGACTGTATCAATTGTTCTAGTTGGAATTATCCGTCTTGGTCAATTAGCGTTGAGTGGATTTGTTATTTTTTAATACCTTTAATTATATACAAAGTTAGAAGTCTTAAAATTATTGGCCTTCTTGGTATATTAGCCTCCTATTTTGCGTTCTATTACTTTTTAGAGAAAGATTTTGGAAGTATAGATGTTCAAAATGTACCTGGAATTGTGAGATGTATCCTGGGTATGAGTCTTGGGGTATGGATTTATAAATTCGCATATAAGAAGTTCAATACTTCTAATACTACAATGCTCTCAAGTATGGTTGTACTAATTTTGTCGATGCATTTTTTGTTAGTTGATGTTGCTGTTGTGGGCATTATTGCAATTATTTTGGCTTTTGCAATCAATTTACCTTCTAAGAATTTTCTTAATAATAAACCTCTGAAATGGCTAGGAGATAGATCATACTCGATATATATGCTCCATGTACTTGTGCAAGATATCTTTAATTTTCTTGTAAGGTTTCTATTGAAAAAATCTTCATGGGATCTTGGGCTATTTGATCAATTATTACTTCTTTGCGTATCAACAATAGCTGTTATCATTCTTTCTCATTTTTCTTATATTTATCTTGAAAAGCGAATAACCAAGTCTCTAAGATCAATAATTTTGAAAAAATAATAGGGTTTTATTCTTTTAGTTGAAATTAAATATTTAATTCGCTAGATAAGTATAAAACAACTTAAGTTATTGGAACTCTATGAAATTTCTTTTTCTATTCTTTATTATTTCAAGCTCTTACGCTGGAGGATTTAGTGGAATTAATGACCCTCAAAGAATATTAAAAGGCTATAATTCGACATTTTTTAAATTACCGCTTAATGGTGAAATTTCAAACAAGCAACTATCGTGGCCAGGAAGTCATTGGCCTAATTATGTGGGCGGAATTACTCATAGATGGTCTAAGCTAGATCCAAACCCGTTTTACTATGAATATAAAACTTTCGATTATTTATTAACTGCAGATCAAAGTGAAATAGATGAACTTTCACCAGCAGAAAAATTTGATATTTTATTAGGTGATTATAACTTTAATATATCTAGAAGAATTGAGGCTAAATACAGCCCAAAAGAAAATACATGGCATGGTATATGTCACGGTATTTCTGGGGCCCAACTTAATCACGATGAGCCAAAACTAACTACAGTTAAAAATGATGATGGCATTGAGATAACTTTTTATTCATCAGATCTAAAAGGTCTTTTAGGTTATTATTATGCAAATGTTGCTAAAAACTACGCCTCTCAAGTTGGAAAGCGCTGTACAGGTAAAAGACAACGCAGAGGTAAGTGTAAAGGTGTTAACGCTGGAAGTTTTCATATCTTAATTTCTAACTTCTTAGGTGTTAAGGGTAAGCCTATTTTGATGGATATAGATCACTTAAGAGAAGTATGGAATTACTCTGCTGTTTCATATGATAGCTATATAGTGGATGAGCACAAACCTTCTAGAAACTCTTCAAGAGGCACTGTTAAAAGAATTAGAGTTCAAACAGAGTTAGTCGTTGAGAGTTCGATTCAGCAAAAAACTGAAGCCGTAATAGGTACAGAGAATGCTGAGTATTTATATAATAATTACGATTATTATTTAGATATCGATAAAGACGGAAAGATCATTGGTGGAGAATGGATTAGTGACATTAAGCCAGACTTTCTTTTCACACGTAAAAAAGCTGAATTCACAGGTAAGTGGGAAAAAATATTTGATGTCTATACAAATGGACTTACTCAGACTCTTTAGGTCCGTGTAATATCCCTCCACCAAAAAACGTATAAAATATTTTATTTAAATCATTAGGGTCCGGTAGCACACTTCTTGCATTTGCTTGCAGTGGAAGATCTTCATTCTTTTTCCATGTTTGGCCACCATCTGTACTTGAATAATTTCCGCCATTACCCCAAGAGTTATCTAGAACATGTCCACCTGATACGTAAACATTGTTTGGATTATTTTTATCGAGGATCACCGATGTTGGGTGAGTCATCTGCATCAGTCTATTCCAGTTTTGTCCGCGATCTGTACTTTTCCATATTCCAGTCATAAGCCAGTTTCCATTATTTTCATAATCAACTAACCAAAGAGTATTTGCATCGTCACTAAAGTCTACAGCAAAAGCTGTGGGATAGTTCCACACAGTATATCCGTTATCTGCTTCAGGTGGGTAGTTAACATTTGCTCTTAGCCTAGTCCAAGCTGTTGCATTGTTTTCTCGATCCAGAAAGTAAATACCGGTCTTTCTGTGATTTCCAAAATCAGCAGAGCCAGTCAATAGGGCATATACATTTCCATTTCTTGGATCTATTTCTATTTGAGGAATGATTCTATCTCCGCCTGGGAGTCCTTCATTAAAATAGCTCCACGTTTGCCCATTATCAAAACTTGCAGCAATACCTTTTCCTTGAGTTCCACCATAGATATAGTTATTGTGATAGTCATAGCCAACAGAAAGAAACTGCCTATTCATAGAATTAGGAGTTAATCTTGTCCAAGTTTTTGCTCTATCTTGAGACTTATAAATACCACCTGCACTTACAATTGGTTCAGCATGCCAGCCTTCTGGCCAGTCATGAGAGTTACCACTAGCTCCGTAGACAACTTGATCATCGTCTATATCAAAACTATAATCATAATTACTATTGTATTGAATTTTTGCTATCTGAAAACTCTCTCCAGCATCATCTGATACCATTCCACCAATATCAGCAGTTGCAGCATATATTAGATTTGTATTAGAAGGGTGAGCCTTCAAGCGGTAAACAGAAATAACTTCTAGCCCTGTTGTTTGCCATTTACTTTTTTCTTCTCGGTCACCAGAATCTTTAAATTCTGTAAAGGGAGCTTGCCACGATCCACCTGCGTTTTCTGATGTATGTAAAAAGAAGTAGCCACTTCCTCCAATTACGTTAGAGTCTCTTTTATTTATATCAAAACTTTCATATCCATCGTCATACCAACCAATATCTAGTGCAACTGCAGAGTACTCTAAAAGATTACTTGGCCACGGATCAAAAGCTCCTCCTGTGTCCCAATCGTATTGGTTAAGGACAAGTTCCCAAGATTGAGCTTTGTTGTGGCTTACATAGACTTTTGTACCGTACTGTTTAAGCCATTCTTTTCCACCTGTAATATAAATAGTGTCACTATCATTCTCGGCCATCTTTATATGATCGCCAGCATCTTTATTTTTTTTGATGAAATTATTATTATCTTCTGCAATCCAAACAAATCCACAGGTATTAAATGTGTTATCTACGGCAGAGCTACCAAATGAAGTTGTGTACTGAGCAGCCCACTGGCATGCTTCTTCACCATTATTATCAATAAAAGCTAACGTCACACCAAGGTGATCACTACCACCTGTGAACTGCCTTATGCTAACATTTAGGGGAGTATAAAACTCTGTGAAAGTTAAGCCATTATCATTTGATAGATAAACTTTATTCTCTGTAGCGTGGTAAATTTGTTTAGGTTGAGCTTGATGATTTAAAAATGTCCCTCTACTTTCACCAGTGATTGTAGGAGCCTTATTCCAAGTAACACCCTTATCTGTTGAAATATACAAAGATTGATTTGTTCCAGCTAAAATAAAATTTTCATCATAACTATCATTTTGCCAGTATTTAACTTTTTCTTGAGCTCCCAAGAGTAAATCAATTGATTCAAATGTTTCTCCACTATCGATACTACGAGAGGGAGATCTACCCTTAGATGCATGAAATAACGTAGTCCCATCACTTGAGAATCCAGGAGAGACTGCATCGGGTAGATGAGAGTCAAACACTGCTTGTCTGTGATCAATTGGATACCAAGACTTACCTTTATCTAAACTTCTAAAAAGAGTACCCATATCCGTACCGATTAGTCTAAGGTCTGAATAAGGATTTATTGAGTAGCCACTCATGGCTCCACCGCCACCTACGCCAAGTGGCTTGTATTTCGTAGTTAAATTTCCATCACTTCCGTCATCGCCATCACTTCCGTCATCGCCATCACTCCCGTCATCGCCCGCGCTTCCGTCATCGCCATCACTTCCGTCATCGCCATCACTCCCGTCATCGCCATCACTTCCGTCATCGCCATCACTCCCGTCATCGCCATCACTCCCGTCATCGCCCGCGCTTCCGTCATCGCCATCACTCCCGTCATCGCCATCACTCCCGTCATCGCCATCACTTCCGTCATCGCCCGCGCTTCCATCATCGCCATTATCGCCATCATCGCCATCACTTCCGTCGTCGCCGTCATTTCCAACACTTCCATCGTCACCACCATCATCTGGGAGAGTTTGATCTCCTCTTCCTGGATTAGTGACAATGTCTTCTTCCTCAGGTGGCTGACATGAAGATATCGTAATCATTGAAACAAGTAATATTATGAGGTTAAAGTTCTTCATATCTACTTGTCGGTGTTATCAAAGCTGGCTATGAAAATATTACATAGACAAGGGGATATTGTACTTATTTGCCTAGTGGGATGTTATTTTAAAAGTATATAAATTTAATCAATTACTTTTTTTGGAGAGTTTTAAATGAAGAACTTATTACTTATGTGCGTTGTTGCCAGTTCTCTTTTTGCAGGAGCAAAAGATGCATCAGCTAGAGAATTATCACTTATTGAACTTCGAGAAGAAGTACTTAAGAGTGATATTGATATCAAAATACAGTATGAAAAATACTATCAGGCACAAAGAAACGTTGGTGTTGCAATGGGCGAGTTTTTACCTCGACTAAGTTTTAACTTATTTTTCTTTAACACTACATACGGACTTCTTCAGGGTGTAATGCCAACACCTTCTAATTGGTTTGAATACAAGGCCAGTAAAGATTTAGCTATTGCTGAAAAATACAATACAGAAACTATTAAATTAAATATTCTTGATGGTATTACTAAAAACTATATTCAAGTTAAGAAAAATCAAGATATTTTAGTTCTTTTAGATGAAGAGCTAACAGTTGTTAGTAGCTACCTAAGAAAAATGGAAGAACTTTTCGCTTTAGGATCAGTTGATGAGGGTGCTTACTACACAGTGCTAAGAAAATCATCAAGACTAAAGCAAGATATTCTTTTGATTAAATCTATCAATAACAAACTTAAAGAAAGTATCTTAATCGCTTTAAATAGTACTCCTAATGAAGAATTACTTTTAAAAGATCTTCCAACTCAATTGCCAGTTATACCAGCAAATGTAGAAGACGCACTAACAATCGCTGTTGCAAACTCTTCTGAGAATAAAGCTAATCAATACTTATATAAAGCAGCTCTTGATATGACTAGATCAGCAAGATGGTCATTTATCAGCTTTGATGGGATCGGTTTTGGATATCCATCAGCTCTAGCAATTGAAAAATCAAAAGCAAGAGTTATCAAGCTAAGAATAGAAAGAACTGAAAATGAAATCTATAACCAAGTTTATACAGCATACGAAAATTTAAAAATAATTGAAGAAAGAATTGAAAACCAAATAACAATAATGGATCTTGTAAAAAGAGAAGTTGAGTTAAAATTAGAACTTGAAGGTATGAATGTTCTTCCTATAAAAGAAATTTTAGATGCTAAGACAAGAATGCTCCAAGAGCAAAGAGCACTTGATTCTTTATTAATTGAAAAAAAGACGCTTTATGTTTCAATTCAAAGATTAATGTCAAGCTATAGTTCTTTTGAAGCTGTTGATACAGAAATGATTAAAGATGCAGAAACAATTCTTTTAATCACTAGTGAGACTAGAAGATCACAAAAATTAACAATGACTTTTAACCTTCCAATTGCTCAATTAAATAATATCTACAAAGTAAACTACGTTGTTGGTGGAGATAAATTTATTGTTTCAAGAGATAGCGCTGCAGGTTTCCCTCTTTACCTTAAAGGTAGAAGAGGAAAAGAGAAGAAAGTTAAAATAACTATTGACCTAGTTGATGGAACAGTAATCGAAAAAAATGATGTATTAGTAAGGTTTTAATAATGAAGATATCGAAAATAAAATTACTTATATTCAGTTTTCTTTTAATTGCGAATACAACTTTTGCAAAAGACATAAAGATCTCTGAAATCGTTAATAAAGCTGAGTCTGTAATGAAAGTTGTACCAGGTCAAATGGACCTTGAGACACTTCAGAGCATCTCTCTTAACGATAACACTGATGTTCAAATCTCTTATGAAAGACTAGTTCAGGCTCAAAAACAAATTGCACAGGCCCGAGCTGAGTATTTCCCGTACGGTGTAGGAACAATTTTAGGACTATATTTTACTAACGCTTTTAGTCCATTGATTCTGATTGAGCTAGTAAGCTCTCTTCCTTCGAAGATCTTCACTGTTCAAAAAAATAAGCACCTAAGAACAGCTCAAAAGCATACATTAAGAGCTGTTAGAGAAAATATTAAAAATCAAACAGCATTGATTTATTACAGTTTCTTAAAGCAAGAAGCTCTTTTAAAGCTTGCTCAAATTGAGTTAAATTTACTTAAACAGCAGATTGAAGTTAAAAATGAAGAGCTTTCTTTAGGTTTAGCTACTGAAACTGATGTTGCGAATAGTGAGTTGAACTTCTACACATTAAACGAAGCCGTTTTAAAATATAAGTCTTTTTATCTTGAAGAAAGAAAAGCTCTTAACATTTTAATTGGTAGAAGAATGAACGCTAAGCCTATTGATTTAGCTCCAGCAAGAGTGACCGATCATGGATTTAGTGTTGTTGATATGAGTGGACTTGAGAGTATGGCAGTTGAAAGATCTCACGAAATTAAAGCCGCTAATGCAATGATTAGAGCATCAAAATCAAATAGAAGAGCGACAAAATGGTCAATAATCTCTTTTTCAGGGATTGGTTTTGGATATATCTCTAGAGTGAAGAAATCACAATCACAGGTAAGAGAAGCTTACTTAAGAAGAGAATTACTTGAAAATACTATTAGAACTTCTGTATATACAAAAATTTCTAACTATAAAAACTTTGTTGAAATCTACGAGCTTGATTCTCACCTTTATGATGGAACTAAAGTAATGGTTACTGGAGATATTAATGAATTTTCAGTAGGTCAAAGAGCAAAAGGTTCAGTTCTTAAGAGTGCGCGTTTATTACTTAAAGACTTAAGAGTCTTAGTAAGAACAAATTACGATGCCTTAATTAAGCAAAGTGACTTAAAGAGAACTATACCTGTTGAACTAATAACTAATAATAACGTAATCGAATTAAAATAATTAATACTCAAGGAGTAACGAATGAATATCAAAAAACTAATGAATGTAGCAGTGTTTATGCTTACATTAACAAGCCTTTCAGCATTTGCAACAGGACCTCTTGATGATGGTGTTGAGACTTGTGGTGTTCCAGTTTGTGACATAGAAGCAACAGCTAATGCTTTAAGTGAACTAAACGAAGACCAAAGATATAACTTTAGTAATAAGTTACTTACTAAGTATTCACAAAGCCAAAACCTAGAAATACTAGAAAACCTTTTAGATGCATCTAAAAGATTTAAAAATCTTTCAATCTCAACTAACGATGCAGATTGGGTTGTTAGAGAGTCTAACTCACTTTTTAATGCAATGGTTATTGGATTATCAAAATACTCTAAGGTGGAAGCAAATTTACTTTCAGGGTACTATAAGCTTATTTCTACTGAGCTAAAAAGATATGAAATCATTGAATTCTGGATGAAGTCAATTAAGACGATTGAAGACAGTGCAAAGTTAAATGAAATCGTTAAGTTTGCAAAAAATGCAAAACTCCACTCTATTTCGTTAGGTGATGAAGCATGGATTCCAAGAGCAGCTGGTGCATTAGCAGACTCTGTAACAGTAAAGCTAGTATCTCTTGATCCGGTACATGAAGGTCTTTATGATGTATCATCAACTATATCTGGTGAGACATATGGGATTCTACCATTTGATAAGATTTCGGTTTTAGACTCTTCTGCTGACAAAAACTTAGTTGTTGTTCTTTATAACACTAAGTATAGAAGAGCTTCTTTTGTATTTAACAATGTTGTTATCTCTGGTGACACTCTTAGCTCGACAGCTGTTTCAAATGCAATTACATCTAAAAAATTAAACATTAAAATTGATAGAGAGACTGGTGTGGTAACTGGAAGTGTTACAACTACGGACTCAACTGTAGATTTTACTGGAAAACAAACTTTCTCTACAAGAAGTGTGTTTAACGGAAATACTGTTAACGGATTAACTGAAAACGATGTTATTGGTACTTTTAATGGTAAGCTTGGTAACTTAGATGTTAAGTTAACAATTAAGAGCTTTCTTCCAGGTGTATACTCAGCAACATTAAGAAGTACTGATGGTATTTTGAAAAAAGACTACAAAGGTAAATTCTTTGCAAAAAGTGGTGTTATATCTTTAACTCATAAGTCAGAATTAAGACTTGTTCTTGGTTTGAAACAAGTTGATGGAAACTTATCATGGGAAGGCTTTTCTTTCTCTGTTAAGAAACCAGCCGTTGTTGAAGTTAGCCTAAGAAAATAAATTATAAATATTAAAGCCTCCCTTTACTCGATTTCATGAGTGAAGGGAGGCTTTTTTTTTGGCATAGTTCTCGCAATATATAAGTTAGTAATAAAGTTCTATCTATACTTTCAGGCACTTACAGATGTATTAAGTGTAGAAAACTTAGACAGCTAGCTACTTAATTAACGAATGGGAAAAGCTATGACAGGAAAAAAAGTAAATCTAGACAAAACAGTAGAGCTTGAAAAAGTTGCAACAAACGTCAATTACTTAATGGCTAAAGAAGACTTAAAGTCTTTAGTTGTTATTTCTGATAAAAAGGGTGAAGGAAAAACAACCTTCATTTATTCAATAGCGCCGATACTTAATCGTTTATATTCAAAAAGAATTTTAATTATTAATGAAGTTATAGATACTACCGATAATCTTGCAAGTCTTTTGGGTGTAAAAGAGTCCAGTGAAATAATAGCAAAGACAAGCCATAAGGGAATTGACTATGTTGATCTATCTTTAGCAAATATTGATATTAAAGATAGCTATGAGTTTTACGACCTTATTCTTGTAAATACACAAACGAAAAGAGAAAAAAGTAACTTTGATATAAAAAGTAAAAATATCGATGGAGCAATATTGATTACATCAAAGAGATCAAAAAAATTAATTGATGGCGAAATTTCAAATGTTATTCTAGATAAGAATATCCCTGTTGTAGGTATACTGTACAATGGAGGTATCTAAGATGAAGGATGATAAATTATTTATTAGAGATATTCTAAAAATTGTATTTAAGCACTTTTGGGCAATTGCACTAACTGTAACTTTATTTACTGCTTTCAGTATTTCATTAACATTTCTACTGAAGAAGAAGTATAAATCTGACTTCGAAATAAATGTTTATTCTAAATATTTTCAAAATCCTTTGATCTCTGGGATTATACCATCTGTATTTAATGTTCCAGAAATGAGATTTACTATTGATTCAATGGTTAAAGAAGCAATTAGTGATGAATTTATTGATGGACTTGGAGTTGAATATAATCTTTATTCGAACAATGAAGACAAGTCAGAAAGAGATAAGGCTAGAGAGCGTCAATTTTTAAGAGACCGCTTTAGATATTTTTCAACTGGAGGACAGTCTTATAAAGTAACTTTTTTACATAAAGATCCTTATGTAGCAAAAGAAATTGCTGTAAAAACTCTTGATGCAGTTAAAGGTCATTTTATTCAATCAAGAATAGAGACGATTGAAATGGTCAAAAGAATGATGTTTAAGCGTCTAACTTCTTTCAACGCAACTCAAAATGTAAATCGTAAAGGTGTTGATAAAGCACTCGCTTCTAAGTCTCCAGAAGTTTTAAATGCAGAACTTAGTAAAATTAACCAGTCTATTTCAGCATTAAAGAAGCAGTTTAAAGATAACCACCCTAAAGTTTTAAGGCTTAGAGAGAAAAGACGAACAATTAGATCATGGCTTAAAGAATTTGAAGTTACAGGTTTTAAAATTGATTTAGCAGATACAGCCTTAACTCTTAATTCAAACAAAGAAATTGCTGAAAAAATTTCAGCGGAGTTCTATACAAAATATCATGATTTTAATATTGCTTTAGATATTGAGCGAAAATCTGTTGAGTCGTATATTGGTATTATAAGAAAACCGCAGCTACCAATTTCACCTTTATGGCCTAAAAGAAGATTGTTTGCCTCTCTTGGATTTTTAATTGGTTTAGTATTTGCTTTCATATATGTTTTCTTTAAAGAAATAATGACTCCTTCTCATGAAGAAGAGATGGTGGCAAAACTCGAAAACTTTACTGCTGTTGATTTGGGGATACTTCCAAAGTTATCAATTGATTCTCAGTCTGGAAAAAAAGAAAATAAAGATACTTCTTTAAGCGATATAGAGACTAATACTTAGAAATGGAAGATCTTTCACTTTTTGTTATTAATACTGAACAAGTATTCTTAGCTCTACTATTGTTGATTTTTATGAGTTCTTTTCTTTTTCAAGACTTGAATGATATGAAAGATACTCTATCAAAAAAGAAAATGAATTTGTTATTCGTTTTGTTTCCAGTTATGAGTATTGGGATATTTGCCAACCTTTTTAATAGTTGGGGATTTGAAGGCTTATTTTTTGCGATTGAATTCTCTATTCTTATCGTTTTAGCAATTATTAACCCTAAGTATGCAGTCGGATTTTTTGTCTATTTACTTTTATCTAGGCCCTGGGAGACATTTGATGATCAATTGATGCAGTCTATGCCAAGAGATATTTCGATATTGACGATGATGAGTATTGCTGCACACAAGATAATCAAAAAAGATTTCTTTGTTCGTTTTAATATGGGGACATTCTTTTTGTTAGCTTTTTCATTTTGGCTCTTTCTTTCTGCCTTTTTCTCGGCTCATCAATCAACTGCAATTAGTAAATATGTTGAGATATTTAGCAAGGGTGTAATCGTTTTCTTGTTAATTCAAAATGGACTGCGAAAACCAGCTGATGCCTTTGTAATTAAGGCAGCTTTAATTATATCAATTCTTGAAAAGAGTTTTATTTCATTTTATCAATCTGCAATGACGCCAAAGACAGGTTTGGAAGAAGCTGGTGAAAGGCTAAAGAGTATTGGTATTTTAGAAAATTCAAATGATATTGCAGCAATTTTTGTTCTCGTGACCCCTCTAGTTATATTTTTTATATTAAAATCTAAAATTAAGCCTTTTAGTTGGATTATCGCTCTCGCTACTTTAATAATGTTTTCGTTTTTAGTGTGGGAATCTCAATCTAGAGGAGCAGTATTAGCTTTATTTGGTGGTTTAGGTTCTTATTTCTTTTTAAAGATAAAAAAGACAAAATATATCGCGATAATTTTATTACTTTCAATGCTTGGTGGAGTTGGGGTAATTTCCTTAATGAAAAGATCTTCGAGTGACTTAAAAGGCTCTACAAGTAATAGAATTATTTTCTGGCAAGCTGGTGCAAATATGGCAATCCGCAATCCCGTTTTTGGTGTAGGATTTTGGGGATTTAACCGAAACTTTCCAAACTATGCAATCGGTGGCGATCTTGGAACGGAAGGAAAACACATGACAGCTCACTCGTCTTGGGTTGTTGCTTTGTCTGAAAGTGGATTCCTAGGCTTATTCTTTTTTATGGCGCTTTGGGCATATGGTCTTGTACAGGCATGGAAGGTTAAAATTAGTAATCCTGAGTATTTTATGACAATTGTCGGTTATGGAATTGCGGTGAGTTTTCTTTCTCATACTTATTTACTTTTTCCTTACATTCTTCTTTCACTTGTTATAACTCATAGTAAGCTAGAACAAGGGGTCAAAAAAGGTGAGGTCTTATCTTTATGATCTATATAATCTTTTTACTTATATTTTTGATTTTTTATACCTATATAGGATATCCATTACTAATCATTTTATTAGGAAAAGTTTTAAATAAACCAATTAGTAAAAGTTGTTCTTATAGGCCAACTGTTACTTTTATGATTGCTGCTTATAATGAAGAAAAAGATATAATTAAGAAAATAGAAAATAGTCTTAATATTCAATATCCTGAAAACAAATTTAAAATTGTCGTGGTATCCGATGCTTCTTCTGATGAAACGGATAGACTTGTTCAGGAATTAAATCACCCAAGGGTAGAGCTTTTAAGAGTAGAGGGGCGAGTAGGAAAAACACAAGCTAGAAATATTGCAATGCTTAGTAATCAATCAGAGATAACTATTTTTTCTGATGCAACAACTGAATATAAATCTGACGCAGTAGAAAAGTTAGTTGATAATTTTTATGATAAAAATGTAGGGATGGTAACAGGTCATCTTATATATAAGGATTCAGATGATACTCAAATGGGTATTGGACAAAAATTGTTTTGGAAGTATGAATCACTTGTAAAATCTGCACAAACTAAGCTAGGGACACTTACTGGTTCAGTAGGCTGTATAACTGCCTTTAGGACGAAGTTATATCATCCTTTACCTCCAAATATTATTGAAGACTTCACAGCACCATTAATGTTTATACAAAATGGATTTCGTGTTGTTTATGAAGCAAAAGCGAATTGCTTTGAAGAGACAACTAAAAAATCGACTAATGAATGGGGAATGAGAGTTAGAGTTATTAGAGGTGGAATTACTGGGCTTTTATATGCAAAAAAAGTTCTTAACCCATTTCGTTTTCCTGTCGCAGCCTTTCAATTATTAAGCCACAAAGTATCACGATGGATAATGCCATTTTATGGTATTTCACTTTTATTTTGTATAATTAAGCTTTATTTAGAGTCACATTCTACATTGTCAGCGGCTTTGCTAATTACACAATTTACTTTTTATGGTATTGTAGTTCTTGCATATATTTTTGAAAAATTAGAAATTAAAATTAAGTATATAGGAATTATTTTGTATTTCTTTGTTGTTAATTTAGCTGCAGCTGTAGCAATTATTAAAACGGCTACTACTAAACTTGATGCTACTTGGGAGACAGATCGTTAGTTATGAAATTATCTGAAAGACAAAAAAGAGAAAAAGAATTTTACGAAGAGTACTCTCAAAAATATGACTACTCTCAAAAGATTAACTTTGATCCGATAAACCTTCCTTTGAAGGAAGGGAAAAGACGACCCTGGAACTCATATTGGGAGGTCTTCTCATGGGCTATTGATCAATATCAGAGTGGGATGAAATTATTAGACTTTGGTTCTGGGCCAGGTCATAACGCTCTTTTATTTAGTACTATTGGTTATAATGTTACAGGCTTTGATATAAGCAACTCTAATATAGTAGTGGCGAGTAAGCTTTTTCAAATTAATAATGTTGATACATCTAAATTTAAATTTGTTGAGGCTGCAGCAGAAAATTTACCTTTTGAACCTGATTATTTTGATATAATTTGTGGTGTTGATATACTTCATCATGTAGAGATAAACAAATCGCTGCTTGAGTGTAAAAGGACTTTAAAGCCTAGAGGAAAAATACTTTTCAGAGAGCCCTTAGAGGTAAAAATACTCGACAAGATTCGAAACATAAAAATTGTAAAATTCTTTTTTCCAAAAGAGATGTCCCTAGATAAGCATATTACGCATGATGAGAAAAAACTTACAAATGAAGATATAAAAACTATAAAAACAATCTTTCCTAAAACTAAGATAAAATATTTCTTTTTATTTGCACGTTTCGATAGATTTTTTAGAGAATCTACAAATCCAAATCCATCATTACTTGAAAGGTTAGACTTTTACCTTTTTAAGCTTTTTCCTTTTCTTCAACCACTTGGCGGAGCAGTACTTATTGAGGTTGAAAAGTGAAAATACTATGGGTAACACCTAAATGGACACTTCCTGCTATTGATGGTGCACGTGTTGCAACGGAGAAACTTCTTGTAAATACTAATGTTGAGAATGTGAGTATTGATTACCTTTGTTTTGCAAACAAAAATGAATTGATTGATGAAGACCTTATGAAGGAGAAGTGGAAGATCAATAATATTTTTGTAAAGAGAAGAACACTGCCTGAAAGTCGTATCAAGAAAGCTATTTATTACATTCTAAAAATTTGTAAAAATCCTTTTATACCAATTACTTTTAGCTCCTTTTCAACTAAAGTTAATAAATCTTTTCTAAGTCAAACACTTTCAAAATCTGACTATGATTTTGTTCTTTTCGATGGACTTCATTTGGCAAGTACATTGGATTTACGTAATTATAAGAAGATTTTGAAAAAGACGAAAATTATATATAGGGCGCATAATATTGAGAGTGACCTTTGGCTTAAATCTTATGAAGATGAAAAAAATATTTTTAAGAAAATGATTTTTAAGGTTCAATATAACCTTGTTTTTAAATTTGAAAAAGAAATAATTGATATTTCAGATGGTGTTGCCGCTATTTCTCAAGAAGATAAAAATGTTATTGAGAAGCTTTCAAGTAGTAATAAAACATTCTTGGCTCCACTAGGGATGAGTTTTGGAAATGAACTTCCACAGGTTATTAATAATAAAACTAATTTATTATTTGTTGGTAGGCTTGATTGGGCTCCAAATAAAGACGGTCTGAAGTGGATACTAGATGAAGTATGGCCTAAGGTTTATTCTGATAGAAAAGATATAGAACTCCATGTCGTGGGCTCCGGTAATAGGTCGTGGCTTGATAAGTACCTTGGAACTGAAGGTGTCATATTTCATGGGTTTGTTGAGTCTATTGAACAAAGTTATAAAGATTCCAGCTTTTCGATTGCTCCTATTCGTTTTGGTTCAGGAACGAGAATAAAGGTGATTGAGACATTCGCTTATGGAAGAATGCTAATAAGCACAACAATGGGTGTACAGGGGTCAACATTAACACCTAGTGATTATGTATGTGCAGATAGTTCGGATGAGTGGATTGAAGTGTTGTCATCAATAAAGCAAACTGATGAAATTGAATCAAAGCTTGAAAATACTAGATCAAAAATGGAAAAAATATTTGGAGAAAAAATGATAGGAGAGAGTTTCTATCGCTGGTTAGAGACATTTTTATAGATTTTAACTGTATTTTTAACCCAAGTTTCTACAGAGAAACGTTTTTGAAATGTTTCTGACTTCTCTTTTGCATTGATTTTAAATTCTTTTGAGTTTTCAATGAAGATATTAATCGCAGACTTGAGTTCTTTCGAATTATTTGGAGAAACTAATATCCCATTTTCTTGAACGAGATATTTTAACCCGCCAACTTTTGAGCCAATAACAGGAAGACCAAAGCACATGGCCTCAATCAAAGTCATAGGTAAACCTTCTCTTAGGGATGGCATTACGAGGCAGTCAGACTCTGAAAGATAAGGCAGGATTTCTTTTTGGAAGCCTACAAATTGAACTTTGTTTTCTATATTGTTTTCTTTTACAATTCTCGCTAGATTTGTTTTTTCTTGTCCATCTCCAACAATAGTGAGTTCTATATTCTCTATGTCTGTGATGGCATCTAAAAGAATATTAATTCCTTTTTCAGGCGAAAGCCTACCAACAACAACTAGCTTTAATATGTCAGGATTTGCAGTGGACTCCATTTTAAGCTCTAGTCTCTTTAAGGATAAAGGATTCTCAACTAAACTGCTTTTAATTGATAATTCTAAAAGTTGATCTTGCATAGATTTTGATACAGAAATAACCTGATCAGCCTTTTTCATTATTCTTTCTTGGATCCATTCATATATGCGAACCTTCAGAGTGTGTGATGTATGCCCATGGTGTGTAATAATAAGTTTGTTATTATATTTCTTTATCAATCTTGCGTAGAAAGTTGCTTTAAGGCCGTGAGCATGAATGATTTCATCTCCTGTGAGTTCATCTTTTAATTTTCTCATGAGACTGAGGTCTAAGATCTTGTTACACTCAAAAACGGAATGAGAAATACCGTCATAAAGTTGATCTAGAAAATCCGTAATCGCTGAAGGAGAGCGACTTTCCTTAACTAACCATAGTTTGGTTTTAATTGACTTTACATCTGAAAGTCTTGGTAGGGCGCTTAGTAATACTTTCTCGGCACCACCAAGAGGTCCTGGAAAAAATAGATGAACGACTTTAGTTGTCATTTGAATTGCTCTCTGAATTTCTAAATTTATAATATAAGCTTCCAAGATAAATTACTGCGAAAATTGGAGCGCACACAAAAAACCACTGAAGTTTAGAATTAAAGTATGGCTGGGCAGCCAATGAAGCATAACCAAGAGCAATAGAAAAGAATGTAAATATAAAGAGTCTTGTCCAAGGTATCATTTCAAGTATATTCCACTTCATAATTTTAGAAGAATATTTTAATCCTGCAATTTTTGGCAGAAACTTTAGAGCAATGGCAATCATTAGTGCGTGTTGAGCAGTTGCGTGCTTAACAGCTAAAAAAACAGCAATCAATGTAATCGGAGTTGTGAGTAAATATATTTTTAATATCCAGCCTGTTTTTCCAGTAGCCCTTGGAACGGAGTCATGAGGAAATATATAGAGGAAGTAACTAAAAGCAAATATTTTTAAATAAGCAGCACTGGCAGAATATTTATTAGTATACAAGAGTTCAACAATAGGCTCCGCAAAGAAATAAAGCCCAAATATAGCTGGAACTAAAATAAAGGCAATATCACTAATTGCTTTTTTGAAATCGCCTAGGGCTTTACTATTTTCGTTGTTTGTAAATGCTTTTGAAAGCTTTGGGATTAAAATTTTTTGCACCGACATCTCTAGAAGAATTAATGGTGGAATAACAAGGCATCCCATTGAGTAATAAGCAAAGTTCTCAGGGGAGAGGTAACTAGATAAAATTAACATATCAACTTTATCTACAAAGAAACCTAAAAGACCAGCTAGTGAAATTGGTAAGCAGTATTTAAACACATCAATTGTTTTATTTTTGTTAAAATTAAATTTAAGGTAATTGTTTTTTGTAGAAAGGCCGATGTTTAGAATCATTTTTATAAAATAAAGAATAGCATAGAAATAAAAGATATATGCCAATTCATAATCAAGAGATGCAATAGATATAAAACCAACAACCTTAATTAATTCAAAGCTTGTTGCAAAGATAGATCCGCGAATTTGTTTGCCAGTTGCTATAGATGTTTCAGAAAAAAAGCTCGCTGGAACCCAAGAAAAGCTTGCAACTAGCATTGCTAAAAAATAATTGACCGGCATATTGAGAATTTGGCTAAAGTAGCCAGCAAAAGGAATTCCAATTACTAGAATCAGTAAAGATAGAATTATTGCTAAATTAAAACAGGCTTCAATATATTGTTTTTTCTCTTCACTTTGCTTACCAACCCAGTAATAAACCGAATTAATAGGCCCACCAGTCAGAAAGAAAAAAGGTATGGCAGACATATACAAGAAGAAGATTTTGTAATGACCCATCTGCTCAGGAGTGATCATCCTAACTAAAATGATAGGAAGAAATAAGTTCGCAAATGAACTCAGTGAACTAAACATGAATATAGGCCAGTGGCCGCTTTTTAATTTATTAATCATAGAATTTTTTGATATTCCCTATGGTAGAGATTAAACATTTTATTTGCTGAATAGTTATCAAGAACAGCTCTATAGAATGCTAGCCTCTTTTTTTCAGAATCAGTATTGTTTATAGTTTTTAAAGTATTAATCAAGCTTTTAGAATCTCTAATATTGAAAGTGTAAAAATTATTGGAGTTTAGAGTGTTATGTCCATCAATATTAGACAAAACACAAGGTGTCCCAGAAGCAGCTGCTTCTAAGACTGAAATTGGTATCCCTTCATGATGAGATGCTGAGAGAAAAAGCTCTGATGCTGCCAGATACTCTGATATATTCTCTTTCTTACCAGCAAGAGTGACGTTGCTCCCTTTGCTTTGCTCGATTTCCTGATAGTACTTATTATTACCAGAAGGTCCAATCAGAATTAAATGCTTATTAGGGAAGTGGCTCATCGCGTCACTGAGGATTTTTTGATCTTTTAGTGGAACAACTCTTGCGACAGCAATCCAGATTGATTTAGCTGCTTCTATGTCGTGAGCACGAATTATTTTGTTTTTTAAATTTAAGTCTATCAAATCTGGAAGTTTCTCGGGAACAGGTGTTCCATTATCAATATTGATTACTTTATTTTTTGAAACAAATGTTTTCTTTAGATAGTATTCCTTAAATGCTTCAGAGACCGTAATCACTTTGTCTGCTGTCCATGCTAAAAAACACTCATATAGTTTTGTTTTGGGCTGAGCTACAACATGTTCCATACCGTGAGTTGTATGAATTATTTTAGGGAATTTTTTTAATTTTAATTTTGTAATAATCTTCAAAACACCTATATAAAGCATCGGGTTTAAGTCATGAGTATGAATATGAGTAAAGTCTCTAACTTTCTCATCAAGATAGTTTAATAGTTTTCTGTCATAGCCTTCAGATTTTGTATATTCTGAGTGAACTTTGATACCAAGCTGTTCAAATTTACTAACCCAAGTTTTTTCATAATCATAAATAACAAGCTCAACTTCGTAGTTCGCTTTCAATTGTTCTTGGATGAGTAAGTATAATACCTTCTCAAGACCACCGACACCTAAAAACTGACAAATATGCACAACTTTCAAAATATTTTTACCACTTTATTAATGAATTGATATTTTAGCATATCAAGTTAAAATAATATTATACACTAAATTGATTACATTGGAGTAAACTTGCTATCAAAAATTTTATTATCACTATTAAGCCTTGTTCTTTTTTCTTGTGCATCATCTAGCAGTTCATATAAAAAACAAAACGATCTAAAATTTGAAAAAATAAAAAGCTCAAAGCAGTTTCGCTCAGCCAAAGAAATACCACGATTCAGAAATAGACGTAAATTTGTGGCACCCGGACACCTAATTGCAATCAGTCACCCTAGTGATGAAAAATTAAAAGGCAGATACAGGATTGGTACGGATTCTATCCTTAGACTACCGTATGGTGTAAGGATTCGCTCAAAGAATAAAACTTTTTCAGAGCTTGTAAAAGAGATTCGAAAATCTTATAAGAAGTTCTTTCAAAAAGGAGCCAATAGCGTAAAGGTTACTCTGGTATATAGAGATTATTATATTGAAGTAAGAGGGTCTGTAAAAAAACCTGGTAGATATATCGTAAAGAAAAATGAAAGCTTAGATCGAGTTATCAATCGTGCAGGTGGTGTCAGTCGTAATTTAAACAAGGAACTGCTGGCTGCAGAAATTAGACAACAAGGAATGAACTACACTATTAATCTTGATGAGTTTTATAAAGATATTAATAAATCAAAAGCTTTCACGTGGACAGGATCGGATACCATTTTTGTAAGAGCTATAGATGATGAATTGTCTGATAGTGCTCTTCCAATGATTACCTTTTTATCAGGCGTTAATAAACCAGGAAAAGTTCTTTTTAAAGAAGGTAGAGATTTATTTTACTATATAAATAAATCAGGCGGAACGATTTCAAATATTAAATATGATGAAAGTTATATTGTTAGGCGTACGGCTAATGGCCTTGAAAAAATTAATTTTGATATAACTGATATGACAGAGATTCCGGCAATCCAAAAAAATGACGTCATAATGCTTTATACTGATCACAGAACTTTTTGGGATAAATTTCTACAAAGAACTGGTCAGGTGCTAGGTATTTTTAGTTCAATTGCAATCATACTGCTATTATAGCTTTAACTAGTTGAAATAAAGTCTTAATTATCAATATTAAGCTGTAAAATCAGTGATTTAGAAACTTCATTTTTCCAAATTAATACTAAACTGTAATCAGACCCTTCCGATAAGGTATAAAACCTACAATTGGAATGAATATGAATATATCTTTATTTAAAGATAGGCTTAGAAAGCTTTGGATCGACTTGCTCTATTTTGATGAGTTCGATAACGATGAAAGCTTCTTCGACATTGGAGGAAACTCCCTTCTTGCTGTAAAAGTAATCAAAGAACTAAAGAAAGATCACGAGTCCTTAACAATTGTAGATTTTTTCGAGAATAGATCAATTAATTCTTTATCTGATTTTATCTTCAAACAAATTGATGAGAGTAGTAAGCTTGATGAGGATGATGAGAATAACTCAATTGTTAATGATCAAGAAGATATTGCGATCATTGCAATGACAGGACGTTTTCCTGGTGCAAACTCTGTTGAGGATCTTTGGAAAAATATATCAAATTCAAAAAATTCTATTACTAAGTTTAAAAAGGATTCGATTCATCCAAGTGTAAAAGAAGAAATTAAAAATAGTCCTAATTTCGTTAACGCAAAAGGTGAGTGGGAAGACTATGATAAGTTTGATTGCTCGCTATTTAATATAACACCAAACGAAGCTTTATTAATGGATCCTCAGCAAAGAAAAGCCCTTGAGCTTTGTCATGAGGCAATAGAGTATTCGGGCTTGGTAGATTATTCAAAAAGAGTTGGTGTTTTTCTATCTGCTGCAAACTCGACCTACGCAAAACTTGTTGAGTTACATCCTGATAAAATTGAAAAGGCAGGGGCATTTAATACGATGCTTGGTCTTGAAAAAGACTATCTTGCAACAAGAGTATCATATAAATTAAATTTAACAGGTCCTGCGCTAACACTCCAGACTGCGTGCTCTAGTTCACTTGTAACAGTTGTAGAGGCTGTTAAAGCAATACGTCGAAATGAATGTGAGGCTGCAATTGCTGGTGGAATAACTATTAATGCGTTTCAAAATTCTGGATACCTCTACCAACCAGATGGGATACAGTCTCCAGATGGATCTTGCAGACCCTTTGATGCTAAGTCTAGTGGGACTCTATTTACTGATGGTGGTGCTGTAGTTGTCTTAAAAAGATTATCTTTAGCTATAAAAGATCAAGATACTATAGTAGCAGTTGTAAAGGGTGTCGGTATCAATAATGACGGTGCAAACAAGATGAGTTTTATGGCCCCAAGCGCATCGGGGCAAGCGACAGCGATAAGAAGTGCAATTGAAGATGGAAAAATTAATCCTGAAAATATTGTTTATCTTGAAGCACACGGAACAGGAACACCTATAGGTGACCCAATAGAATTAAAGGGTATATCTGATGCTTACAAAAAGTATACTTCTAAAAAAGAGTATGCATATATTGGTTCCATTAAATCAAACCTTGGACATACAAATACAGCAGCAGGTATTACAGGACTTGTTAAAGCAGCTCTTGTTGCAAAGAATAAAGAAATTCCTGCAATGTCACACTTTTCAAAAGCAAATGATAAGTTAGATATAAAGAATTCACCCTTTAAAATTAATACTAAAAAAGTTGATATTAAAAAAGATCTTTTTAATATTGGGGTTTCTTCATTTGGAGTTGGTGGAACAAATGCTCATGTCATTATAGAAAACTACAATGATCACTCGCCACTTATTGATAGAGATAATTCAGATCATCATATTATACACTTTAGTGCCAAATCAAAAGATTCTCTGGACGAATATGAGTCAAAAATCATTAAAGCGCTAAAGGAATCACCAAAAGAAAAATGGATTAATATTTGTAATGATATTAGTTTAAAAAGGTATAGTTACAAACATAATAGAGCGATATCAATTTATAAAAATCTAGATAATATTTTAATATCCAAAGGCTCTAAAAAGCTTGAAAAAGTTTGCTTTATGTTCCCTGGTCAAGGTAGTCAGTACCTTAATATGGGTAAAGAGCTTATGGCGTATCCAGTATTTAAAAATACATTTAACAAGTGTTGTAAGCTTTTTGATATTCATCTCGAGGAGAGTTTAAGTTCTGTCATAGACTCAAATTCTGATAAATTAAAAGAAACTAAGTTTACCCAACCGGCCTTATTTGTAATTGAATACTCCATGGCTAAACTTCTTGAAAGCCTAGATATTAAGCCAGATCTTATGATTGGGCATAGTATAGGAGAGTATGCTGCGGCTACAATTGCAGGTGTCTTTAAACTAGAGGATGCAATAAAGCTAGTTGCTTTTAGAGGATCATTGATGCAGTCATTAGAGCCGGGTTCAATGCTTTCTGTATCAGAAGATTACGATAATTATAAAAATGATTTACCAAAATCTATTCAGCTAGCAGCCTCCAATGGGCCATCTCTAACTGTAGTTGCTGGACCAGATAAAGAGATTGAAAAATTTCAATTATTATTAAAATCTAAAAAAATTAATTCGAAAATCCTACATACCTCTCATGCTTTTCATTCAAATATGATGGATCCTATTCTTGAGACATTTAGAGATATTTTTAAAGGAATGACTCTATCTAAACCATCTATAGATATCTACTCAACAGTAAGTACACAAATTGATCCATCAAAAATGGCAACCGTTGATTACTGGGTAAACCATATAAAAGAGCCTGTACTATTTAAGGAAACAATTCAAAAAGTAATAAAGCTCAATGTATTTTGCCTTGAAGTAGGACCCCGAAGTACTTTAGCAATTCTTTCTAGAAAGACGGCAATGAAACTTGGAGTGAAAGACTTTGTATCAATTAATACTCTAAAAGATAGTAAACTTAATGAAGTGCATTCACTTAATCATGCAGTTTCAACACTTTGGTGTAATGGGCTTATTGAGTCTAAAAAATATTATTATATGGAAGCGACTGGAAGTTCCCAAGGTGCACCCACTTATCCTTTTGCCAAAAAAGAGCTTTGGTTGGACTGGGTAGATGTTTGGCAAGAAACAAAAACCAATAGAAAAATAAATAAAAATATAGAAGTTAGGAAAAAAACTATGACAAACAAACAAGTAATCGATTCGAAATTGGTTGAAATCTTTGACGAAGCATCTGGCCTTGTTTTAACTGATTATGATGATGATATGACCTTTTTAGAAATGGGAATGGATTCATTATTTTTAACTCAAATCTCTTTAACTTTAAATAAAGAATTGAATACTAATATTAGTTTCAGACAGCTTGCTGAAGAGCACTCATCATTTGCTTCATTGAGTGAATACTTACAAACATTAGACTTAGATTTAAAAATTGAAGTTGAGCAGACTCATAGTGTTGAGCAGCCTCAATTACAAATAAATAGTATACAGCCTATTACAGCTTCTAGCGGTGGTTCCGATATACAAAATCTTATTATTCAACAAATGCAAATTATGCAACAGCAATTGGCGTTATTGTCTCAAGGATCATCACTACCAAATAGTACAGGGCAGTCAATGACTTTGAGTTCGAACAATGCGCATAATAGTTCTGAGAAAAAAGTCGTAAGCGAAAAAACGGCAGTAGATAATGTTAAGAAGGCATATGGTGCCATTGCAAGAATTTCAACCTCAACAAAGACAGATCTTTCATCAGAACAAAAAGAATTTATAAAAAACTTATTTGCTTCTTATATTAAAAAAACAAAATCTTCTAAAGAATTTACTCAAAAAAATAGATTGAATCATGCAGATCCTAGAGTTGTCAGTGGTTTTAAACCACTTATGAAAGAGGTAACTTATCCAATTGTTGTAAAAAAATCGAAAGAAAACTACCTTTGGGATATTGATGAGAATAAATACCTTGATATTACTTGTGGGTTTGGATCAAACTTCTTTGGAAATGGTCACCCCGAAATCGAAAAATATACAATACCGCAGTTAACTATGGGACTTGAAATTGGTCCACAACACCCTTTGACTGAAGATGTAAGTAAGCTTGTTTGTGAATTAACTTCATTTGATAGAGCGGGATTTTGTAATACAGGATCAGAAGCAGTTCTTGGATGTATGAGAATAGCAAGAACAATTAGTGGTAAACAAAAAATTGTAAGTTTTAATGGCTCGTACCACGGAATACATGATGAGGTAATTGTTAGAGGTGCAAAAAATGGAAGACCCCTTCCGGCAGCGCCTGGTATTACTAAAGACTCGGTTAAGAATATGATTGTATTGGAATATGGAACTCAAGAGTCCCTGGACTTTATTGAAAATAATCTAGATGATCTTGCTGCTGTTATGGTTGAACCCGTTCAAAGTAGAAGAAGCGATTTTCACCCACGAGACTTCTTAGTTAAATTAAGAGAAATAACAGCTAAGAATGATATTTGTTTTATTTTTGATGAAGTAATAACTGGATTTCGTATAAAAGTTGGTGGAGCTCAAGAGTACTTTGGGGTTAAAGCCGACCTTGCTGCTTATGGAAAAGTTGTCGGTGGAGGTATGCCAATAGGTGTTGTTGCCGGTAAATCAAAATATATGGATGCGCTTGATGGAGGTCATTGGCAGTATGGAGACGATTCTCTTCCGACTGTTGGTGTAACTTACTTTGCAGGTACATTTGTTAGGCATCCACTAGCTCTTGCTGCGGCGAAAGGTGCTCTTGAAATTATAAAAAATGGTGGGAATGAATTATTAGATAAGATAAATAAAAAAGGTGATGATTTCGCTGAAGAAATGAATTTATTCTGTAAGCTCTCGGGGATTCCGATGAGAATGGATAATTTTGGTGCACTAATGAAACCTAAATGGAAATGTGAAGTTGAGTATTCTGACTTACTTTTTCTTGCACTAAAGAACGAAGGCATACATGTGTACGATGGATTTCCTTGGTACATAAATATTGTACACAAAGATGAAGACTTAAAGTTTATCATCGAAACAACGAAGAAAAAACTAACCGAGCTTCAAGCCTTAGGATTCATTCCAGATATATCAAACAAAAAAGATAAACTTGAATCTAAAAATCCTCCTGTTGAAAATGCAAAGTTACTAGCAAATGATAAAGGAGAGTTAGGTTGGTATGTAGAAGATCAAAACGGAAAACTTGAAAAGGTTAATAAAGGTTAATCAGTAATGAGAAAAATTGTATTCGCCATTGATCTATTACCTTCACAAAAAGAGATGTGGTCTTCAATTCAATTTAGTCCAGATGCTAGCGTTGGATATAATTTAGGACTAAAGATTCAGTTTGATTCTGATTTATGCGTTTACGCATTAGAGCGAGCAATATCAGACTTGGTAATTCGACACAGTATTCTAAATTCAATAATTGACTTAAAAGGGGAGAGTTTACTCTTTTTAGAAAAATCGGAAATAAAGCTTGAAAAAATCAGTCTAGAAGATACTAAAGTAGAAGATTTTGAAAAGAAAATCATTAATACACCTTTTAATTTAAACTTTGGCCCTCTTGTTCGATTTATTTTTTGTGAAGATAAGCAGGTATTATTTATTTGCGTTCATCACATTATTTGTGATGGTTGGTCTTTAGAGGTTTTAACTTCTGAGTTATCTCAACTCTATAGTGATAGAGTCTCGGGAAGAGTTTCTGCGCTAAAGAATGAAGCTCCTCAAATATATAATTACGAAACACCAAATTCAGTAAGTGAGCTATCTTCTTTTTGGAAAAACTACTTGAATAATTCTCCATTTAATATATCGCTTCCATTAAAAGAAAGACGTTCAGAAATTCGAAGCTTTAATTCTTCTAGGTTTAACTTAGAGATAGATCAAAGTACTGTCGCAAAGCTTAGAGCTGCAAGTGCTAGTTGTAGAGTTAATATTATAGGAGCGTTTTTTGGTCTTTATGCAATTGCCATGAGCAGACTTTCAGCACAAAAAGATATTATTATTGGTATGCCAGTTGCTCCTCAAGCAAGTCTTGAGGAATCGAACTTAATAGGTCATTTTGTTAATCTTTTACCAATTAGATTTGATATAAATTCTGACTTAACTTTTAAAGAGATTTTAGTTAAGACAAAAAATGATTTATATGATGCTTTAGACAATCAAGATATTTCATTTGGTGAAATGATTAAGCTTTTAAATATGGAAAGAGTCCCCGGTGAAATACCTCTTATTAATACGATATTTAATGTTGATGTACAAAAGAGTGATCAAGGAATGCAGTTCATTGGTTTAGAGTCGAATAGTACGTCAATTGATCGTTCTTTTGAAAACTTTGAAATCTTCACTAATATTGTTTTGCGTGGAGATTATGCCTTAATAGAGTGCCAGTACAATCCTGATTTGTTGAGTAAAGATTTGATTACTGATTTTATGAAGTCATTTTTAAATATAATAGATGATTTTACTCGTGACTCAAGCTCAAGTTGTTTTGACGATAATTATTATCAAATATCAACGGAGAACAAAGCTTTATCTCCTAGCAACAATAAGGCTGTAGAATCTCTTAATTTAACTTTAAAACCGGCGCAAGAAGTAACGGTTAATAATCTTAGAAATATCTGGATAGACCTTTTGATCAGTGATGATATTGAAGATAATTCTAATTTTTTCAATCTTGGTGGACACTCTATTTTAGCAATACAAATGGTTTCTCAGGTAAAAAACAAGTTTAATGTAAATATAAACCTTAACGATATATTTATATATAAGAGCCTATCAAGTCTTGCTTCGTTTATTGAGTTAAAACAGTCCCAGAATGAAGTTGATGACTTTAAGGTTATTGTAAAGGATAACCAATCTCAAAACTTATCAAAAACTCAACAGCGCTCACTTTTTTTATCTTTAAATAGTGATATCGGAATTAACAATCTTCCAACTGGTCTTAGACTAGGAAAGAATATTGATCTCAAATTACTTGAAAAATCTATTCGTCATTTTGTCCAATGTCACTCTGTCTTAACATCTAAGTTGATAAAGTCTGATGGTGGTTTCCACTTTGAAAAGAGTGGAGAAGAATTTATAACTATAGAAGTTGTCTCTATGGAGATACCTGAAATTCAAAATTATATTGAAGAGCAATTTCGAACGAAACTCAATCTATTTGATGAACATCTTTTTAAAACAAAGATATTCGTAACCTCTGAGAATGAAGTTGTGTTGTTTTTTATGCCTCATCATCTAGTATGGGATGGTTGGTGCTTTGATATATTAATTAATGAAGTCAATCAAAACTATAAAGACCTAAAAACTAATGGTAGTTTTACGCTAAAAGAAGAAGAGTATACTTTTACTAACTATATCCAGACAATAGATGAATATCATTTATCTAGGTCGTATGGTGATTCTCTTGCTTTTTGGCTTGATCGTTTAAAAGGTGAGTTACCAAAGCTAGAGTTACCGACTGATTTTTCTCGTTCTGCGGAAACTTCATCTCTTGCTAGTAGTGTGTTTCTGAATTTTAATGATAAAAATTTAAATACACTAAAAAATATTTCAAAAAAGCTTAATATCTCAATGTTCTCTTTGCTTCTTGGTTTGTTTAAGATTGTGTTGTCTAAATATGCAAGTACGGAAGACTTGATTGTGGGCCTTCCAGTTAGAAATCGTTTTAATGAAAAATTTGATCGAACAGTAGGTTATTTTGTAAACTCAATTTGCCTCAGATCTAAACCTGAAGACTCAAAGAAAGTTAGTGAATTCTTAACTGAGGTTGCAGCAGGATGCTTTGAAGCATTCTCACATGAGAACGTGATAATAGAAGATGTTATGAATATGCTAGGTATAAAAAGTGACTCCGGTGTGAACCCAATATTTCAAACTTTTTTTACTTATCAAGATGTTTCAAACAGATCTGTCGACTTTGATGGGAATACGCTTTCACATGTAAAAAGAAAGGTGAATACAGCTCACACCGATTTAGATATTTGGATAAAATCTGATTCTTCTAAAATTGAGGGAGCATTAGTTTTTAAAACAGATTTATTCGAAGAAATTACGATTCAAAGAATTGCACAGAGCTATGAGAGCCTTCTAAATTCTTTAGAGGATATTCTAGAGTGCAACTTAGAGCAAGTTAATGTTCTTACAGACAACCAAATTCAACTATTAGATTCATGGAATAATACTGACGTAAAATATCAGAAAGATTCTTTTATAGAATTATTTGTTACACAAGCAAAGCTTTCTCCTGATGATGTTGCTGTTCAGTGTTCATCACATTCTTTCACCTATAATGAAGTGGATAAAATCTCAAATAGCATTGCAAGGCACTTAGAAAAAACAGGTGTAAACCAAGGTGATCTTGTGGGGATTTGCCTAGATAGGTCTTCATATATGTTGATCTCTTTACTTGCCATTTTAAAAACAGGAGCTGGCTATATACCACTAGAGCCAAGTTTTCCCGACGATAGACTCAATTATATGATCGAGTCTTCTGGGTTACAAAAGATAATACTTCAATCAAATAATAAAAATCGTTTTGATAGTGAATTGGTTGAGCTCGTATTAGATGATTTATTAAATGAAAAGATAGATGACTCACCCTTTTTGATTAAACCAAGATTTGAAGACCTTATGTATGTGATATATACGAGTGGATCAACTGGATTGCCAAAAGGAGTTGAGCTTACACATAGATCAGTTTCAAACTTTTTACAATCGATGGTTAAAAAACCAGGCATGAATAATGAAACATCATTGCTTGCTGTAACCACATTAAGTTTTGATATTGCAGTTCTAGAACTATATGCACCTTTAATAGTAGGTGGCTCTGTATTTGTTGCTTCAAAAGAAGAAACAATAAATGGTGATCAGCTTTCTTCTATCTGTAAAAAATCCAATATTAATACTATGCAAGCAACACCTTCGACATGGAGATTATTACTTGTTAGTGAATGGAATCCTTCCTCTAGTTTCAAAGTTTTATGTGGAGGTGAACCTTTTCCAAAAGATTTAGCATTTAGTTTACTCGAAAAGACAAATGATGTTTGGAATATGTATGGGCCAACAGAGACAACTGTTTGGTCAACATGTAAAAAGATAACTATTGACGATAATAAAATACTTATCGGAAAACCTATCGATAATACATCGATTCATATTTTGGATGCGAAAGGAAATACTGTTCCAATAGGTACTACGGGAGAAATGTATATTGGTGGAGACGGGCTGGCAAAAGGTTATCGAAAGCAAGAGCATTTAACATCAAAGGTGTTTAAATTTAACGAAAAAATAAATAAACTTATTTATAATACTGGAGACCTAGCAAGATTTACATTTGATGGAAATATTGAATGCCTTGGACGTAACGATGGTCAAGTTAAAGTTCGTGGATACAGAATTGAGCTAGGTGAGATTGAAGCTGTAATTTCAAAGTATGATGATGTAGACGAGTGTGTTGTCATTGTTAGAGAAGATAACCCTGGAGACTCTAGGCTCGTAGCATATATACGTGGACAGTATGAAAAGCTTGATCAATCAAAGCTGAGAGCTTTTTTAAAGGAATCATTGCCCGCATATATGGTTCCATCTAACTTCATTACTTTGGAAGTATTTCCTAAAACACTTAATAATAAAATTGATAAAAAGAAATTACCTTCCCCTAGAGAGGCGTTATCTTCTACTGTCACCGATACTGTAGTCACTCAGGCCAAGCCTAAAACAGACTTTGAAAAACGGCTTTATAACCTTTGGTGTGAGGTATTGCAAAAAGATGATTTTGGTATTGAGGACAATTTTTTTGAAATAGGTGGACATTCAATTATGTCGGTTGTTCTGTTTGCAAAAATAGAAAAACAATTTGATATAAATATTGAGCTCAGAGTGTTGTTTGAAATGCCAACAATTAAGCTATTAGCAGATTATATCTCTATGCTTTCTTCTGCGGCCAAAGATAAGCTGATTAAGTTTAAATCACTAATCAAGATCAAAGAGGGTAATGGAGATACTCCTGTATTTTTATTTCATGGTGTAGGTGGGAATGTACTCAATTATAGGCACCTTGCTCAGAAAGCGGGTATAGAGCGAGCTGTGTATGGTTTTCAATCACCTGGTGTCGACGGAAAAACATCTTTGAGTTTAAGTATTAAAGAGATGGCCAAGTTGTATATTGCTGAGATGAAAAGTATTTACACTGGAGATAATTTTATTCTTGCTGGTGGTTCTATGGGTGGAATGATTGCTTACGAGGTAGCATCTCAACTAAAGAGTGCTGGGAAAAAAGTTGAAAAGTTAGTGATGTTTGATACTTTTGGTCCAGATGCAAAATTTTCAAATACTCAAAAACGTTCACTAGGTTCACTCTTTAATTCTTTTCGCTATAGATCTAGGGCATTTTATGTAAAGCTTCTTACAAATTATTATGACTTTAGAAATTTACCTTATCCGCATACGATACGATATTTTAATATAGAAAAAAATAACTACAAATGTTTAAGAGAATATAAATATGCAAACAGTGATGTTGATCTTGTTTTATTTAGAGCACCAGTAAAAGTCGGAACGGCCTACGAGGATCCTAATTTAGGTTGGGGGAAAGTAGTTAAAGGAAGTATTAAGACAATTGTAATGGATGCAAACCATGATCATTTTGTTGAGGCTGATGAATTACCTACATTATTTGCTAAAGAGCTTTCTAATCCAGAGACCAAAGCCTGAAAGTTCACTTTCAAAAACAATGGAGCTAATATTTTCGGAATCAATAATACGTGGAATGCTAAACAAGTTCGTATCTTTATTTAAAAAACCGTCATCACAAGTCGTTGCAGTCTGAACACCAAGCCCTTTTAGAATATCAAAGTGTTCTTTTTTCCAAACGCCACTTGGATAACAAAAATGAACAAGCTTATTGTCTGTCGTGCCAGATAGATAGTCTTTGTTTTTTTGTATATCCACTTTTAGTTTGTCTAAGGGTAGGTTCATATTGTGTTTATGGGTATGCAGCTGAAGGTCTAACCCACGAGTTCCAAATTCTTTTAGCGTTTGTTTATTAGCAATACTATACGCTCTCAGTCTTTCATCATTAAGGGGGACGTTGAGTTTTTGTGCTAGCTCTTTTGCCGTCTCAAGTCTTTGCTCTCTTGTTAGATTAGACTCGGCAAAGTTTATAAAATCCCACATTGTATCTATTGAAACTTCTGAATTTGTATAGCTAGTAATAGTCGCGGAGCTAGTTTTGGCTTTCCAAAAAATATATTGAACAAGCAATCTAAAAATAGGGGTTTCATGTTGAGATTTATAGCTTGTTATGTAGCAAGTTATTGGAATCCTTTTATCAATTAAGTAAGGTATTAATTCATCAAATATTGGATAGAAACCATCATCAATTGTTAGAACAACATTTTTTCCCTGGACAGAATTATTTTTAACTTGATCACATGCTTGCTCAAGAGAAATAATTTTGTATCCACGTTTCTCTAATATTTCTATTCTTTTTTTAAATGTTTTAAATTTTATAAAATTACTTGGCATAAATTCGTGTTCATCTTGAGTCGAGACACCGTGATAACATAAAATTGGAATACTGTTTCTATTTAAAAAAGAAAAAAAATCATAGATACCCATGTATTTAAGACCGTAAAAAAGAAAGTTTTTAATTTTAAAATACATGTTATTATTTTTCTATGTTTAAGTTTATTGCATTATTATCGCTGGTTTTTGCATCTCATTCAAGTGCGAAAGAAATTAATTTTATCCAAAATATAAAGACTGCTGCCTCATGGGGAAGTGGTATCGTTAGATACGATAAATCTGGAGCAAATGACTCTGGATCACTCCTTGTAGAAAACGAAGCCGGTGCTAGTCAAACAGTTTACTTTAACTTCAATGGTCTAAAACCTGGTGTATACACTTTTTCAGCTATGTTAAAGGGTGAAAACATACTTCCTGGTGAGTATGAGACATCGGCCTGGAGCTTTTACGATGCAGGATCGGGACAGGTTGATCTTTTGAGAAATCTGCATGGAAGTTTTGGGTGGAGTGAGTTAAAGAAGACGATTAAAGTCGGGAAAAAATTCCAGTTTTGGTTAAAGTTAACTTCTTCTGGCAGGATGTGGATTGATAATCTTAAATTGATTAAAACTTCAGGGGCACAAGATAAAAAATATAGATTCTTGAAAACAAAAGCCACAGTTATGCAAAATAACAAAAAACTTGCGCCTATCACATCCAAGACAGAATCAAGAAAGCCTGAGAATATATTCGAGAGTTACGAGGTTAATAAAGGGCAGTATTTAAACTTTGATAGAGATCTGATTGAAGACTATTACTTTGGTAATTATCGTTACCTAGAGACAACTGTATTTAACCCAACCAAGAATAATTATGAGCTTTATGCTGCTTTAAAGGACGGAGATTCGACTAATTATTGGAGCCAAACAAACTTTAAGTCTGCAATTGTTCCTGGTGCAAATAAAATTACCCTTGATATGCACCAATACCTTGGAGAAAAGGGTTCTCATCGTTTTTATAGAAAAATAAAATTGAATGATCTAGAGAAAATATATTTTGTTATTGACCCAGACAATAAAGGGATGAAAACAAACGAACAATTTAGCTTTTCTAAGTTTAAGTTACTACCTTCTCTTTATAGTGCTTTACCTAAAGAAATATTGGGCTTTGACTTTACATCACTTAAAAATAAATCCATTCCAACATACAAAAAAGTAACAACACTTGATCTTTATTCAAAAAACAAAGGATTTGGATTCATTAAACCAAACTTCTTTAAGGTTAAAAAATCTAATAGCTCGACGACACTAAATGATACAAGTATATCTTTGTTGAGTGGAGAGTACAGGGTAGATTTAGAAAATGGGGTCTATGAGATTGCTTTGAATTACAATTCTTTGGGGTATTGGGATATTCCATTTTGGAGTCATCAAAAAATTTATCTGAATGATGAACTCATTCTAGAGCGAAAAAGGGGAGCTAAAGATTTTTTAGATTCTTACTTTCAATTTGAAAACAAAAGTATAGATACTAAATTCGTTTGGAGAGACTATATGTCTTCAACATTTAAAAGTCTTCGTTATAAGTTTAATGTAACTGACAAAAAAATGTTGTTTCGATTTGACTCTGATAAAAGTGGTCTTGATTTAAATTCACTTCATATTTGGAAAATAAGTAAGAATAAAGTCGCAAAAAAGTACTTCAATACCTTAGGTTTATCGCAAAAAAATGAATTCGAAGTAGTTTCTAAAAGTATTTCTTTAAAGCCAGTTAAACATAAAAAAATTAAGTATGGATTTATAGAACCAGATTTAGAGCTGTTTAACAATAAAGAGCATAAGCTAAAAAAGAATATTAAAATATCAATCGCTGAAAATGAAACACATACAGAAATTATTAAGTTCATTAACTCTTCAAAGAAAAATACACTTTCTTTTACGGGAGTTGGAACGTCTTTCTACTACTTAAAAAAACAATTAACTTCATTTAATCTTAATCATGAAAATTACACAACTGTATCAAAAATTTTAAAGCCACTAGCGAAGGGAATTAATCTCAAGCCTTATGAGGTCGCTTACTTTGCAATGAAGATTGATGGATCAGCTTTTAATGAGAGTAAGAAATCTATGATCATGCTTAATATTTCAGGCAATAAGATTAAACTGCCTCTAAGTATTAAAAAAATTAAACGAAAGCTTCCTCGTGTTAAAAAAACAGTTGGGTATTTAGGGCTGGACTTAGTTTCACACTTCTATTTTAAAGATAAGAAAAAGGTGCTCAAGTCTTTTGGCCATAAGCTCCGACTTAGTGCTTTGCGAGAGATATTCTCTCGTGGCTTCACAACTTATTCAGGGTTGCCCAGGGATACTAAAGAGCTAAATGAAGTCTTATCAATATCAAAAGACTTTGGTGTTAAAGCTGTCTTTACTTATGGAAAGGACTTTCCTATCAGTACTCAAAAGGAGTATCAAGATTACTTAGATCTTAATAAAAAATATGGAATAACTATTGTGAAAACCATGTCAGATGAAGCCCAAGGATATTCCGATAAGTTAGTAGAAGATAGCTCACGTATAAAAAAATTCAAAAAGAGCTACACTAAAGTACACGTCGGTGGTTTTAGTACAATGGATACATCCAAGACGAAAAAGCTACGAGATATGTTTGACTTTGGTTTTTATTCAAACGTATCAAAAAAAGCTATTTCTCAGATTAAAAATAAGTCAAAAAAGTGGGGAACATATAACGGTAGTGTTTCACCTTTTGTTAATCCTGAGTATTATTTTGGGCTAGGTTTGTATCGACTTTTCAAAAGTGGTGCAAGTGGCTATGTTGATTGGCACTTATCTGCAGTCAATAATTATCCATACTTTGAGCTTGATGGGCGAGAAATTGATGTATCAATGCTTTATCCTACTCGATCTGGAGATGTACTATCTAATATTAAGTTTGAGTTAGCTACTAATGGGCTTAACTTATATAGAAAACTGATGCTGCTAGAGCAATTCTCAGCTGACAGAGGGTCTAAGCTAAAAAAAGAGATAAATTCTTGGCTTAAAGGCCTAGTTAGTAAAAAAACCTATAGTCTAAACCACTCCTATAAGCCTTCTAGTAAGTCATATAAGAAGTTTAAAAATGATATGAATCATTATGTAAAATTTATGGACTAGGATTGTAAAATATTCATCATGCCCCAAAATTCCTGTCTACAAATCTGGGAAAGTAGTATATAAGTACCTGAACTTCTAAGACAGGTATTTGTTAATGAAAAACACTAGTTTCTATAATTCTTCGCTCGATGGTCTAACAATTCATGATGTAAATCATTTTGGTATCAAGACTTCAGATTGGAAAAATTCAATTTTTCGTTACTTTTTTGGTAATTACGGAATTAACTCTAATGTAGAAAAAGAAAGTTCTTTAAATCTAATTATCGAAAAAATATTTGCGATTTTATTGCTAGTTGTCTTTTTTCCAGTAATGCTTTGTATTGCTCTTGTGAATAAAGTTAGTTCAAAGGGAGATATTCTCTATAAGCAAGTTAGAATAGGAAAAGGTGGTAAGCCTTTTAATATCTATAAATTTAGATCAATGGTTATGGACGCAGAGGCAAAAACTGGGCATACGCTTAGTTGGAGCGGAGATCCAAGAATTACAAAATTTGGATACTTCCTACGAAAGTCTCACCTTGATGAATTACCACAATTATTTAATGTTCTATTAGGGGATATGTCTTTTGTTGGTCCAAGACCTGAGAGACCTGAGTTTACAAGTATCTATGAGTCTGAGATTGAAAACTACGTTGATCGCTCTTATGTTAGACCTGGTATAACTGGACTTGCTCAAATTGCTTTAATGTATGATGCAACAGCAGAAGAAAAATTAAAATATGATCTTATGTATATTGGTTTTAAAGAGTCATGGCTATTAAATTCACTTATTGTTTTCTATACGGCAAAGAAGATGGCATTTATGCAATCAAATGTAGAAATCATTTAAATCAATCAATCTTATAAAATATAATAAATTACTTTCTTTGCGATCTCATAAATGAGTAAGCAATTGATGTTATCGTAATAAGAATAATTATTATTACTGTTGATGGCAATCTGTCGTGTAGAGTTAAGATCATAAATGAAACAATCACCATTAACGAATTCAAACAGTTTAGCGCATTAAATTTTTGAGTTGATAAGTTAAAGTAACTTGTTATTAGAGCCGGAATAATTAGAGCTCCGACAGTGAATATAGTTCCAAATAAGTGAATACTCACAAGCATCAAAAACATTACAGATAAATTAAAAAAATAATAGTCATTCGATTTTTTTGTTCTTTTGTTGAATAATGCAATCTCAAGTGTATCTTTATTAAATTCTTTTTTTCTAAAATTATAAAACAATGCTATTAGAATGGTAGATACAATAACAAAGAAAGATTCAACTTTCGACACTGTGACGATATCTCCTAGAGCACTTTTTATCATATGAAACTCAACAAGAGGGCTAAATAAGACAATAAGATGGTCTAGTGCGATTAATATTGTTATAAAGACGATAGCACCTTCAATTTTATAAGCTCTCTTTTTAATCAGCCTATAATAACAGAAATGAAAAAAAGCTACGCAAAGTAGAGCGACGATTGTTTCCAGATGGATACTGTGCTCAGTATGTTCTCCACTTTCAATAATGGTTGCGAGTATTGAAGCTATAAGTATACTCGTTTTAAATTCTTGTCCTAAAAGCATTATTTCCATAGATTGGTTTCTTCCAACAAGATGTCTGCCAAATAAGCCTAAGGTAAATACAAGTAAAATTCCTGCAATGATATTAGGCCAGTAAAAAGTGATTATTGTCTCCACTTTGAAACCTCCACATTTTTACTGCCAGCAATTGTTGAGCTGTGACCAATATAAATTATTGCAAGTCCTTTTCGAGAAAGTTCTTCAAGATATTGGGTAACCTGAGAAGTAGTCTCCCGGTCTAGGTGATTGAAAGGTTCATCTAGAATGAGTAGTTTTTTACTTTCAGTTATGGCCTTTGCAATAAGGGCTTTTTTTCTTTCTCCACCACTTGAGAGATGCCACTTTTTTCTTGCAAAACTTTCAGGGTAAAAAGAATAGTGGGTATCACAGATATCCTTTAGCTCTAAATATATTTTGGGGTTTTGATGAGAAACCTGTGGGAGGTAGCCATAGTCATCTAGGTCGAAGTCTTTTATGATTTCGCCATTTGCAAAGTTATTTAAGCCTAAAATAGATTCAATTAGAGTTGTTTTTCCACTACCATTGTCACCACTGATATGAATAATATCTGATGGCTCAATAGAGAGATCTATATTACTTAGTATTTGTTCGCCATCAATTTTAATTGAGACGCCCTTTAATTTAATCATTAATTGACACCATTAGCTTTTTTATAAAAAGAAGATAGTCTTCACCTTGCTTTGGATGCAGCGGTAAAAGCGCGTAGCTTATGCCAGATATCTCTTTGAACTTTTCAAGTATCTTTCTAGGGGCCGTAGATCCGGCGAGAACTTTTTTGGGCTCTTTCTTTTTTGCCATTTTTGCCTTTTTGGCAAGATAGCTTGCAGATGGAAGAACACCAGGTGTCTTTTCTAAGGACTGAAGGAGTTCAAAGCCAAAGTCCTTTTCAAGATAAGCAAACTCTTGATGATAGACATAGAATTTACTCTTTTTTACCTTGTTCTTTATTTCTTTGAAAGTGAGTTGTAGTTTCCTTTTTAGTTTTAAAAAGTTTGACTCAATTTCCTTTGATTTACTTTTTGATATAAAGCTACTTTGTAAAAGACAATCTTTAATTGTCTCAGAGGCTTCAATCATCCTTGGAATAGAGATGGTGTAATGGGGGTTTCCATCAGAATGAACATCTCCCATTGAGCGGTCATATTTTTCAACTACACCAAGCTTAGATACTTTCTTACTAGCATCACAGTAACCTTTTGTTGCAGATTGAATATTCTTATTACCAGACATTTCAAGGATCTTTGGTAACCAACCAATCTCAAGTTGCATTCCATTTAGCACAAGAAGCTTTGCATTCGCTAATTTGAATATAAAGCCAGGAGATGCATCTACAAAATGTGGATCCTCAG
>CAKZJW010000039.1 GCA_937120495.1 uncultured Oligoflexia bacterium
ATGGCCCTTCTTCTAAGAGACTACGAGCATGCAAGCTCAATTCTAAAGAATGAAGTTCAAAAAGATATAATTCGAGGTAAAGACTTTAGAGCAATTGAGACAAAGTTAAATCTTCTCACGTCAATTCAATTATCAAAGCTTAATAATAAAAAGAAGCTTCTAAGCTATCTTAGTTCACTGAAGCTTCACTCAAATTACACATTATTAATTGATGCCTATACAGGTAGTATAAAAAAATCCCTAAAAAGATGGAAAGGAATTGAGACATCAAGAATTACAGAGAAAAAGCTCTCAAAATTATTAAAGAAGTTTTTAATGCCAATTGAAAAAGGTCTATCCAATATTTATTTTTCAACGCAAAAAGACATTGTTACAATGGCACAAATGAAAAGCATTCTTTCAGAGTTCATCCTTCTAAACCCTGAAAGCAAAAAAATTGCAGAAGCTCTCTACTGGAGAGGAGCGGTTGAAAATAAGTATACGGCGCTTGATATCTACTCTCTTGGAGAACTGTACTACAAAGAATGTATCTCTAAATATCCACAAAGCCCGTTTGCAAAAAAATGCTATAAGAACTTAAAAAAATCTGTAGAGATGGGCTTCACTGGAAGCTCAGGAACACATATTCCACAAGCAATTTCATTAGAACTAAAAAGTTATAAAAGGATGATAAAGTAGTTTTTATAAACTCTTACTAAAAGAAGTTTCACTTACAAGATATTGATCGAATGTACTTGCGATATTTCTTAAAAATGGACGCCCGATACTACTAATCAGATAAGTATCGTCGTGCTCTTCTAATAGCTTATCATCAAGATATTCATTTAAGCATGTCCCATCTTCAACATCTTTTTTATCGATATAGAGATTGCACATTAATTCATTTATGATTCTCTTTGATTCTTTATCTTCACTACTCATAATATGAGTTTTAACAAAGGGAAGTTTCCCGCTATCTAAAAATTCAAAGTACTCTTTGATTGATTTTGCATTTTGCAAATAAAAGTCAGTTCCTTCAGATATTGAAGATGCGCCAATACCGACAAGAGTCTGTGTCTTTTTTTCTGTGTATCCCATAAAAGATCTTTTAAGAGATCGTCTAAGACTTGCCTTATGAAGTTTTGAATCTTTAAGAGCGAAGTGATCAAGGCCAATCTCTACATAACCAACACTTTCAAGCTCATTTTTTGCATATTCGTATAGCTCTCTTTTAGATTTACCATTTTTAAGATCAGCATCCTTAATCAATTTTTGAGCAGGAAACATTCTGGGCAAATGAGCATAGCTATATAGGGCAATATAATCAGGGTTCAATTTTTTAACTTTCACAATTGTGTCATGAATTGAATCAATACTTTGTTTTGGTAACCCATAAATTAAATCAAAATTAATAGAACAATCAGACTGGCTTCTTAAGTCAGAAACAACCTTCTCTACTAAATCATAAGGCTGATAGCGATTTATGGCATTTTGAACGTCAACGTCAAAATCTTGAATTCCAAATGAAGTATGTTTTAGATTTTTAGAACTTAAATAAGTCAGTAAGCCCTCTTCGAGAGTTCTTGGATCAAGCTCAATTGAGAGTTCTGCATTTTCTGGAATTATATTTTGATAAAGGCTTTTAAAGTTTTCAATAGATAAAGCGTTGGGTGTACCACCACCGAAGTGAACAGATTTAACTTTAGAGCTTTTGGCTTCTAGGAGTTTCCACTCTTTTAATAAATATTCAGTGTATAAATCTATCTGACTACTATCTCTTGTTATCTTTCGATTACAACCGCAGTACCAACAAAGTTCCGAACAAAACGGGATATGAAAGTATAAATCAATCTCATCTTGACGATTAACATGTGTCGTCCACTCAGAAGAACACTTTTCATTATTCCAAGACATAATAGTTGGGTAACTAGTATATCTTGGAACATTTACATTATATTTATTAAATAACTGATCCATAATGATTTATTTTATTTTTAGAATTTTACCTTTTGGGCTTTTCTTTTGATCTTTGATGAATTTTAAAACTGATTTTAGGTCTGCATCTGACATCTCAATCTCTTGCATCATTGCTGGTTTGTATGCAGCGAAAAGTTTTTTAGCATATGCATCTGTTTTTTCGTAACCTTCC
>CAKZJW010000040.1 GCA_937120495.1 uncultured Oligoflexia bacterium
CTCTAATCTTTGCTCGTGGAGTTCACCCGGAGTTTGCATTCCTTTATCGTCATCTTTTGAGCAAGATGTAACAAGAAGGCCAAGGCTTAGTGTAAACAAGAATAATATTTTGCGCATATTGTAATATTAACAGTTGCAAGCGAAAATACTGAATCGGCATGAGAATCAGGGCCTTCAATCTGTGAGGGGGATTTATGACTAAACCACGGGGGTTACTTTCTTTGTATAAATAGGAAAACTATTAGGGCCGAGAAAAGGTTAAAACCAAATCTGCATTAAAAATAAACCCTATGATACGAACCTTATATTGGGTGCGATAAATCTGTTTCTTTTCTTCGTTTAATAGCACTTCCAATTCCAAGGTTTCACCATTACTATTTTCAACTAAATTTAAATTTACTTGATAATTGTTATTGTTTTGGTTTCTATTTAAATTAACTATTAAATAACCTCTAGATGTCCCAAATAAATATTGATTGTCACCTAGACTTAATACGCTTTCATAACTAAATATTTTATCACTAAGGTCGGCTGGTAAATAAATTTTATTAATGCTGGGTTTAGAGCTCAATTTACTTGGTGATACAAAACTAATATGCGTTTTAGAGAGTCCAACTAACGAATTGGTACTTTCATCCAACATTAATTTACCAGATGCATAACTTGTACTGTCATAAATTTTACTAAAATCTGGGTCTTTAGTAAATTCTTTAACCTTATCTAGGTCACTCTCTGTAAAATCACCAATCGCTGGCACCTCAGGTAAATACTGAGAAGTCATACTATCTGGCCCCGCAGGGTTATAAGTAGACCCACTACCTGATAAAGAAGTAAATCGACTGTCCTCAATTTCTTTAATCTCTGCTCCACCATCTAAAGTTTTCTTCGTCGTTGATGCAGTATTTTTTCCATTAAGTCCGTTTCGTAAACTGTTTCTTTCAGCTTCACTTAAAATTTCACCTTTAAGCTTTCCATCACCACCACTACTACTTCTAACCTCTTGTACTAAATCTTTCTTTCTTTCTCCAGCCGTTCGTTGCTCACCATAAAGCTTTTCTCTCATGGATTTATTTGAAAATACAAACTTAGGGCAAACTCTTTCTTCTTCTTTAGGGATTTCACTCCCAAGAAATGATGATTTCAAAAGATTATCAACTTCCTTTTTATTCACGATATAATCTTTTTGAGCTATAAGCTCTTTCTTTAACTCTTGAAGACTTAAATCAGAATACTCTCCACTCTGAAGCAAATCTACAGAGTCATAATTTGTTTCTAAGGATTTTCCTTTTTCAACAGATGATAACTGACATGTTAGAGTTGCTATACCAACAGCTCTTTTTTGAAAAAAGTCTCCATTATCATCAACACTTTCCAATAGGACATCACGCAGAGAGTTTTTCATCTCAGTATGCCCATATTTGGCAACAACTTCATTTAAATCGCCAGAAATATCAGAGCATGCAACCTTAACAATATTTTTAATATTCTTTTTGCATGAAGAATCATAATTATGCATAACTTTTTTTTGCAAAGCCAATAAAGCGTTTTTATCTCCACCCTCTTTAAGTCTTAAAAAGTTTAAAACACCACTAGAAGGAGATCTATTTTTTTGATAAGAACAAAAAGCTTTTTTACTTGTAAGTAAAATTTTGAATAAAGGGTCTTTAAATCCAAAATCGAATGTCTCTAGATCATTATTTGAAACTATTATTTTTTGTAAGTATTCAAATGGAGTTATATCTTTTTTAGAGTGACAAAGATGATTAACTTCTTTTTTGGTAAATTTTGTATCAAAAAGATCTGTCGCATCCTTTAGTTGGTGATAAGCACTTGTGTCTTTAATATATAAATTTCTTGTATTTAAATTTACATAGTTTTTTCTACTTAACTGACCAGAGCTACAAAACAATGATTTTTTTCTTTCTAAAGTCTTTGTGATTTTATTTAAGTCCAATGTTTTATCAACACCTCTAACACCTATTTTTGCAAAAGTTGTTTTTAACAAATCGGAATCAGATTTCGAACAGTTTACAGCTGTGAGTTCCGTTTCAAGAAAGTTATTATCAAGGCAAGAAAGCTTTGATCTGTTCACTGTTTCAGATCTTACAGAACCTGCATCACCTAGAGACTCAATTTTATTAACTAATTTTAGAGCTTCAAACTTTAACTTTCTCAGTTTAATTTTTTCTTTCACTCCATCTTCAATTATATTTTTATTTAGAACTCTCTTTCCACCTCTTTGACTATTTTTATACATTTGTTCGTATTTACCAAAACATTTTTCACAATTAGATTCGTCCATATTTAAAATTTGTTCTTTAGAATTAAAAAAACTAATTGCTTCTAGCGTATCAAATAAAGAAGAATTTCCTTCACCTACACCATTTATCGTTTCTCCAAAACATGTCGATATTCCAGGTGCAACATTTTCACAATTTTTTGACTGAACCGTCTTAACCGAAGTAGATGTACTCCCTCCTGTAGAATAAAGAACTCTTTGAGATGCTCCCGTAAAAGCTCCTGTATTTGCAAATTGAGCATGTTTCTCTGTTACAAGTTCCTCAACTTTAACTCTCATATTCTCTACTGTCTTGTTCATAGTCTTTGTAATTTTATCGAAAAAACCACTCGTACTATTACTATTATCAAGAGTTCCACAAGTTTCTGGGTTTGGACTGTTTGGATCACATGATGGCAGAGCAGTACCCTCTCCACCTGGCATTCCATCAAAATTATTGAAGTCGACTCCATTATTAGCCCACAAATTGTCTTGAATAGCTAAATTCGCCTCTTGAAGATTCTTATTGTCTAACGAATTATCTCCAGTCTGACTCCCATCTGTATTTTGAGCAAAACTAGCCGTAATCGAGCTAATAAAAATAAATAAAAATAGAAAGTTCTTCATCAGTATCCTCACGACTTCTCATCGGCATGTTTCTAAATTTATTTTAATTATATTTTGATCTTTTTAGTCAGTTTTCTCATCAATATGACCTAAAACACTGTTTTTAAAGTATTATTTTTAATATGGACGAAATTCAGGCGCCAATGAATTTGGGCACTTTTAAGAATTTTAGCTGATAAAGCCATCTTTGTGTAAAAAAGTGATTTCTGGAAATTGAATAGATTCAGGAGCTTGAAGGATGCTATTAAAAACATAAATAAAATCTTGAGTTGTTAACATTTTATCTTCCTCAAGTTCATCGTACTTTTCCCACAGAGGCGTTTGAACAGCTCCAACAAAAAAGTTTATCTGACGAAGTTTATATTTACTCCACTCTTTTAAAATTGTTTCTACAAGGCCTCTTCTTCCAAACTCTGTTGCCGTATAACTAGAAGTATTTGGATAAAAATTCTTTGCACTAATAGACTGAATATTAAAAATTGAAGTTTCATCTACGATGATAAATGGTTCAAAGTACTTATATAAATAGAACGACCCTAATATATTTGTCTCAAGATGGTCTAAGAATTCAGAGGAGCTCGTCTCACTGAATGGAGTCATCTCACAAATTCCAGCGTTATTAATTAAGACATCAACAACTTCAGTTTCTTTAGCAACTTCAGAGTAAAAATTTATAACTGATTTTTCATCGCGAATATCAAGCTCAATATCAATGAAGTTTTCATGAGAAATTGGTGACTCAGAACGAGACCCACCAAAAACAAGAAAGCCTCTTTCCAGCATTGAACTTGCCATAGCAAGTCCAAGTCCAGAAGAGGTTCCCGTTATAACTGCAATCTTTTCAGACATTACTTAGCGATACCAACCGCACGCGTTTCTCTAATCACTGAAACTTTTATTGTTCCTGGATAAGACATTTCTTCTTCAATTTTCTTAGCAATATCACGCGATAACATTACTGTTTGCTCATCTGTTACTTTCTCGTTCTCAACAAGAACTCGAATCTCACGTCCAGCAGAGATAGCATAACTTTTGTTAACACCCTCAAAACCGTTTGCGATATTTTCAATATCAGTAACACGACTTACATATGATTCTTTTAAGAACTTTCTAACCCCTGGTCTTGCACCACTTAATGCATCTGCGGCCATTACTAAGTGAGCAAGTACTGTTTCAGGCTTTACATCCTCATGGTGAGCACGAACAGCGTGAACAATATCTGGATCCTCTCCATACTTCTTAATAAAGTCTGCACCAACAACAGCATGTGACCCTTCTGCAGAAGCATCGATTGCTTTTCCAATATCGTGAAGGATACCAGCTCGTCTCGCTTGCTTAACATTCATACCAAGCTCTGCGGCCATTGCTCCACAAAGGAAACCAACTTCTAATGAATGCTGATATTGGTTTTGCATATATGATGTTCTGTAATTTAGTGCACCTAACATTTTTAAAACTTCTGGGTGAAGTCCGTGGATACCTATTTCCATTTGAGCTTTTTCACCAAGCTCTCTTAAATTTTGTTCCATTTCATGTTTAGATTTATCATGGAATTCTTCAATTTTTGCAGGATGAATACGTCCATCAGCAATAAGTTTTCCAATTGTCATTTTAGCTATTTGCTTTCTAACAACATTAAACGTTGAAATAACAACCATACCTGGAGTGTCATCAATAATTAAATCAACACCACAGATTTGTTCGAAGGCCCTAATATTTCGCCCTTCTCTACCAATTAATCGACCTTTAATTTCATCACCAGGAAGTTCAACAGAAGAAATTGTTTGTTCCGCAACAAACTCTCCAGCAAATCTTTGAAGAGCGATTCCAAGAATTCGCTTTCCTCTTTTCTCTGACTCTTCAGTGGCTTCTTCTTCGATTCTTGCAATCATTTTTGCAGCATCAACCTTAGCCTCTTCTTCCATCGCACTCATTAGTTCTTTCTTAGCTTCGTCTTTGCTCATTCCAGCAACAGAAGTTAGCTTATCAGAAATCTCTGCTTGCTTAGCAATATACTTTTCTCTTTCAGATTGAGTATTTTTTAATTCGTTTTCAATTTTTGATTCTTTAACTTTTAAAGCTTCAAGTTCTCTTTCTTTTTGTTCTACTTTTGAATCAAGAGATATTTCTTTTTTTGTTAAGCCTCTTTCTTGATCGTGAAGTGCTGATACTTTTTTCTTATACTCTTTATCAAGCGCTTCTTTTTCTTCTTGAACAATTTGTTTAGCATCAAATTTTGCTGATTTTTTAATCTCTTGGGCTCTATCTTTTGCCTTCTTAATGATCTGGTCACCCTCTTTCTCACTCTCCGCAGTTAGGTTCTTAACCTTTCCCATAGAGATGACATAAGCGATGACAGCACCAATAAGCAAAGACAATACTGCCGCTAATATCGTTTCTGTTGTCATTATTTATTTCCCCTTATATAAGTATTTTTTTCAGTTATTAAGTAATCTAATTCTCTATCATGTTCTTCTGTCGGAATTGAATCAAAGACTTGGCCTTCAAAGCCCACTCCAATTTTTATTCCCTTAAAATTTTTAAGGTAGCAATCATAAAATCCTCCACCTCGGCCAAGCCTATTAAGATTTTTATCAAATCCAAGTCCTGGGATAATCAATATCGATGGCTCTACTTTTTGTATCTTAAATTTATCATCTAAAGATATTTTAAGTTCGCCACTTTTTAATTCATCTAAACTAACACTATAAAAATCCATCTCTTTATCGCCACAAACATGCGGAACAGATAAATTCATTTTTTCAAAAAATGAAGACTCAAACCAATGAGCTTCTTTTTGAATAGGCGCATAGCCACCTATAACCGAATCATGTGAAGGATTTAATTTAGATATTATGGCAGATAGATTTTTTGCAATTTCAAGACTTAACTGCAAAACTTCATCTTCACTAATATTAAATAAAAGCTCTTTTGCCTTTATTCTATATTTGTTTTTATCCACAAATATATTATTCAACTCTATTTGATTGCATTGAACCTGGAGAAACTTCTTCAATAAAATTTAAAGCTTCATTTATTCCCGACTTTAATGAGAATACGTTTTCTTTAAATTCGTTTTCAATTTCATGTTTCTCTGAAGCAAACTTAAGCGCAATCAACACAGCAACATCCAAATCTTTTAAGTTTGGGTTTGCTCTTCTTAGCGCTTCAATTTCTTCGTTAACAGAATCAATCGCTTTTTGAGCATTATCTCGATTAGCCTGTTCTGGTTTTACCCGAACAGTACAACCTAATATATTATATTCTAAACCTTCGTTATGTACGGTCATTGCAATAGGTTAAATTACATGTACTTACAAGTCAATGTGCACCCTGTGAGCTAGGCGATACCGAGCAGAGCGTTAAGGTATAAATCAAGATCAAATATATCAATATCATCCACTGATTCACCAACCCCAATGTATGCAATTGGTACTTCTAATTGTTTAACAATTCCTACTGCTGATCCGGCCTTTGATGACCCATCGCACTTTGTAAATATAAGACCTGTTAAATCTAGAGTTTTATTGAATTCTTCTGCTTGTCTCAGTGCATTCTGTCCCGTAATTGCATCAACAACAAGTAATGTTTCGTGTGGTGCAGTATCAAGAACTTTACTCATAACTTTTTTTGTTTTAGCTAATTCATCCATTAAGTTTGACGCAGTATGAAGTCTTCCTGCTGTATCAATAATGCAATAGTCAGCATTCTCATCCACAGCTTTTTTAACCGTATCAAATGCAACACCACTTGGATCAGCACCTTCTTTGGCTTTAACGATATCCACTTCTGCTCTATTACACCAAACTTCTAATTGCTCAACAGCTGCCGCTCTAAAAGTATCGCAAGCTCCAACAACTACCTTGGCCCCTTGAGACTTCAGCTTTGTAGCTAGCTTTCCAATCGTTGTCGTTTTACCTGCTCCGTTAACACCAACAATCATTATTACTTTTAGCTCTTTTTTATTTTTATCAAATTGATACAAATCCGTATTTACAGTTTTTTGAATAGAGTCCATTTTAGATTTTAAAAACTCTTTAATAAATAGCGCATACTCATCAGATTTTTTTTCACCTGATTTTGAAAAAGTCTTTAACTCATCTAAAAGCTCTGCAACAACTGCCGGAGACAAATCTGCTGTATAAAGAATTTCTTCAATTTCTTCAAACTGATCATCTGATAAGTTTCCACCACCAAGGATAGAGCCAACTTTTCCCCAAACTTCTGTTCTTGTCTGCGATAAACCTTTTAATAGTCTATCGGCCCAAGAAGTTTTCTTTTCTTTAGCTTCTGTTTTTTCTTCAGTTTTTACTTCAGTTTGAACTTCTGGCTTCAGCTCTTCTTTAAGAGTTTCTTTAACTACTTCTTCAAGAGACTCCCCAGCTTTCGCATCAAGACTTTCCTTGTTATCTGAATCTTTATTTGGTGAGAAGAAGTTAAATACTGTTAGGAAAACAAAAATGAAAATCCCACTCATTCCCAGCCAATCATAGAGGTTTGGAGCCTGTGCAAGTCCTAGTAATTCAGCAATCATTGTAGCGTATTGATCCATATGTATTCCTTTAAAATAAAACTATTCGTTTTTAGCACTATCAATATGCTTTTTAAAGAAATTCCAAATCATTTTTGCTGTAGCGCCCCAAAGAACGACACCTCTTTCATCTAGTGTAGACTGACTCATTGCAAATGACTTTGGGATGGGACAAAAGTAAATATCGTATTTTTTTACTGACACTACTTCTGCGCGACTCCAGTGGCTTTCATCAAATATATAATCCATAGGAATCAAATATGCATTATCCCACTCACCATTAGACTTAATACTATTTAAAAACTTAACTTTACTCATTTTAATTTTAGCGAGAACTGGATAGATGATATTCTGGTTAGAGGTAAACTGCGGTTCAAGTATTTGTAATTCTTCGAGTAAGCTTGCATCTAAACTCGTCTCTTCAATGAACTCTCTTTTAGCTGTCTCAACAGGGTTCTCTCCGTCTTTTTTATGGCCACCAACAAATGCCACCTGTCCTGCATGCGTGGGCATTGAATTACTTCTTTGAATAAGAAAAATTGAATCCTCTACAAATAAAAATACGACCGCTCCATCCCATTTATTTTGGGAATCATATTGATATATACTGTCTTTTTGTAGAGTATAGGGCATGAGTTTAAAGTATCAATTTCAATTTATTCAGGCTATGAGAAACTTTTTTCAAACTAAAGGTTTCTTAGATGTTTTAACACCGCCCATAGTCGAAAACCCAGGAATGGAAGTTCATATACACCCCTTTGAAGTTATTAGATCAAAAACAAAAGAGCCCCTCAATAAGTATCTCCACACATCCCCTGAATTTTTAATGAAGGAGCTTTTAAGTAGTGAGGATTTTGAAAAGATTTTTACAATATCGTATTGCTTTAGAGACGAGCCAAGCTCTCCTATTCATAGAAATCAATTTTTAATGTGCGAATGGTATAGAAAAAATGAACGCTATGAAAGCATTATGCAAGATGTTCAAGACCTATTAATTTACCTATCAAAAAATACGCCTCTAAAATTAAAAGAAACTTTCTCCCTTGAAGACTTTCAAAAAGTAACTGTTCAAGAATTATTTAACGAGTATTTAAACTTTGATATTTTAGATTTTGATTCTGCTCAAGAGCTAAAGAAAAAGATAGAGAAAGATTTTAAGGATGTTCCTCTTCCAAGTGTCGATTGCTCTTGGGATGATTATTTCTTTTTATTATTTCTCAATAAAATTGAAACGAAGCTTCATAATTATAAGAGTCTCTTTATCTATGAATACCCACAACAACTAAGTGCACTCTCCACCTTAAAAAAAGAAGACCCCAGAGTTTGTGAAAGGTTTGAACTTTATATTAGAGGTGTTGAAATTTGTAATTGTTTTAACGAACTAACAGATTTTAAAATTCAAAAAGAAAGATTTGAACTTCAAGAGATTGAAAAAGAAAATCTTTATAATTATAAACTCAATAAACCTTCCCGTTTTTTAAATATTATAAATAACGGTTATCCACAATCAGCAGGAATAGCTCTTGGAGTTGAGAGGCTATTTAGCTCTCTAGTTGAAACAGAATCTATCTTTTTCGATTAAATAAATCTTTGATTAATTCAATGAATTTAAGTGATTCATCAATTTGTGAATTTTAATAACGACTTCAGACTTAATATGCTGGAAGGGTACAGTCTGAGCCCATTTATAATGAAACTCATCAAACGTGTTCTTTCTTGTTTTTGATTGCCAAAGAGAAGGATAATCCTTTGCAACCTCAGCTGAAAAAACTGCATACCATCTATATAAGTCATCTGGCTTATTTGCCAATACGTCTAAAAGCTCAAGTGATTTTTCAGCGAGAAGTCTCTTTAACGACCAAAGATTTAATTTTTTAATACTTTCTTTTTTATACTTCTTTTTAAGATACTTTGGCGGGAAATACTCAACAAAATTTACAAGTGCATCGCTTGGTTTTTCATTATATTGTTCTAGTCTTGCATAAGTTGGATCAAGAGTAATAGAGCGATATACACCTTCTCTATTTCCACCTTGCTCTAAAACATTTAAAGACTTTGCTAAATCTTCATCTCTAACTTCAGAATTTCTAGCTGCCGTATAGATCTGTCTAAGGAATGAAACTCTAAAGGATCTTTTTTCTTCAGTACTAAGCTTATTATACTTTTCACCTTGAGAATAAATTTTACCTTTTTTATCATAAAACTTTTCATTAATCGCATTGAGTTCAACTTTAGGTATTTTTGGAAGTTGAATTTTTCCCTGAGCTACTTCTTCTTTACCAAGAATCTTATTCGTAGTTTCTCCTCCTAACATCTTTGCCATAGGTCCTCGAATCTTGTCCTTGAAGTCATCAAGATTAAAAGCGTTGGCATTAAGGGCACAGAGTCCAAGTAAAACAATCAAGTTCTTTTTCATTTAAATTCCTTTATTTTCTATAGTTTACCAAAGTTTTTAAAATTTTCTCCATGTAAAGTTTGCCTTCTTATACTGACTTTCAAAAAGTTCTATAATTATTAAGTACTTTGGAGGAGCCGATATGCTTGATATCATTTTTAATAGAAAGAAATTCAGTAAAAAATTAGCAAAAGAAGTTGTTAACGAAACAGGAACACTATTAAAAACAATTGACCAAAACCAAGCCGATCAGTTTCAAGAAATAAAGGCTATTTTATTCAACCTCACTCAAAAGATTGAAGGAATTGAAAATAATATTGCTACCAAAGAGCTGAGAGATCGCAATAACTATGGACATCTACAGTACAAGATTTCTGAATTAGAATCTGATCTCATTTTTGATACGCCTAAATAAGTTAAAAATAGCTAATCAATTGACACTTTTATAATAAAATTCGAAAATCTGGCAACTGGAGCTAGAATGAAAATTTTATTACTATCAACTTTAATTCTTTTAAATGCATGTATATCTTCTGAACCTCTACTTGGAAAGTGGGCGATGGAACTTGATATTCAAAATAAAAAGATACCATTTATTCTTGAGTTTAAAGATGACGGAAAAGCTATCCTCTACAATAATCTTGAAGAAATTAAACTCTCCTACTCAGTAAAAAATGACAATATTATAGTTCCGATCCTTGGTTTTGATGCTGCCTTAGAATTAAGTAAAACAGGTAATACTCTACGAGGTTTTTGGAAAAAATATAATCGTACTCCAGAGTACAAAGTTTCAACTTTTGGAATGAAGCTTCAAAGGGAAACAAGACTAGACTTTAAAGAAGAATTAAAGCTCTCTTCAAATTGGGAAATGACTTTCATTGGTGAAAAAAGCTCTCAAGCAATACTTCTTTTTACCAAAACTCAAATTAAGAATGGCACAAATTTGCATGCAAGTGTTATTACTCAAACTGGAGATTATAGATATTTAACCCCTATGCTTAAAGATAAGAAATTAGTTTTATATGGATTTGATGGTGCTTATTCATTTTACTTTGAAGGCAACCTAACTAAAGACTATGAAGGTATGATGTATTCAGGTCCATCATGGAGTGAAAAATTTAAAGCTAAAGTGAATCCAAACTTTAAATTAAAAAATCCAGAACAAATCACAAGCTATACCGGAGATATAACAAAACTTCAGTTTAAGGACTTAGAAGGTAAAGTTCATACACTCAAAGAAAGCTTAGGCTCTGTTCAAGTTTTACAAATCTTTGGCTCTTGGTGTCCAAACTGTATAGATGAAACTCAATTTATTAAAAGGTGGAGATCTAAGAATCAAGACCTTGATATTAAATTTTCAATCCTTGCATTTGAAAGAAGCCCTAATAAGAGACTAGCTCGTATTCAACTCAAAAAGGCGGTTAAATCTTACTCCATTGATTACCCCATTCTAATCGGTGGTTACACTAGAGAAGATAAGGTTTCTACAGCTCTACCGGGCCTTGAGAATTTTATTTCTTTTCCAACTACAATTTATATTGATAAGAAAGGACGTGTAAGAAAAGTTCTCGCAAGTTTTCAAGGTCCTGCTACGGGAATAAAATTTGAAGAATTTTCAAAGAATTTTGATTTGTTTTTAAAAAAGTTAAATCAGGAATGATTTAGGTAATATGAATAAAACACTTCATCTTTAACCCAACCTCTGCCTTCATATAAGTTTTGAGCTGCAAAATTTGTTATCTCTGTTTTAAGACTTAAACCTCTTGCTTTCGATTTTCTAGAGAAGTTTTCAGCTTCTTGAAGTAGGCCTTTTGCCACTCCTTGCTTTCGATAATCTCTATCTACGAATAGATCATTCAGTATCCATATTTTTTTCATTGTTACCGATGAAAAGCTTGGGTATAGTTGAGTGAAGCCAATTACTTTATTTCTCTGCTTTGCTACAAAAATTTTCGAATCATTATTTTTAAGTCGCTCCTCTAGATAAGAGCCACACTCTTGAAGTGTTGAGTCCTTACGATAGAACTTGTGATAATCCTTAAAGAGCTGAGCTATACCAGAGGTATCAATTTGAACTGCCTCAGTAATTTCAAAATTATTATTCAACAATTGCACCAACAAGGTCGTAATCAAGTACTTCGGTCACTTCAACCTGAACGATATCTCCAGCCTCTGCTACACCATCATTAATGATTACTCTTCCATCAATATCTGGAGCTTGTCCTTGATGTCTTCCTTGAAGTAAAAGTTCTGTTTCCTCATGCGGTCCCTCAACTAAAACCTCAATCGTCTTTCCTAAAAACTCTTGATTAAGTTCTCTTGCAACTTCTTTTTGAACTTCATAGATTTTTTCAAATCTCTCATCAATAACTTCTTGAGATACCTTATCTTTTAGTCGAAGAGCTGGAGTCCCTTCCTCATCTGAATATTTGAATACGCCAAGATGATTAAACTTCATCTCTTTAACCCCTGCAAGTAGAGCTTCAAAGTCTTCTTCGCTCTCACCTGGGAATCCAACAATAACAGAAGTTCTTAAAACAATTCCCGGGATTTTCTCTCTTAGTTTTTCAACTTTAGAGCGAATGATTTCTCCAGTAACACGCCTATTCATTCTTTTTAAAACACTATCTGCAAAGTGCTGAATTGGCATATCTAGATATTTACAAATTTTTGGATGGGTAGCAATTATATCCATAACATCTTCTGTTAGATCATCTGGATAGAAATAAAATACTCTTACCCAATCAATCTCTTCTACTTCAGCCAAAGACTTTAACATATTATGAATGATAGGATTTTTTCCATCCACTTTTTCAAAACCTTCAAAATCTGAACCGTAGTCAGAAAAGTCTTGAGAAATTAAGTTTAATTCTTTTACACCTTCACTTCCAAGCCTCTTAGCTTCAACAACTAATGAATCGATTGAACGTGATCTAAGACGCCCTCTTAAAGTTGGTATAATACAGAAAGTACAATTCCTATTACAACCTTCACTAATTTTTAGCCAAGTCATGTAACCGGGTGATGTATTAATCCTAGGATCAAATTCGGTATGGATAAATTTAGGTATCTCAACAAACGATTTTTTCTCAAGCTTTCCATCTTCAAAAGCTTTTAAAAGTGGAACGATTTTATTGTATTCGCCTGTTCCAATAAACATATCAACTTCTGGCATTTCTTGTTCTAGTTCACCATAATATCTTTGGGCCATACAACCACTCATAACAAGTGCCTTACAGTTTCCAACCTCTGGATTTTTAAAATCAGCTAGATCAAGTACCGTCTCAATTGATTCTTTTTTTGCCGCTTCAACAAAAGAGCATGTATTTACAATTATAACCTCTGCCTCTTCTGGACTTTGAGAAACCTTAAAACCATCAAGTCCTAAATGCCCAAGCATTACCTCAGAGTCGACAAGGTTTTTTGAACAACCAAGAGAAGTAAAAAAAAGTGATTTAGAAACGAATTTTTCGCCCATGCTCGATGTAGTGTCCATCATTATCTCCGTAAGTAATTTTGATGAGTTATAGATGAGTTTGTGCGAAAAGTCTAAGTTGTAAATGGAGTGTGTATATTTTTCTAGAATCTAGGTGATTTAGCCTAATCCTCTCTATAAAAGCAGCCTGCAGACTTTTTATTACGTGCACTTGCATTTAAAACCAAATGAGCAACCTCTATAGAGTTTCTAAGTCCAATCAGGTCATCGTGAAGTTCTGCATTTCGATAAAACTTATGGATCTCATCGTTCATTTCCCTAAACATGGCCCTTGCTCTTGCGAGTCTATTTTTGTTTCTTTTTAGTCCTAAATAGTTCCACATCGTCTGTTTGATTGTTTGGATATCTTGAGAAATCAAGCCCAAGTCAACTTCTTCATCACCGTTTCGCCATTCTCTTATTTTTGTAGAATCGTAAATACTCGAATCAGCAATCTCTTTAAGAATTGATTCCGCTGCAATATAACCAAAAGTTAACCCCTCAAGAAGTGAAGTGGACGCAAGTCTATTTGCTCCGTGAAGACCTGTACAGGCAACTTCTCCAACAGCATATAAATGAGGAAGATTTGTTTTTCCAACAAGGTCTGTTTTTACACCGCCACAGGTATAGTGAGCTGCTGCAACCACAGGGATCGCTTCCTTTGTCATATCAATTTTATGTTCTAAACAATAGGCAAAAATAGTTGGAAAGCGTGTCTTTATCCATTCGCTTTCAAGGTGAGAGATATCAAGATAAACACAATCATCTTTTAACCTAATCATCTCTGCAAGAATTGCACGAGAAACAACATCTCTTGGAGCGAGCTCTTTATCAGGATGATAGTCTTTCATAAACTCTTCGCCCTTAGAGTTTTTTAGAATTGCTCCCTCTCCTCTTACTGCTTCTGAGATTAAGAATCTTCGATGTACGTTTTCAGAGAAAAAGGTCGTTGGATGGAATTGAATAAATTCCATATTTGAAATATAAGCACCGGCCCTATTTGCCATTGCATGCCCATCACCTCGAGCTCCAGAGTTATTCGAATTATGTAAGTACAATGCTCCAACACCACCTGTTGCAAGTATTGTCTTTTTGGCCATTACTTTTTTTACTTCTCGCTTTTTTTGATCATAAACGTAAGCTCCAAGAACTTGATGCCTCTCATAGCGCTGTTGAATCGTGACACCATGGTGATTTGGCGTAATAAGATCAATAGCTGTATGAGCAGTAAGGAAGGTTACATTTTTAAAACGAGTTTTATCTGCAAGGTAATTTAATAGAGAAATTTGAATCTCTTTTCCTGTGTAATCGCCTTTGTAGATTATTCTCGACTTTGAATGAGCAGCCTCTTTTGTAAACAAAAGGTTTTCTTTTTCATCTCTATCAAAATTGGTTTTAGCCTTATCAAGTAGAAGCTCTTTTAAAATTTCAGGGGATTTAATTTTTAAGACTTCTGCTGCTGAAATATTAGCAGTCAAGGCACTGGCTTTGTTAATATCTGAAATGATAGTATCGTCATTTTCAGAATAAATAATCCCACCTTGAGCCCACAAGGTATTTGTTGTCTCAGGCTTTTCTTCTCTTGTTATAATTGCAATATTAAGATTTTTCTCAGCAAGCTTAATAGCCGCTGATAACCCTGAGATACCAGAGCCTAAGATCAAAACATCATAATTATAACTATTATTTTCTTTCATATTTTAAAGATATATCCATATGTGGAGCATTGTAAGTTAGTGATCCAGAGCTAATCGCATCAACTCCATCCACAAGGTATCCCTCTAAGTTTTCAAGGGTTATTCCACCTGAAACTTCAAAAGTAACACCCTCTTTTTTTAATTTTACTGCTTCAGCAATTTTTTCTGGGGAAAAATTATCCAACATAAAGTGTTTTATGTTTAACTCTAGTCCCTCTTTAAGTTCATCTAAATTATGAATTTCAACAACAACAGGAGTGTAAAAAGAATTTATTCCTTTAAAAAAATCGAGTGCTTGCTCAAGGCCTCCAAAAAAACTTTTATGATTGTCTTTGATCATCCAACAGTCTGCTTGACCGAAGCGATGATTTTTTCCTCCACCAGCTTGAACTGCGTATTTTTCAATAACTCTATGCCCAGGTGTCGTCTTTCTTGTATCAAGAATTTCAATATTTTTTAATGATGCTTTCTCTACAAATTTATTAGTAAAACTTGTGATCGAACTTGATTTCTGAAGAAGGTTTAGAGCGATTCTCTCACCCGTTAAAACAACATTAAAAGGCAACTCAAATTCAACTTCCACTTTATCTGCTTTAGCAACCTTGCGGCCTTCAAATTCTTTTTCATTTTCAATCTTAAAAATACCTGGCTCTAGGTAGTTAAAAGCTTCTACAAAAAAAGGAAGCCCAGAAATGATCATGTCATCTTTAAACTTTAATTTACACTTAACCATCTCTTTTGGAAGCGAGTTAATATAATGAAAGTTTCTTGAGAGATCATCCTCTCTGAAGAAGCCTTCATACATGTTTTCTAATGCCTTTGCCGTTATGTTCATTAGGAACTTTTAGCACTATTTAGAGGTCAAATCAAGAATGTGCACCGCAAAACAGGTCTTTAATTACAGTGATTTAACTAGGGCCTGCTATTACATTTATTGCATTCAATTTTTTGTGAAGGTTTTTATCATTTTCTCCATTTCTTTCGCTCTTTTAGTTATATCAACTTCAAAAAAGAGCTTTCACTACAATAAAAGATCCTCCGTTGAGCTTAAAAAATTCCCTGGAAAAAATATCATGCTTCAAAAGTTTTATAATGCAACACAAATTGGAGTGAAGCGTGGCCTAGATCCCAAACTGAAAAGTTCTTTTCAACGATTTGGCCTTTTACATTTAATGACTCCATCAGGAATTCATTTAAGCTCACTACTTCTTTTTGTTTTTCTATTTTTGAAATCAAAATATAAGATTTTTATTTATCTTAGTATTGGAATAATACTCTATAGCCTTGCTGGCTTTTACTCTTTAAAAAGAATTGTCTATTTTCACCTAATTAACTACTTCCTAAAAGACTCTAGGCTGAGTTTTTCTTTAACATTCCTTTTAGATTTATTACTGGGAGGTTATGCCCTATCTCCTTTAAGTTTTTCATATAGTTTCTTATGTTGGGGAGTTATTGTGTTTTCTCCAAATAAGCTGCAAGTCTTTCTAAATCTGTTTTTCTCTCAACTCTTTATTGCTTATTTTTCACAAGACTTACTCAATCCTCTTTCAATTATAATAAATCCATTTTTCACCACTATCTTCAGTACTAGTTTTCCAATTTTGAGTTTAAATTACTGGCTTATAAACATAGGATTTATTAATGATCTGATTTTTAATTATTTAGACTTATTTATCAAAAGTATTCAATTTCTAGATAAACATTTATATTTTTTTAACTTTATTCCATCCGCTTTATGCTTGTTTATTCCATTCATTAAGACAAAAAAACAAATTCTATGCTTTCTTGTTTTTGCGACAAGCTCTCTAAATCCAATTCCATCTGCTAAAAATTCATCTCAAAAAATTCTTATTGGACTTTCATACAAGGAAGAGCTTATTAGTACAAAAGAGGATAAAAGTGTTTTTGTTGATAGGTCGTGCAAGAGGTCATTCAGGGGACATTATTGGGAAATAAAATGCAAAAAAAAAGCCCACCGATTTGGTGGGCTTAGATTCTAAATATTACTTAAGTTTTATATCAGAAATTAGTTTTTCAAATGTTTTTTCTTCTCTAATAGCATACATGATATTAGATTTGATTTGATCATTAGACTTATAATAAGTCATGATTTGCTCTTTATCCATACCTGACTGTGTAGCCATTTCTTCAAGCTTTGCATCAAAGTCACTCTCAGAAGCTTCAACTTCATATTTTTTTGAAAGCTTATCTAAGATAAGACCCGATCTTACTTGAAACTCTGCTTTAGCTTCAACATCCATATTCCATTTTTCAAAATAAGTACTTACCATTTCATCATTAAAGCCTTGTTGCTTTAAGTTGTTAGATAACTCTTCTTGAACACTTTTCTTTTGAGAAGTAATTAGTGCACTTGGAACATCAAATTTATTATCTTCAATCAACTTTTTAAGAATTTCTTCTTGAAGCTTAGACTGAACTTCTTTTGATTTACTTGCTTCTAATCTTTCTTTATTTTTAGTATTAAAATCTTCAGCTGATTCAAAACCAAATTCTTTTGCTAGTTCATCAGTTAACTCTGGCATTGTTTTTTCTTTAATTTCTAAAACATCTACATGAAATTTAACTTTCGCTTCTCTTAAACTTTCTTCATGGTAATCAGCAGGGAAAGTTACTTCTATAGTCTCTTTAGCACCTTTTGTAAGACCAATCATTCCATCTTCGAAACCTGGAATAAACTGACCAGAACCAATTTCTAAAAGAAATTCTTCAGCTTTCATATTATCTGGTTTTTCACCATCTTCTTTTTCACCCTCAAAGTTAAATACAGCAAACATTCCTTTTTCAATTTTTGCTTTCTCATCTTTAAGTTCTACCATTTCAGCTTTTGGCTCTAGGTATCTTTTCTTTAAGTCTTCAATGTCACTATCTGTAACTTTGTCGTCTTCTTTTTTAAATTCATACTTTGAGTAATCTGCAAGATCAAATTCTGGGAAAATTTCAACAGTTGCTTCAAATGAAACCTTCGCACCATCTGTGTAGTCTGTATTTCCAAAAGTTGGATACCCAACAGCATTAAGCTTTTCTTCTTGAACTGCTTTATAAAACTCTTGAGATACAAATCTATATAAAGCATCGTTTTCAGCTTGTGCACCATAAACTTGCTTAACCATTCCCATCGGAGCCTTTCCCTTTCTAAAACCTTTTAGGTTAGAAGTTTTTTGCTTCTCTTTTAGTACAGACTCAACTTGAGATGTCAGATCAACACCATCAAAGTTAAAAACTAATTTTTTTGTACAACCATTAATTGTTTCAACTGTATAAGACATTTTATTCCTCATAATCTTTTGGCGAACGCCTGTGCGCTACGCAACATTTTTAATATAAAAAGTACCTGAAAATAGCTGTAAATCAACTGAAAGTCAAAGATAAAGGTCACTTAGAAGCTAATAGAAAACCTTTGATTTATACAAACCTTGGGGCGGTGCTGTAGCTCCAAGTTTCTTCTTTCCTGGGCTGCATAGCTCTTTTTCAAGCTCTTCAATTGATAATTTTCCACGACCAACCTCCCAAAGGGTTCCCATAATAAGTCTTACCATTTGTTTTAAAAAACCATTTCCACTAATTTTAAAAACATAATGACTTGGAAGAATTTCATGAAACTGAGCATCAAAAAAATTTAGCTTACATTCAAATATCTCTCTTTCAGTAGAATTAACCTCACTCCCCGTACAATAGAAATTTTTGAAGTCGTGATTTCCAACAAATAGCTTACAGGCCTCTTTCATTAAATCTATATCTAAATCAAACCTATAGTTTGTTATAAAGTCTTTTTGAAAAGCACCCTGAACAGAGTTATTTGTGAATAGGTAGATATATTCTTTTTTCGTTGCATCACTAGTAGCTGAAAAATCTTTTTCAATATGCTCAACTCCTAAGACTCTAATATCTTTTGGAAGGAGTGAGTTTAGTCCTTTTAAAAGAGCTCTCTCTTCTATTTTAAAAGGAGCTTTTAATCGAACGATATGGCCTAAAGAGTGAACTCCAGTATCCGTCCTTCCAGATCCAACAGTATGAATATCTTTATTTTTAAAAATTTCACAGCAAGCCTTATTCAGCTCACCCTGAACTGTTGGAGAAAAATCTTTTTGGATTTGCCAACCAAGATACCTTGTTCCATTAAATTGAAGCTCTAACTTATAAAAATTTTCACTCATCTATTCTTGATTCTCATCCCATTCAAAAATGCCATTAAATTTTTCTTTATGCATTATTACGTAAAAGATAGATCCGATGACATACGAAGAAATAATAACAGGGATCATAACTTCTTCATAAACAAATAAAGATGAAGCTAATATAAATACGATAAATAGAACTTTTTTCTTATTATTACGTACCCATGGTGACCCTTTAAACGAAGGGAATGGCACATTCGAAATCATAAGAAGTGCATAAAAAGCGATATAAGGCATTGCTATATATTTGTTTACGAACATCTCTGGATACTCAAGAGAGACAAGAATAAAACTTAAAACCGCAATTGCTGCTCCTGGGATTGGTAAACCTTGAAAATAATTTGATTCCACTTTAGATATGTTTGCATTAAATCTTGCAAGTCTTAAGGCTCCACATAAAAGATAAAGAAAAGCTATAACCATCCCAAGTCTTCCCGTCTCACTTAAAAACCTATTGTAATAAATAATTGCAGGTGCAAGTCCAAAAGAAATCAAATCACTCATAGAGTCAAATTGCTCACCAAAAGCAGAGCTTGTCCCAGTCAACCTAGCGACCCTTCCATCTACTGAATCAAAAACAGCTCCAAGTAGAATAAACATACAAGCCTTGTAGAATTCTCCATTCATAGAAATCATTATTGCGACAAAACCACACCCTATATTCATTGCTGTGAAAATATTTGGCAAAAAGAATGCAAATTTATCTACTTTTTTCTCTGACATTTTAATTTCCTTTTATTCCAGCTAGAGGTGAAGATCCTGCAAATACGCGATCTCCAACTGTAACTAATTGATTAATATCTTTATCCAACTCAACCTTAACGATTCCACCAAAAGGAACAAATCCAAAGTTTGCACTAACGCGCCCCTTATCACCTACTTTTGGCCAAATATGAGGTCTAGTAAAAAACTTTGAGTCCTTAATAATTATACGAGTTGTTTTATTTAATTTATTTATAAATTCAATTAATATATTTTTTCCATTCTTTTCAATACATTCTACTTTAGCGGAGCAAGGAAGATACAAGCCGAAATTGGTGAAACTATTCATTTCTATTTCATAAATAACTTTTTCACTTTTAAAGTCAATACTCACAACTTTCCCTGTTACTGGAGCTACATATATATCTGTCGAATTCGACAAGGAATCATTTAGCAAAACCTTATTTTTTTTAAAAGCTATAAAACATAAACTTATAACAGACATCCATAGGAGAAGCCATTCGAAAGGTAGAAGCAAAAGAACACAAAAAGTTAAAACACATAACTTTATAAATAACTCTGAATTTATAAAAAACTTTTTCATAGTTATTTAGACCTTGAAAATTCCATATCGATTGTTCTGTAATAGAAAAGTTCTTTTTTCATTTTTTCTTTTTCAATTATCTTAAATAAATCTTTTGCATTATCTTTAATTAACTTTTGAGTCTCTTTACAATCTTTTTCATCTGGATTTTGAAGTAAAAATAGCGGTATATCTACAGGTAGTTCAAAATCATTTTTTTTATAAAGCTTTTGCTCTTCTTTGCCATCTTCCCAGCGATGAACAAAAACCTCACCTTTAAATGCATCTCCAATCCATATTCCCTTTTTCATTCCTAATAACCTTGGTACATCAAAATGATAAAATGAAAAGACTTCAAAGTTTTGCCAATCAAAGATATCAACAATACCTTGAGATACACGCATCCCAGTGTATGATCCTGGTCCAGCAACATAAAACAATGATTTTACATCTTTAACCTCAAGGTTATTTTTCATTAAGATCTCTAGAATTAACGAATGAATTACAGATGAGCTTTTTTTGTTTTCAAGAAACTTATATTCAACCCACTCAAAACTAGAGTTTAAAAGCCCAACAGATACTCCAAATGTTGTATCTAGAAACAGCCTCATTTAAAACAAGCGTGAGAAATCGTTAAAGAGTGAGACAAATATTAACAAGAACAATAAAGACATTCCTATTTGCTGAGCAACTTGCATTTTCTTTTTCGAAAGTGGCCCTTTATTAAAAAATTCCAACACGATAAATACTATATGCCCACCATCAAGAACAGGAATAGGAAATAGATTTATAAGTCCAAGATTAATAGAAATAATAGCCATTAACCTTAAAAACATTGAAATCCCAACATTAAAAGAATCTGAAGCAACCTTTCCAATTGTTAGTGGTCCTCCAAGATTTTTCATTGAAACCTCTCCAAGGATTAACTTTTTAAATCCAGAATAAGTCTTATAAATTCCATCCGTCGTTCTATGATATGCACTCGTAATTGCAGCAAAGAAACCATCAGCTCTATACTCAACCATTCTTAATGGAAGAAATACAATTCCGCTGTGAACTCCAATTGCCTTAATTGTTTGACCGTTTGCTTCTCTCAACTCTGGAACAATATCTTTAATTACAATTTTTCCATTTTCGAGAACACCTAATGAGACTTTTTCGTTTTCATTTGTTTTTTGAACTTCACTTCTAAGTCCAGAGAAGTCTACAATCTTATTACCATTAACTGAAACAATTACATTACCTTTCGTAAGCTTTGCCTTATCAGCAGGTGAGCCCATAACAACATTTTCAACAATTAAATCTCTTGGGTAATAACCGAGAGTAATCAATTGTGCCAGAAGCTTCTTTTCACTATCTAAATTCAAGCTTATTTGTTTTTCTTTATCTAGCTTAATGTCTTCAAATTTCTTTAATTCATTTAGTTTTGACAAAATTGGAAACAAATACACTTCACTCTTATTTAATTTCGCTAAATTTTCTAGAGATAGTGTTAAGTTAACAGTTTCGCTTGTTGATAAAAAGAATTCTTTCCCTGTAGAATCAAGAACAACTGGAGCTCTAAGTCCTGTTCTTAAAGCCGAAAAATTTTCTAAAAAATCAATTCCATTCATTTTAAAAGGTACTTCTACCGTTTTATCTTGTCTTTGAACTACGATTGTCTCTATTTCTGTATCAATAGTATTCAAATCATCAAAACTTAAAATTTTAGAATCATTAATCTTTTTTAAAACATCACCGCTTCGAAGACCCAAAGAGTGATATCTAGTATTCTCAGCAACTAAACCTAATCTTGCCTCAGGAACTTTCTCTCCTGAAACAACTAAGAAAAAATAAATTAAATAAGCTAAAATGAAGTTCGCCAAAGGACCACCAAAGACAATCCAAAACCTTGCCCATTTTGACTTATGAGTATAAGCCACTTTCTTTTCTTCTTCAGTAAGTTCTGTTTCATCTAGAGGGTTATCTCCAAACATTTTAACATAACCACCAAGAGGAATGATTGAAACAGCATACTCTGTCTCTCCCCACTTCTTTTTAAATATCTTTGGTCCAAACCCAATCGAAAAGACTTCTACTCTTACTCCAGCTAAACGAGCAAAAAGAAAATGTCCAAGTTCATGAAAGAACACCAAGGGTCCGAGGAAAATTATAAAATGAAATACTTTCTCTAAAAACATAAATAAACCTACAATTTAAGAATAAGCCATAAGTATAAAGGGGCAACAAAGAGTAAGCTATCTACTCTGTCGTACACACCACCATGGCCTGGTATTAAATTCGAACTATCTTTAATATCGAATTGTCTTTTAAACTTAGATTGTACCAGATCTCCCAGTTGAGAACAGATGGCAATAATTAGAAACGTTGAAAAAATAAAATACGTCGCAGACCCTATAAAAACACTCCAGTATACAGCAGTTAAAAGAACAGCTGATAAAACTCCTCCAATAAAGCCTTCAATAGTTTTTTTAGGGCTCACTTTTGGCCATAATTTATTTTTACCAAAGTTTTTTCCCCAAAACCATGCTGCTGTATCAACTGAGAAGTTGAGTAAAGCCAATCCAAGTAGTTTTAATTGCCAATCTGGCTCATGAATCAATGCCGACAAGTTTAAAAATGGAATTAATAATACAGCTCCAACAATCAGTGAATATTTACCAAGAAAATTTTGAATTTTTGAAGATTCATGTTTTGTAAAAAATAAATATCCAAGCAGACTTGCACAAAGCAATAACCCTAAGTTATTTGCTCCAATAGCAAAGTTTTTTGTGTGATCTATAAAATTGAAATATCCAAATCCCGCTAAAAAACTTATTTGTGAAATATAATATGAAAAATGAGATCTTTTAAAGTTTAGGAAATTTACTACAACCTCATCAATTACTAAGACTCCGATTAGTCCTATAAAAAGAAGAGAGCTTATCTCTCCAAGGCTTATACAGACTGCAACTATTATTAAAAGAACAAAAGCTGAAATAATTCTTAACTGTGTATTACTCATTTTTTTCCTTGAGAAGTTTTTTTGTATTATCTAAACTTCCATCATTATCAAGACTGCCAAATCGCCTGTCTCTTTGTGATACTTTATTAATTATTGACTCAAGCTCTGATGCTTTAAAGTCTGGCCATTTCGTATTGGTAAAAAAAAGTTCTGAATAAGATATCTGCCAAAGCAAAAAGTTAGAAATCCTCTGATCTCCACCTGTTCTTATTAATAAATCTACATCTCCAGCTTCTGGACGATAGAGATTTGCTTCCAAATTTTTCTCTGTTATATTTTGACCTGGATTTTTTTCAATAAATTGATTAACTGATCTTATAATTTCTGCTCGCCCTCCATAACTAAAAGCAAAGGAGAGCTTTAAGCCTGTATTTGAAGCCGAATCTTCTTCTAGCTCTTCAATCAATTTTTGAGTTTCAGGATTTAGTCCTGAGATCTCACCTATTATTTTAAATTGAATATTATTTTTTTTTATTGATGCTCGCTCTTTTAAAAGAAACTTTTTTAAAAGTTTAAAGAGTGTTGAAACTTCAGTTTCTGGACGCGACCAATTTTCTGTCGAAAAGGCATAAAGAGTTAGAGCCTTCAAATTCAAATCACTTGCTTTTGCAACAATCGATGTCACAACATTAGAGCCTCTTATATGCCCCCATACACGCGGGCGAAATTTCTCATTCGCCCACCGGCCGTTTCCATCCATTATAATCGCAACATGATTAATTGAACTCATTATACAGTCATTAATTCTTTTTCTTTTGTTGCAACAAGTTCATCTACTTGCTTAACAAATGTATCTGTTACTTTTTGAATTTCATCTGAAAACTTCTTAACATCATCTTCAGTTATTTCTTTATCTTTTTCAGCTTTTTTAACAATCTCGTTTTGATCACGTCTTGAGTTACGAATTGCAATTTTTGCATCCTCACCCATCTTTTTAATTTGTTTAACAAGATCTTTTCTTGTCTCTTCAGTTAAAGCTGGAAATTGGATTCTAATAAGATTTCCATCATTACCTGGAGTAAGCCCAAGATTTGCATTAATAATCGCTTTTTCAATATCAGCAATTATTGTTTTATCAAATGGTTGAATTTGTAAAAGTCTTGCTTCAGGTGTTGAAATCTGACCTACCTGCTTAAGTGGTGTTGGACTTCCGTAGTAGTCTACACTTACACCATCAAGAACATTTGCATTCGCTCTACCAGTTCTCACTTTTAAGAATTGAGTCTGAAGCGACTTAATCGCTTTTGTCATTTGTTCATCTAATTTAACTTTAATATCGTCAATCATTATGATCTCCTTTATTTTTGTGGTTTTGTAACTAGTGTTCCAACAGCATTACCTTCAACAACTTTTTTTATGTTTCCAGTTTCAAACATATTGAAAACAACAATATCCATATCGTTATCCATACAAAGACTAATTGCCGTCGAATCCATTACTTTGATTCCTCTATTTAGAACATCAATATAATTAAGTGTATCAAACTTAACTGCATCATTGTGCTTCATTGGATCTTTGTCATAAATTCCATCAACCTTGGTAGCCTTCATAATTACTTCTGCATTGATTTCATTTGCTCTTAAAGCTGCAGTTGTATCTGTTGTAAAGTAAGGACTTCCCGTTCCAGCTGCAAATATAACAACTCTCTTTTTTTCAAGATGTCTCATTGCTTTTCTTCTAATATATGGTTCTGCAACTTCTTGCATATCTATCGCTGATTGAACTCTTGTATAAACACCTTGTCTTTCAAGCGTATCTTGAAGGGCCAAGCAATTTATTACCGTCGCCATCATTCCCATATAATCTGATGTTGATCTATCCATTCCAGCCGTTGCACCAGCAACACCTCTATGAATATTCCCACCACCAACAACAATTGCAATCTCTGTTCCCGTTGCATGAAGTTGACCAATTTCTTTAGAGATCGTTGATAACATTTCGCCATCAATTCCAAATCCTTGATCACCAGCAAGAGCTTCTCCTGAAAGTTTGATTAATACTCTTTTGTATTTCATACGGACCTTTATATACTAAAAAGGGACCCTTGCAGGTCCCTTATATTTTTCAAAAAAGTTTTTTTAGCCTTGAGTAAGCTTTGCAACTTCATCAGCAAGATTGTCTTCTTTTTTCTCAATCCCAGCTCCAAGATCTAACTTATGGAAACCTTTGACTGTTAATTTAGCTCCAAGCTTAGAACTAACACCGTCGATTAATTTTGCAATCGTAAGGTCTGGTTCCTTAACAAATTTTTGATCAAGTAAACAAACTTCTGAAGCAAGCTTATTCATTTTTCCTTTAATAATATTTGGAATCATGTTTTCTGGCTTACCTTGCTCTTTTAATTGAGCTTCATAAACTTCTGCTTCTCTTTTCTTAAAGTCCTCATCAATTTGATCTGAACTTAAAAATGTTGGAGCAGCTGCTGCTGTATGAAGACAAAGATCACTCAATAGATCTTGAAATTCAGTTGTTTTAGTAGCGTCTGCATTATCAGAAGCTAGCTCAACTAGAACACCAATTTTTCCACCGTGAACATATGATCCAACTTTACCGTCACCACTTAAAGTAACTTTGTTAAATCTTCTTACGTCAATTTTCTCACCAATTTTAAGAGTTAATTCTTGAACAGTTTCAGCAACTGTAGAAGATCCCATTTTTTCATTCTTAAGAGCTTCAACATCAGTGGCACTGCTTGAGATTAAAAAATTAGCCATATCAGCTACAAATTTTTTGAAATCATCATTTTTTGCAACAAAGTCAGTTTCACAGTTGATTTCAACTACAACACCAACGTTACCTTCAACAACTGCACCAATCAAACCTTCCGCTGCTACACGACTTGCTTTTTTTGCTGCTGCCGCAAGACCTTTTGCTCTTAAAAAGTCTACTGCTGCTTCTAAATCACCACTAGTTTCAGTAAGGGCCTTTTTACAGTCCATCATACCTGCACCAGTCTTTTCTCTTAACTCTTTTACTTCTTTAGCACCAAATGACATGCTCTAATCCTTGTTTATTAATTAGTTATTATTATTCACCCATTTTAAGTTCAACGTCTTTTTCATATTTCTCAAGAATTTCTTTCTCAAGACTAACGTCTTTAACTTCACCAGTTTCTCTTTTTGCTCCCTTACTTCCTTCAGCAACTGCATTTGCGAAGTACTCAGAAAACATTGTGATTGATTTAATTGCATCGTCATTACCTGGAACGATAAAATCAACACCTTCTGGATCACAGTTTGTATCAACAACTGCTACTACAGGAATACCTAAAAGGTTAGCTTCCTTAACAGCAATTCTTTCATTATTTGGATCAACAACAACAAGAGCACCTGGAAGTTTTCTCATGTTCTTAATTCCACCTAAGTTTTTCTCTAACTTAGCCATGTCTTTTTCAATTTTTGATTGTTCTTTCTTTTTAAGAAGCTTGAAGTCACCAGTCTCTTTCATCTTTTCAACTTTTCTAAGTTTATCGATAGATTGAGCAATAGTTTTGTAGTTTGTAAGCATTCCACCTAACCATCTGTTAGTAACGTGAAAAGCACCACAATCAACAGCGTTGTTTCTTACAACTTCTGAAGCTTGTCTTTTTGTACCAACAAATAAAACTGACTTTCCACTAGAAGCTGTCTTCTTGATGAAATCGTACGCTTTTTTTGCCATTGGTACTGTTTGTTGTAAATCGATGATGTAGATACCGTTTCTTTCACCATATACATATGGTTTCATTTTTGGGTTCCACTTGTGTGTTTGGTGACCGAAATGTGCACCTGCTTCTAGCATGTCCTGTAAACTTAATTCTGTAGCCATGAATGTCTCCTTGGTTGGTTCTGTCGAATCGCTTGTACTACACGTAGGGTGTAGACCATCCAAATATCAAGCGACTAACGTTATTATTAGCTATAAAAAATCTTAAGAATATTTAGCATGTGCCGCTAAATACGGCAAGAGAGAAGATTTAGTCTTTAATAGAAAACTTGAAAACTACTCGGCGCGTCCAATAACTTTTCTCGGCTTAGAACCTTGAGCTGGACCAACAATACCATTGCGCTCCATTTCATCAATTATATTGGCTGCTCTATTGTAACCAACTCTTAATGCGCGTTGAAGCATTGAAGCCGAAGCCGATCCTTTTTGCATAACAATCTCGATCGCTTCATTATAAACTGGGTCATCACTTGTCCCTGAAACGAAAGTTGTTTTAACCTCGCCGTTCATATCTTCTTCTTCTTCACTATTTTCTATAAAGTTTACAGCACTTGAGTTAAACACAGTCGGTATTTCTGCTAGCTTATCAACAAGTCCCTCAATTTCTTCTTCCTCAACATATGCAGAGTGCAGTCTAAATAGATCAACCCCATGCTTATAAAGCATATCTCCACGTTTAAGTAATTTTTCAGCTCCATATTGATCAAGAATTGTTCTTGAATCGATACCTGTAGTTACTGTAAACGCAACTCTTGTTGGAAAGTTTGCTTTAATTGTTCCTGTAACAACATCTGTTGATGGCCTTTGAGTGGCAACAACTAGATGAATTCCTGCAGCTCTAGCTTTTGCAGCCAGACGATTTACATTAATTTCAATTTCTTTTCCAGTTTTTGTAAGTATTAAGTCTGCAAACTCATCGATAACACAAACAATGTATGGAAGCTCATAACCTTGATCTTCTTGTCCTTCATAATATTTTGATATTTTCTGAAGAACACTACCATCACAGCTTTTAACTTTTTTATTAAAACCTTCAATATTCTTAACACCCATATCCTTGAGTATTGAATACCTTCTATCCATTTCTTGAACTAACCATAACATTGCTACTGATGCCATTTTCGCTTCAGTTATGACAGGCATAAGAAGGTGTGGAAGTCTTTCATACAAAGCAAGTTCAAGTTGTTTTGGATCAATAAGAACAAGCTTTAGCTCTTGAGGAGATTTTTTAATTATTAGTGAAACAAGCATTGTATTAATAAATACAGATTTACCAGCCCCTGTTGCCCCGGCAACAAGCATATGCGGCATTCCTGCGAGGTCGACAACTTTGGTTTCCCCAAAAGCATCTTTCCCCATCATAACAGGTAACCTATGAGTAGAATCATTATAGGCTTTATTCTTTAATACATCATCGAGATAAATTATCTCTCTTGGATTCCTTGGGACTTCGATACCGATTGTAGACTTCCCCCTAAGTGGGTAAACAATCCTTATAGGCACACCATTTAACGCTAGCCCAATATCATCAGACAAGTTTAAAACTTTTGAAAGTTTTACTCCTTCTCCAAGCTCAAGTTCAAAAGTGTCAACAACAGGACCTTTTAATACATTTATAATTTTTGCAGGAAGCTTAAACTCTTGAAGCTTATCTTCAATTGCATTTATTATCTTCCCAAAATACTGAGAATCATCATTCGTATTATGAGAAATTTTATTTGTAATATTGATACAATTCACAAGGTCTGAACTTTTAAAGAAAGACTGTGACTTTACAGCTCTTTTTATAGGCTTAGCTATTGGTGCTTCAGAGCTCTCGTCATCGCTACCAGCTTCAATAATCGAAGGCTTAATATCTTCTTTTTGACCTAAATTTTTCTCATGTCCTAAATCTTGTTCTTCTGATTTTATTATAGGTGTTATTGTAACGTTTGAAGGTGCCTCTTTTTGAGAAATTGCCCCTGAATCTTTTTTCTTAGCTACATCTTTAATCTTTTCAGCACCATCCTTTATAAAACCAATCGCTTTTTGTTGGAATTGAATCTTTTTATTTTTTCCTTTCTGCCCATAAGTTCCACTTTTTACTTTAAGAACAAGTCTTCCGAATGCTCTCCAAAGAGCAGCCCCAAGAGCCTCTGCTTTTAATTGAAAGTTTTGAAGAGTTGAAATAAAAGATCCTTGAAAACACATATACAAAACGGCAACAGAGAAAACTAGCGTTGAAAAGAAAATTGTATAAGTAGAAAAAGCCTTAAAACTAATAAAGGATAATCCTGCACCAACAAATTGAGGGAATATTAAAAGACTAAAAAAATAAAAAGCAGCCACTATTACTGTTGGAATAAAAACATCCATCTGGCTTTCTCTTTTAGAAATCATAAAAGAGTAAACAAATGCAAAACAGAAAAATGGAAGTGTAATCCAAGCCCCAACATAATATGAAACATAAGAAATAAATGAAGTGATATAATATAAAAATCCATTTACCGTGTTCGTATCACCTTGAATTTGGAATGAATTATCAGGAACGCTATCTCCCATTAAATAGTAGGTAATATTAATTACTGAGAGTAAAAATAAAAGTAAAAGCTGGTATCTATTTAATTTTCTTATCATTCTTTAATGTTAATGAAGTGCATCTTAATTGGCAACATATGATACATGCGAAGTGTTATTAAATCAGCTTCAATTTTAAGCAAAAAAAAAGCCATTCAACTAAGAATGGCTTTTATATAAATAATGGGTGCATCTTGCTAACCTCACACACAGCGAC
>CAKZJW010000041.1 GCA_937120495.1 uncultured Oligoflexia bacterium
GCTAAGATCTATTGCAGCTCTTTTTGATTTAACTTGGGCCTCATTAAGATTTAAAACAACTTTTCCCGCAACATCAATAATTCTTATCTTAGAGATTTCAAGACCCTTACTGCTCTTTATAAACAACTTATCATTAGTCGGATTAGGATAAATGGAGACAACTGGCTTTTTATCCAATGACTCCATAGAAAGTGGGTCAATCACTAAAATAGTCCTAGAAATGGTATCTGACACACTCCCAGATGGGTCTCTAGCTACATAAGTAAAGGTAAACACACCTTCACTTTCCGTATTTAAAAAAGTACCGCCTGTATCTATATTTAGTTTTTCTATCTCATAATAATTGTCAGAAATAATATAGCCTTCATCTATATAATCATCCCATCGTTCTACACTATCAATCGACGGCCCAACTAATTCTATCACCGGCTTTTGCGTATCTACAACCTCTATTATTCTCGTCGCGGAAGTTTTGTTTCCTGCCTCATCTATCGCGGTATAAACTCGGTCAAATACCCCAAGACTATCACTATCTTCATAGGAGCCAGCTATAATCACGCTAAAGGAATCATTATCTGTGGCAGTGTATAAAGAATCTATAAATTCACTATATACTTCTACTTTCACATTTTCCAATCCTTTTAAAGTAATAATCGGAGCAATAGAATCATATACGATAATCTCCCGATGTATGCAGCTTGGGCCGTTACCAAATGAATCGGTCGCACAATATGTAATCGTATAAATTCCAATTTCTGCTGTATTGACTTTTCCGGTAGCCGTTACGCTTAAAGTATCTCGACCATTGTCTATAGCAATTGCACCCAAATCCATATACAAATCATGTAAATGCACATAAATCGTATCATCGCCATTTAAATAAATCTTTGGTAAGCTTCGATCTATGACTATGATTTTTCGGTATTTTATCGCTGTATTTCCATTATTATCTTTTGATGTATATTTAATCCAGTATTCACCGACCATGCTCGTATCGAGATTGGTCGCCACGATGACAGAACTGGTAATATTTCCCTCCAATTTATCATAAGCACTATACCCAATTTCTTTCCAATTCGTATTTATATTAATGGTATCAATCTTAGGCCCTACCAATGTAATAATAGGTGGAAAGGTATCAGGCATGATTTTCACTGGATACTCTTCCACTTCTCCAAATTTTAAAGCATCACAATTATTTACTGTTTTCTTTGCCTCAGTTAGTAAAACCCGACACCTTAACTCTTTAGAACCTTTTATAATAGGAACAATAAACGAATCTTGAACGCTGGTTTGGCTAGAAGATGCTGCTTCCATAATTCTTTCATTGCTATCATATTCACCGTCGTCGTTAAAATCAATCCAGGCATTTCTAGAAAGGTTTGTTGAGCCTTTCAATCGATCAACTGCTATCAAATAGGACTCGCCTTGGTACACCTCAATGGTATCTTTAACATAATATGTAAAGCCATTGGTAGCAAGGACGCTCTTTTTGTCCATATTATTAACCATTACTCTAAACGCAAGAAGATCTTGAATTTGATCAAAGTCTACATCTCTATTGTGCATTTTTTTATAGATTGAATAGAAGTGCTTTGGCCTTCCGTAAACTTCAGCCTTTACAGCAAACTCTGAAAGCTTCTCTTTTACCATCTGAACTGTTTCAGTGATATAAGTTTCTCTTTCACTTTTTTTCATTGAGACTTTTTCTGCTAATCGATAATAAATCTCAGGGTGTAAAAAGCGCAGACATAAATCTTCTAGTTCACTCTTTACTGAGTTAATACCTAGTCGACTTGCAAGAGGAACATAAATATCTAGTGTCTCTTGAGCTTTCTTAACTTGTTTTTCTTTTGAAACATATTGAAGAGTCAACATATTATGCATTCTATCAGCAAGCTTTACGATGATTACCCGTATATCTTTAGCCATGGCCACAACCATCTTTCGAAAGTTTTCAGCTTGAGATTCTTCTTTAGTTTTAAATTTAATTTTTGAAATTTTTGTACAACCAATAACGATGTCAGCAACGCCTTCACCAAAATTATCAATAATATCTTGTTCACTTACGTCACAATCTTCAACAACATCATGAAGAATTCCACCAATAATACTTTCAATATCCATTTGAAGTTTTATTAGTGTGGCTGCAACATTTAAAGGATGAATAATATAGGGCTCACCAGAGCTTCTTTTTTGAGGTTTGTGGTGATGATCAGCAAACTCAAATGCTTTTTGAAGAAGTTCTATTTCTTCATCACTTACCTCTGATAAATTATATTTAATTCTCTTAGTAAGTTCTTCAATTGTTAATCCCTCTTCATGGGAAAAATCGATACGATGATACAAATTAGTTCTCCAAAATACTTAATACAATTTTTTTAAAATCAATATATGCTTTTTCTATTTCATCATTAACAACATTAAAGTCGTAATCATCTTTTCTTTTTAATTCTTTGATTGAATTTTGAAGTCTCTCATTGATAACATCAATATTATCTGTACCTCTTCCGGTTAATCTTTCCTTAAGAACTTCTACACTTGGTGGCTCAATAAAAATAACATTAGCCTCATCTCCATAAATTTCTTTAATCGAATCACAACCTTGAACATCAAGATCAAACAAAAGATGATCGCCAGCATTTAAGCCCGCCTCAACAAACTCTTTTGAAGTTCCATAGTAGTTTGAGTGAACCTTGGCCCATTCAATAAATTCATTATTTTCAATTCTTTTTTCAAAGTCACGAGTTGTGATATAGAAGTAGTCTTCGCCTTCTTTTTCACCTGTTCTTTTAGGTCTTGTTGTACAAGAAACTGACCACTTCAAAGAAGTAATCTCTTGCATTAATTTTTTAATTAGAGTCGACTTACCAGTTCCACTTGGAGCAACAATAACAACAATTTTTCCACGCTTTGACAAAACTCTTCCTTACTCTAAATTCAATGCTTGTTCTCTGATCTTTTCAAGTTGCACTTTCATTTGCACAACATGCTCTGAGATTTCACTATTGCCAGACTTACTACCAATGGTATTAGTCTCTCTATTCAGTTCTTGAACTAAAAAATCTATTTGGCGGCCAATCTCTGATTCTTTTGAAAAAATACTCGTAAGCTTTTCAAGATGGATTGCAATTCTATTTATCTCTTCATCTACATCTAATTTTTCTAAGTAATAAATTACTTCTTGTAAGAATCGAGGTTCATCAATATTAAGTCCACTTGCATCTGTTTCAAATCTCTTCTCAAGTTTTTCTTTCACTTTCGCTTGATAAGACTCTTTTAAGTCCGAAATTTTAGAGTAATGTGATTTATAAATATCAGAGTGTTCAACAAGTTTTTCAACTAACTTCTTACCCTCTTCTATTCTTGATTCCTCTAAGTTTCCAAGCGCCATATCAAAAGCCGGAATAAGAAGCTCACTAAGCTCTTCTTCTTTTGAGTCATCTTCTTGATAAAAGTCCGATTTTAAAAACTCTGTCGGAGAGAATTCTAACTCAACACCCGTTTTATCAGATACTTTTTTCATTTCACTAATAAAAGCTTCAACTTTTGAATAATCAATTTGAGCGTTTGAGCTTGTGGATTGAAGTTTTTTATAATTCACATAAACATCAAAGCTTCCCCTAGAGAATTTTGCTTCGATTTTCTTTTTAAGTGGTAGCTCGAGAGAGTTAAACAAGTTACTCATTTTAAAACGTATGTCTTTAAAACGATTATTAACTGTTTTGAGTTCAACAGATACCGTATACCTGTCTCCTTCTTTTTCACCTTTACCAAATCCTGTCATTGATTGAATTGGCATCTTTATCCTTTTGATTCATTTATTTTGAATCGGGTGTGTCCTTTAGAGTTGATATCGTTTGATTACCCATCGCTCTAAATTTTTCATATCTTTCATTTAATATTGTTTCTGAATCTTTCTTTAATAATTCTTTTAGTTCGGCTTCAATTCTATCTCCAACTGCAATCGCTGCACCTTGAGGATTCTTATGAGCTCCACCAACTGGCTCTTTAATTACCGCATCAATAATTCTAAGCTCCATCGCTTTATTTGGTCCAAGCTGTAAAGAGTTTGCTGCAAACTCTGCTTGCTTTGGATCAGACCATAAAATAGATGCGCATGACTCTGGGGAAATTACAGAATAAATTGAATATTCCATCATGAATACTTTATCAGCAATAGCAATTCCAAGTGCACCACCAGATCCACCTTCTCCAATTACAACTGAAATGATTGGTACTTTTACGCCAAACATTTCTTCTAAATTTTCTGCAATCGCTTGAGCTTGCCCTCTTTCTTCAGCACCTATTCCTGGGTATGCCCCTGGAGTGTCGACAAAAGTTAAAACTGGAATATTAAACTGAGAAGCCATATTCATAATTCGCATAGCTTTTCTATAACCCTCAGGAGAGGCCATTCCAAAATTTCTTTTGATTTTATCTTGAGTTTTTCTACCTTTCTCAATTCCTATAACAGCAACTTTCATTCCTCTAAAAAAACCAAAACCTGTAATCATTGAAGGATCATCTGAGTAACGTCGATCTCCATGAAGCTCATGAAAATCTTCAATCATTGATTCAATATAATCACTTGTGTGAGGTCTTTTTGGATGACGAGATAATTGAACTCTTTCCCAAGAGCTGAGATTTCCATAAATCTCGTTAATCATCTTATCTACTTTTAATTGTAGTGCTCTGATTTCTTTTGATATATCAATGCCAGGTTTATCATTCGCTTCTTTTAATTCTTTAATTTGAATTTCAAGATCGAGTACTGGTTTTTCAAACTCTAGTGTGTAGTCCATAAATCCACCTAATTTAACGTATTAGGACAATATACTATTCTTCAATCCAGCCTTCAACTCTACCGCCGTCGAAATATACAAATTTTACTTTATCATTACGACGATATGCCCAACGCTCATTTTGCTCTCTACGGTCCCCTGCGTAATCAATTTTTCCTGGTTGTCCCCAGGCCCCAGCGACTTCAGATTTACTCATTCCCACCACTATATCACTTGATAGACTGGCAATTGCTCTTTCGTTACTAGCATAATAGTTCTGTCTGCTCTGAGTTGGCTCATCAACAAGCCCGCGAACTCTTAAATATTGCTCTTTATCAGGTGTGCTCAAAGACAGAAAATATATTCTAGCCGAATCAGAGCCAAGCTTATCTCTATGTTTCATATAGTCTCTTTGAACAGATTCATCTAAATTAGCTTCTATTGCATATAGCTCTCTTTTAAGAGATTCTTCGTAACGATCAGCCTTGCGCTCTCTCTCACTTAATGGAGTTCTAGACATAATTACATCCAAGCCATTTCCAAAATCTCCGTCGTCTCCAGATACAACTGGAAAGTCCTGATTTGGTACAAAGGCTGGCTCGCTGAAGTTCATTTCATTCATTTGGTCTTCATAGTCTCTATCATTCATCATGGCGCAAGATGATAACCCCGCCATCACAAGAGTTAAGACTAGTAATTTAAATAAGTTAGTGTACTTCATAGTATTCTCCATATTCCCTGACTTACTTATCGGCATAGAGTCATCTGAGTAGAGAAAATGGCCTTTATATCGGTAACTTAGGAAGTTTTTACCGATAGTGTAGAATAAAGCTAAAGTATTACGCTTAAAGACCGACAAGAATAGTGAGGTTTTTAATGTTAAAGAAATTGGAAAAAATTGAACAGAAGTTAAATGAGACAATTGAGAAGGTTTTAGCTTTTCTCATTTCTCTTATCCCCCAATTTGTTTTCGATAAGATTGCAAAAATTAAGCAATCATCAAAATCAAAATTCAACTTCTTTTTTCAAAAGCTTAAATCTCTTTTTGCCATTGTTTCGACATTCGTTTCTAAGCAGCGAGAAAGAGTTAATCGTATAGTTAACTTTATTTCCAATTACCCGCTCAAAGATCAAATATTAAAATTAGTCGATTGCATAAAAGTTCTCTTATTAAAAACACCACTTAAAAGTCATGCACATAATATTAGTTCTTGGGTAAAGTCCTCTATCAACTCTATTGATTCAAAAATGGAAAAGATAGGGAAAGGCCAACTTACAGTTGCTGTTTTTGCAATTAGCTTAATCTCTTTTGGACTACTTGGTGTTATTAATTCTACGAATAAGATAATCGATCTAGAATATCCAAATAGAGCTCCAGCAAGTGCTCAAGAGTATAAGTATAAACCGGCGTACAAAATGTTCAGTGCTAAAACGATCAGAGTTCTAAATGTTCAAATCCCAGTTTATAGAGAAAAAGTTACTCAAATAAGAAGTGTTACTGTTGATTTTACAGTTAGAACTAGTACTCGTTTTGCAAAAAAATATCTTACTCATTATGAGAATCAATTAAAAGATTATCTGTTTACTAGAACGGAACCTGTACTTTCTTCATTTGCGATTGAAGAGGAAGGTAAACAAGTAATTAAAGAAAAGATTGCTTATGAATTAAATAATTTTCTTAAAGAGAATAATGTTGAAGGTGAAGTTGAAGAGGTCGCAATTTCCTTTATTGTCGCTAACTAGAAAGCCTTTTACTCTCATCTAAAAAAGTTCTCAAGCTACGAGGACTAATACCTAGAAGCTTAGATGCCCTTGTTAAATTTTCATCACATTCAAAGTAAATTTTCTTAGCGTAATTAAGCTTAAGATCCTTCATTGTTACTACTTGCTCTTTATTAATATCAAATAGATCTGAACTTAACGTCACCATATTATTATCAGACTCATCAAAATCCATTTTGCGCCCATTCATAAGAATTAGTTTTTTATCTAAGTGCCCTCTTAGTTGCCTATAATTACCTGGCCATGGAAGTGTAGAGTAAAATTCGATGATTTTTTGTGGGATGACGACATTCTTTTCAATTGCATATAGATTACAAAATCTTTTAATCATCAAAGGTGCATCTCTCAAAGAGGAGATTGCAACGGTTGATCCACTTGCAACTCTAAAGTAGAAGTCCTTTCTCATTTTTTTATTTTCAACTAGATTTTGAAGTCGTTGCCCAGAAGCGCATATCACACGAGTGTCTACTTTATAAGAGAGCTCACTTCCCACAGGAGTTATTTCTTTGGAATCAAAAAAGAGTAAAAGCTTTGTTTGTATATCAACTGGTAAAGAGTCAATTTCATCTAAAAATAACGTCCCTCCATCTGAAATTCTCAAGGCACCTTTTTTTTCATTCATTGCACCAGTAAAGGCTCCTTTAACATGTCCAAAAAGTTCTGATTCAATCAAATTGCTAGAATAGGCCGATAGGTTGATATGAACAAATCTCCCCCTTTTTAAGCTCAGTTCATGTATCTCTTTTGCGAGACTTGTTTTCCCAACTCCTGTTTCTCCTTCTATTAATATTGGCAAATCAGATCCAATCAATTTTTTATTTTGATCGATAAACTTTGAGTAAAGATGAAACTGTTCTTCTGGGCTTTGGTTTCTTTTAAAGTTTAGTTGATGATAACCAAACTCACAGACATCTCCCACCTCTATAAAAGCTTGAGTTACAAAACTTCCATTTAACTTAAAAGGTGTCCCGCATTCCGATGATAATAGGTAGCGATGGTTTTGTTGTTGATTAATAGATGGGACTTTTATTCTCTTTAATTCAAAGTAAAACTCCTCTCCTTGAACCGATTCAAACTCATAAGTCCAATTTGAATTATTCATCTTTTTAGTCGTCAAAATTGTCTTTGCGTACTTTAAGCTCAAATTCATCACCTTTTTACCAAAAGGCTTGATTACAAGGCTATCACCTTCTTGAAGTCCGTTTTTATTCAAAATGTCTGTCATATAACCTATTTCTTTGATCATATTCTCCTCCTTTCGATACTCCTTTGTTCAATTTCCATGCCATTTTAATTGACAATATGCAGTCAATTTACGATTAAGGTAGTTAAAATTATTAACTAACTGGTACGAGTCATGAATCAAGATATTATCAATCGCGGACAAACTAAATTTATAATGGCCATCGATAGCATTAAGCAGATGAGCTCTTGGTGGGAACATAATCAAGATGTTATTGGACTTGCCATGGTTGGTAGATCGAATGTTGGAAAGTCGACATTAATAAATGCACTATTTGGAAATAAGGTTGCTAAGACTTCTAAGACTCCTGGACGAACTCAAAAAATAAATATTTTCACTTTTGAACTTCATGATTCAGATAAAAAATATTACTTGTTTGATCTTCCTGGATACGGACATGCTGAAGTTTCTAAAACGATGAAAAAGAACTGGGAACAGTTAATGACTTGTTTTTTTCAAGGTTTAAACGGAAAAACAGTTTTGTTTAATATTCAAGATGCTAGACATCCAAATCAAAAATCTGATCAGGGATTTTATTCATATATAAACACGACTAATTTTGAAATCTTTTTGATATTTAATAAGATTGATAAATTGAAAAAACAAAAAGAAAGAGCTGCTCTTAACAAATTAAAGCCACAACTTTATCAGGAATTTAAATCGGTAAAACAAATCTTCTTTGTTTCTGCTGAGAAAAAAACTGAAACACACCTTCTAGAAGAATCTTTAAAGAACTTTATTTATGGTAAAGAGATGCTTGAGATTGAGGATGAAGACTAGTCTTCTTTTTTAATATCTTGAACGTCTTTTTCCAAAGTCGATAACTCTGCTTTTACGCTTTCAATTCTTTTAATTAATTCAGAAACTTGCTCATTTTCCCATGCAAGTTCTTTATTTTCAATTGCGGCCAAGGCAAGCATACCCAGCTGCTCGTAGCTTTCTTTAAGTATCGTATTCGACTGAGAAGCAGATAGCATCTTCATCCCAATCTGAGTAGTTTTCTTAAGCTCTACTTGGCAAGCTTGGATTAATTCTTGGAATTTGTTTCCCCACTGCCCATTGTCTCTATTTGCATTCATTTAAGCTTCCTTGGTGAGATTTTCTCACTATCAGTATATCTTGAAATGCCTTATAACAATAGAGAGAAAAAAATTGGAAGTTATATGTTTGACAAATTTAGTTTGAAACTATCAAGTGAAGATAAAGTTCACAAAGAAGAACAAATTTTAAAACTAAGAGAAAGGTACAGGGACTATCAAGACCCTTGGGGCTTTAATATCGATACTGTTATTGAAGCTTTAAATTTAACCTTCCCTATTTATAAGAAGTATTTCAAAATTCGTATTTTTGGAATTGAGAACCTAGAAGATAAACCCTATATATTCGCTTCTAACCATACTGGCCAAATTCCTATTGATGGAATGATGATAACAACGGCAATTGCCATGGAAATGGATAAGCCTAGAGTTCTACACAGCATGGTGGATAGTTTTTTAGCTGGTTTTCCTTTCTTAGGCTCATTAAGTGCACAGACAGGTTCTATTTTAGGAGATCGAGGGAATTGCAAATGGCTTCTTGATAAAGGTGAATCAATTTTAGTCTTTCCTGAAGGGATGAAAGGAATAACAAAAAGCTCGCATGAGTTTTATGATACAAGGCAATTTTCAAATGGTTTTTTCAGAATTGCTCTTGGCCAAAAAACTCCTATTGTTCCAATAACAGTTGTTGGCGCTGAAGAGATGTTTCCTCTTGTTTTTCATGCAAAGAAGCTCGGGAAAGTCTTAGGACTACCTACTCTTCCTTTAACTGCTAATATTTTACCTCTACCCTCTCCAATAGATATATATATTGGAAAGCCCTATGAACTTCCAGACCACATGTCTGTAGATGCTCAAGACAAAGAAATAAGAGTGCATGTTCAAAAGATTGAAAAACAAATTAATGAACAACTAAAAAATGGACTAGAAAAAAGAAGACCATTTTTTGATAGCGTAAGAAAGCCTCTACAAGATTTTCTTTTTAAAAAGGGGCGATCATGAGCGAAAAAATAACTAAAAATAAAATTCTTATCATAGGTATCGCTGGTGGCCTTGCACAGATTACATCGCGAATAATTTTACAAAATAATCCTGATGCTGAAATTTATGGTGTTGATAACCGTGATGTTCCCGAAGTTGAACTCAAAGGACTCACCTGCATAAAAATGAAGTTTTCCAGAGGAAATTTCGAAAAACTTTTCAGAGAGCACGAATTTGATGTTGTCTATCACCTCGCAAGAATAAGTCATTCAAATATTGGACCTCAAGATCTTAGAAAAAGACTAGAATTAAGTGTTATGGGTACAAGTCGAATATTGGACTTGAGTCTAAGGTTTGGCATAAAGAAACTTATCGTACTAAGTACTTTTCATGTCTATGGAGCTCTATCAGATAATAGTATTTTTCTAGATGAGAATGCTCCTCTTCGCGCGAGTGTTAAACATGCTGAGCTAAGAGACGTTGTCGAGATGGATCAGATATGTACTAACTGGATGTGGAAGAATCAAGAACAGGTTGAGACTGTAGTTCTTAGACCTTGTAATATTATTGGTTCACAAATATCTAATACAATGAGCAAGTACCTAACTAGTCATTTTGCAATAAGACCACTTGATTATAATCCTGTGTTTCAATTTATTCATGAATTTGATATGGCCACAGTCCTTGCAAGATCGTTAGATGAGTTGAAAACTGGAACTTATAATGTCGCAACTGATGAGTTCATCTCCCTAGGTGATGCTTTAAAAATTGTAGGAGTAAAAGGGATTCCCTTTCCTGTATCTGTAGCTAAGCCATTAAATAGTTTATTAAAAAAAGGGAATTTAGACATTCCAGATTACCTAATTGAATACCTCAAAAATTCCTGCCTAATCAGCAATAAAAGTTTAAAGTCGTTCTTAGGAGAGGATTTTAATCGCTTCAATATCAAGCAGGCACTCAATTTATTAAAAATTTAATACAAAGACTTGAATTGATATTCATTTCAACCTAGAATTGTAGCTCAATATGGCCCGGTGGTGGAATGGTAGACACAGCGGATTCAAAATCCGCCGGTAGCAATACTGTGCGAGTTCAAGTCTCGCCCGGGCCACCATTGAATACTCCTTATACTTCATGTAGAGTTTCTCTATGAATAAAACAATCCTTTTAATGACACTCATTTTTTCATTCTCCCTAAAAGCTTTTGCTAATAAGGAATTTTTTGTTGATAAAACCTTCAACACCAAAGTTCATATTGGCCAATTGGGACTTGAAAACTCTAAATCAATACTTCTCGTCCACGGCCTTGGAACAAATGCCGCAAAAGACTGGGACCCAATAAAGCTTGAACTCTCCAAAAAGTTTCACCTAATACTTATTGATCTTCCCGGTTTTGGATTATCTCAAAAATCTCCAAAGCCCTATACTTTAGAAAACTATGCAAAGCTTTTATCTGAAATCCTAAAAAAGTATTCTAAGAATGAAAAGACGACTGTTATTGGACATTCACTTGGTGGAGCGACAACACTAAAGTTTGCACACTCTTACTCGCAATTAATTGATAAGGTTGTACTTATAGATGCAGCTGGAATCTTACATCGTTCCGTTTTTGTAAAGCATATGTCTCGCCTAGAGAAAGACAGTGAGGCCTCTTATCCCTTTAAGGGCATTGTTGATAAAATTAAAGGTGTTGCAAATACAATATCTGAAGTTGTTATAGAAACCACCGATAAATACGCGAGCTTACAAAAAATTCTTCTCGCCACTCCTTCAATCAGAGCAAAACTAGTTAAGGATAAATCGATACTACGAGCAGCCATCTCATTGATAGAAGAAGACTTTACGGATGCGACTCGCTTTCTTGAGCTTCCAGTTCTTATACTTTGGGGAGAGAAAGATAAAGTTGCCCCTCTTAGAGTTGGAAAACTTTTAGATTATCATTTGAAAAATTCTAAGCTTCATATATTTAATGGCATAGGCCATAACCCAATGGCTAAAGTTCCTAAGAAAGTATCGAGTCAGATAATCAACTGGCTAGAGAATCCGATTACTGATGAGAAAGTGATATTAAGCAAAGGCGACAAAATTGTTGAGTGCAAGAATAAAAATAATCAATCTCTTCAAGGGTCGTATAAAAAAGTGACCTTAAAAGGGTGCAATAACTTCAATATAAAAAAATCACATATTCAAAAATTAGTTCTTAGAAATTCAAGTGTAAACCTTGAAAATGTTACCATTCAAGGCAGCGAAATAGGAATAGATTTAGAAGAGTCTGTGCTCGATGCTACCAATCTTTTGATTGAAGCTGAAACTGCACTAAAAATCAATAATTCAAAAATGGACTTAGCTGGTGTTGAAATAAATGCTTCAAAAAAAGCAATTGAACACACAGGAAGCAGCTTTATTTATTGGTCTGTAAGTAGATTAAAGCAAGCGCGCTCGACGCAAAAGGTCCTACATCAAAGAAAAAACTATAAATAACTAAGAACCAATAACGGTATCCCACTTAAATGCTGTTTCATGAAAAATTGATTGTTTTGGAGTAAATAGGTTTTCATCCTCTAAGGTATTTGCACGAACAACTACAATATCCGGATGATGTTTAGGGTAAGCAAATAAAGTTGTCGCACATTTTGGACAAAAATGAGCATCAATGGCTTCACCACTCCCACCTTTATAGCTGTATAGATTAGTTTTTCCCTCAATTCTCAAAGAGGTCTTATCAAATATAATTCCGCTAAGATGGCCACCACCATTTAAAACTCTACAATCACGACAGTGACACAGAAATTCAAATTGCTTTGATCCTTCTAGGTTATATTCGATTTCACCACAGTGACATTTTCCCTTACTAATAAGATTTTCCATATTTATCCCTGGGGAACAAGTGACTTGATCTTCTCTTTTAAATCCTCAGCGCTAAACTCACCTTTAACAAGGTAATCTTTAACGAAAGAATAAGACTTTGTTTTGTTTCGATCTTCATTTCTAGCTGAAGAGCTATACATCATAACAACACAACACTCATAATCTTTTTGCGCATTTTGAATTTTTTCAAACTCTTCTAAGAATTTAAAACCATCAACAAATGGCATATTGATATCTAAGAAAATTAAAATAGGTGGAAAGTCATCTCCATATTTTTCTTTACTCGAATTATATTCTTCAAAATACTTTAAGGCTTCGGCACCATCAGCTGCTTCAAAAAAACTAATGTTTAACTCAGTTTTTTTCAACTGTCTTTTAAGTAAGTACCTATCATCTTCATTATCATCTACGATTAGTACTGGTAGCGACTTATTATTCATAATCAATTCCTTTATCAGTGGAGTAAATAAACTCTCTTAGCTGCTGCATAAGTCCGTATTAGAGCATAAAACTATAGTATAGTGAAATAAACTATTTCATATTTGCTATTATTAAGGGTTTATTAATTTCAATACATTACGTCACACTAACGCATTGAGCTTGCTCAATTTTATACCTCTCCATATACTCCCCACATGTATAATTCGACCCTAATAGAGAGATTTAAAGAGACCAGAGCGCATTCTCTGGAGCTCTGTGAAAATATACATAGTGAAGATATGTGCCTTCAAGTGGCCCCTTTTGTCAGTCCAACAAAATGGCATCTAGCACATACAACTTGGTTTTTTGAAGAGTTAGTATTAAAACAATTTAAAAAAAATTATCAGCGCTACAATGAAGATTTTCCGTTCTACTTTAACTCATATTACAAGTCAGCTGGAGAGCATTGTCCGCAATCTCAAAGAGGAGAAATTTCAACTCCTACGCCGGAAGAAATCTATTGCTACAGGGATCATGTCGACTGCGAAGTTTTACTTTTTTTAAAAGATCAAAATTTGTCTCAAAGTGCAGAGGAACAAAGTAAGCTTTATAAAATTCTTGAAATCGGTATTAATCACGAGCAGCAACACCAAGAACTAATTCTAATGGATATAAAGTACACCCTCTTTTCAAACAAAAACTTTATTTCATATGGATTTAAAAATGAGCCTGCCAAATTGTCAAAAAAAGAAAATGAGTACAAAGAAGAGGTTTTTAAAGTTGGGCATTCAAAGAGTTCATTTCATTTTGATAATGAATTCCCAGCACATAAAACTTACTTACAATCATTCTCTATAAGTGAAGACTACGTAACAAATCGAGAATATCTAAATTTTATAAATGATAATGGATATAAGAATCATAAACTTTGGTTAAGCCTAGGTTATGATTGGGTAAATGAAAATAAAATTACCTCTCCACTCTACTGGCTTAATGATAAAGACCAATGGCATGAGTTTACACTAAATGGCCTAAAACCTCTTGATCTCGACAAACCTGTTTCTCATATTTCATACTTTGAAGCAGACGCTTTTGCCAAATGGTCTGGAGCGAGACTTCCAACAGAGTTTGAGGCAGAAAAGTTTTTATCTTCTTCAAATCAGCCTCAAGGATATTTATGGAATTGGACTCAAAGTCATTATTCCCCATACCCAGGCTTCAGGGAATTTAATGGAATGCTCAGCGAGTATAATGGAAAGTTTATGTGTAACCAATTTGTTCTAAAAGGTGGCTGTTTTGCAACTCCAAAGGGACACTATCGCCATACGTACAGAAATTTTTATAAACCAAGTGACCGCTGGATGTTTAGCGGAATTCGTCTTGCCAAGGATTTAAAATGAAGATTACGAATGTATCAAATGTTCAAGTTGCTCAAGAAGACAATGTAAAAGAACAGTTTGCCCTAGATGTACTTACTGGCCTTTGTTCTACACCAAAAAACATATCCGCTAAATATTTTTATGATGATAAAGGAAGTGAGCTTTTTCAAAAGATAACAAGTCACAAAGATTACTATCCAACAAGAACTGAGTTTGAGATTTTAGACTCTATAAAAGACGAACTCCCTAAAGTTGTAGGCGAAAAAGAAATTGATCTTGTTGAGCTTGGAGCTGGAGATGGGCACAAAACGGAGCTTGTTATTCAAGGCTTTTTAAATGCAGGTGTTATCGTTAATTTTTATCCTATTGATATTTCCGAAAAAGCAATGCACCTATTAAAGAAAAATATTACTGCTCACAAGAACTTAAAGATTCATGGTATCGTTGCAGAGTATTTTCAAGGTCTCCGTTATGCTAGGACTTTATCAACAAATAAACAGATTGTTCTCGTTCTAGGTTCAAATATTGGAAACTTCAATCCTGCGCAAAGCCAGGGATTCTTAAGACAGCTTAGAAAGACAATTAATAAATCTGATTACGCCTTAATTGGATTTGATTTAAAGAAGAATATAGACACTCTCCTTTCCGCATATAACGATTCAGCAGGAATAACGAGAGACTTTAATTTAAATCTTTTAAATAGAATGAACCAAGAGCTTGATGCTAATTTTGATGTCTCTTCATTTGAGCATTTTGGAACATACAACCCAATACTAGGAGCTATGGAAAGTTATCTTATTTCTAAAAAAGATCAAACAGTTTTTATTGGTGAATTAGAAAGAACTTTTGAGTTTAATGAGATGGAAGCAATTCATCTTGAATACTCTTTTAAGTTTCTAAAAAAAGATATAAATTTTCTTTGTGAACATTCTGCCTTTGAAGTTGTAGAGCATTTTTCAGATAAAAATGATTACTTTGTTGATACGCTTTGGAAAGCTATCTAGCTTTTTTTAGAAGTATTGTCCTTTAGGCTCATGTATTTCTTTTCTTTTAGACTTAGAACCTTTTTTCTTTTTACCATGGTGAACTTCTTCTTCTGTTGGTTCAAAAGTTGGCCCAATGATTTTATCTTCGGTATCTGAACTACTAAATGGTAAAAATGGTACTGTTATTTCTTCAGAGTTATCACTAGGAAAAGTCATACCTCCACCTGTGCTTCCCACTGCTGTTCCAGTCAGGGTCTCAAACCCCAAGGAAGAACTTTCTTCTTCTGGAAATCTTTCCTCACATTCAACTTTTCCATTCTCAGAAACATATCCTTGATTTAAATATACACCTTCAGAACATGCTGAAGCAGGACTAACTCTTTTAAGATTATTAGCCGCAACTAACTCTTGTTTACAGTCTGGCCTTTGAGAAACAATTTTAGCCGATCCGTTTCTTATCTTTTCTTCTACTAATTTACTAATCTCTTGAATACTAGCACACTGATGAGATTGTCCAATACGTACACCAAGTAAATTATTATGAAGATCCATAGAGTTGTCTGTATATTTATGATTTACTTTTTTAAAGAGTTGTTCTTGCACTTTTTCTAAAGCAACTTCAGGATTACATTCGAGGACTACTTTATAATCTGGGTCAAAATATTTATCGTATATCTCTTGATCAAATTTACGACTTTTATCCCCTTTAAGTAATACTGGTCCCCCTCCAGACACTTCATGAGCGATTCCCATTTTTAGTGTTACTTCTTCCATACCAAAGCGAGCTGCCATCGCATTAATCATCATATGCCTATAAGCATCCTTTGTTCCTTGAAAGGCTGATCCATGATCTCCCTCAAAAATTTCCCCTTCTAGGTCATCATCATTTTTTTGAACAAATTTTTCAGCAAAGTCATACATATAAAGAACAACTAATCCCTTATAAGGATGCTCTTTAACAACTGACTTTTCCTTATCAGAAAGGCGATTAAATTTATTTTTATTTTCTAAAATAAAATCCTCAAGGGACTTTGCTCCCTCTTTTTTCATAATTTTATTAACCATTTTTACGAGAGGGCTTTCTTTGATCACTTTTAATGACTCTGTAATTTTATCGTCGTCTTGATCTAATAACGCATGAATTAACTTTTCAAATGAGTTTCCACCAGCATCACACTGCTTTTGATCAGAAGAAAAAAATGAATTGATTTTCTCAATAGCCTTGATACCTTGATTAGCCATTGTCATGTGATACTTCATAAACATATTGCACAACATATTGTCTCCAGCATAAGCAGAGTTTAAAGAAGCACAGAAAATAAAGATGATTATTAGTTTTTTCACAAAGGACTTGTCGGTTTAAAAGCATAGATCTTTACAACAAGTATCAAAGTAGACGTTTTTAGTCAGTCATCATTTTAGAGTTAAAGTCTTCTTTGCATCACTTTTTTGGCTATTTTGTTTTTTACTTTAAGGTCTGTCGTTTCTTTCCAAGCGCTTTTTTCTGTCGAGATAAGCTTGCATGTTTGACAAATTTTTTCATCTCCAACCATCTCGTAGTCACAAATAGATACGCATGGAGAATCAAAGGTTTTCTTCTCTTTTTGTAATTCTTGAGTTTCTTTAGATAAAGAGCTTTTATCAAAAAAGAACTCAGCTTTCTCTTTACTAGAATAATTAAATCTCTCAAGAGACATAAATTTTCTATATATTCCTCTTGGTAATAGAGATAGAGCTCTTACAAGAGTTGCGAAGGTCCTTGGGTAATAAACATTAGCTCGGTCTTTAATTACTGCTTGGTAAATTTTTGTTGCGATAGCTTCTGAACTTCCAATTAAAGGCATAGAATGATTATTTTTTTGAGTTAAAGGTGTATCAATAAAACCGGGAACAACACAAATTGTTTTAATTCCACTTCTTCTTAGATCAATTTGGAAAGTCTCACAAAGCTTCATCGTAAAAGACTTGGCAGCACCATAAGCTCCAACTCCAGGATGCCCGTTAAATCCTGCTACACTTGAAGTCGCAATTAAATGACCATGACCTTGTTTTAAAAAGATTGAAACTGCTGGCTCAAAGGTATTTAAAACGCCATTGATATTTATATCTATAATTTTTCGACAATCTTCAAAATCTGGTATTTTTGTTTTTTCTTTATGTGAGACACCTGCATTTGCAAAAACAATATCAAGCCCGCCTTCAGCGAATTTTTCAATTGCGTATTGAAGTTTTTCCCTCTCTACAACATCGACATTAAAAACTTCAAACTCACCTTTAAGTGCATCTAATTTTTGTTGATTTCGACCGCAAATACCTACTCTATATCCATTTTTTTTAAACTCTCGCGCGGTACTTAATCCTATTCCCGAACTTCCACCTGTAATGAATATTGATTTAGTCATGATATTAACTTTTCTTTTTAGATAAAAATTTTGGTTTTAATTCTTCAATATAAATTCCTTTAAGAATTAAAATTGTAAGGATCACACCGCAAATATTTTCAAGAATATGATTTGAATGATTATGCTCTGTTAACTTTTCACTTAGTGAGAGCGTAAAGAAATTCTCGTATGCCCAATCAGTAAGATAGGAAAATATAAGAGCTACAAGTGCTATACTAAGCATATTTATTATAACGCCCTTTTTTCCAATATACTTTTGCAGTACTGCAATATTTGAAATATTTGTTGCGGGCCCTACAAGTAGTAAAATTAAAGCCGCTCCAGGTGATAGACCTTTAAGCATCAAAGAGATTGCAATCGGTGTTGATGCTGTTGCACAAATATAAAGAGGTATTCCAATTAGAAGAATTAGGTAGCGTCCATAGCTGCTGCCGTATTGAAGGAAAAAGTTTTCAGGAACAATAAAGTCAATAAGAGCTCCTGCAACTATTCCAATTGCCAACCAAAGAGCAATATCATTTGTAAGACTTCCATAACCAAATTTTATCGATTTTAATAACCTATTCTCATTAGTTACTTCTTTCTTTTTATTTTTTGAACAACAAGACTTTGGAGCATCCTTTTCAAATTCAATATCATCGGCGTTAAAGCTTAATTGAAGTACTCCAGCTACCATTGCCGAAACAAATGCAGCAAGAGGGCGGATTATGGCCATTGGTAGATCAATTAAAGCATAGGTTAAGCTAATAGAGTCGATTCCTGACTCTGGAGTCGATATTAAAAAAGCAGAGGTTGAAGCATTGCTCGCTCCACTCTTTTTAAGAGTTACAGCTGTCGGAATTACAGAGCAAGAACATAGAGGCAGAGGGACACCAACAAGAGCCGCTCTCACTACGGACATAAAGCTTTTTCCACCAAGCCACTTCTGAACCTTAACCATTGGCATAAACTCATGCACAATTCCAGCTAGGGCCAATCCAAATAATAAATAGGGAGCTGATAAAATTATATAACTCCACAGAGCATTTAAAAACTCCATTTGTCACCTCGCAACATAATTCTATATTACCACGGCTGCTCTAATTTGCCCAAAGCTTGAATTTTTTTAAAAAGAATCTTAATTTTCACTTGACGCATTTTCGTCTCATCTATATATTCTATCTTACGAAAACATGGGGGCGTAGTTAAGTTGGTTATAACGTCTGCCTGTCACGCAGAAGGCCGAGGGTTCGAGTCCCTTCGCTCCCGCCATTTTCGTACCATTTTAGATTGCAAGATAACAAGCCTTTGAGCTTGTTTTTTTGTTTCTGGGCTTGAAAAGGTTCAAGAGTTCGTGACCAAAAAGATTAGAGCTCATCAAAGGTATGAGAAATGTTAAATTACTTAATTGTCTTCATAGCCTTAGTGACAGCACTTATTTTACTATCAAAAAACATCAGAAATAATCAAAACTGGAAAGCAACTGTAACCCCCCTAGCTTCAATTATAGGAAGTGGCTTTTTGGTAATCGTTCCTTTGCTTGGCCATAGCTTTGGAAGTTATGCTCCAATAGCAATTACAATTATCATTTTACTGGCCTATGCCGTTGGTAATTCAATTAGATTCAATATTAAATTCTCAGAAGCTCTAATTCAGAAAAATAAAATAAAATCAATTATTACAATAGATAAGGTTTCTAGTATTGCTCTCGGGACTGCTTATATTATCTCTGTAGCATTTTACTTAAGGCTTCTCTCATCTTTTGCTCTTCATGGAATAGATATTGAAAACGACTTTTATGCAAAAATAATAACATCTCTAATCTTACTTACTATTGGCCTATGTGGATGGATTAAAGGTTTGGATATCCTTGAAAAGCTAGAAGAGTACTCTGTATCTATAAAACTAGCGATAATTGCAGCATTAATATTTGCTTGGGGTATTCATGATGTAAGCGAGAGTTCTTTGAATATTTTTACGATAATTGTTCCTAAAGAGTTTGATATTACTGAATCATTTAGAGTTTTAGCTGGTGCATTAATTGTCGTTCAGGGCTTTGAAACGTCAAAGTACCTTGGAGATAATTACTCCGTTGAAACAAGAATTAAGACAATGAGACATGCACAAATTATTGCAGGTATTATTTATATTGTTTTTGTCACTTTAACAGTTCCTACATTCCCACTACTGGGTGGAAAAATAGATGATACAGCAATAATAGATCTATCTAAAGTCGTCGCTGGAATTTTACCCTTCATGCTTATTATTGCAGCCATTATGAGTCAGTTCAGCGCTGCTGTTGCCGATACAATTGGAGCTGGAGGACTTGTTGCCCAGAATTCAAATAATAAATTAAAATCTAAACATGGGTATATTGTTGTTACGATCTTTGGAGTTATTCTTATCTCTTTTGCGGATATTTTTGAAATTATTTCACTAGCGTCTAGAGCTTTTGCATTTTATTACTTTTTACAAAGTTTAATCTCTATTATTGCTGCATTAAAATTAAACAAAACGATTAAAACTGTCTTATACTCTTTTTTATCAATTTTATTGTTAGCAGTAACTATTTTTGCATCACCTGCTGATTAACCTCAAAAGCATAGTTTTTTTGTTTTGGGGCGTAAAAAGGCTCAAAAGTTCGTACAAGATTCCGCAGACGTTTCTCAATATTCATAAAAACATTTTTTTATTCGGATCAATTTTGATTTTGCTTACCCATAGAGAGGCTGAATAGTTGCGTCTTACATCTGCAGTTTGTCCAATTGCTTAATAAGGATCTAGAAACTTAGTGGTGGGCGATTCTTAAAGAAGCCCTACAGGAAACCAATACGAGCGACTGATTTCAGTTTTTCAAACATCATATCGCACCTTTTTTATTTAAATTCAACCAGTATTGTAAATTCGGACACAGCTGTATCGGCCCGGCCATTGCGGGAGGAAGACGTGCGCCCAAAATTCAAGCTGAGTTCAGTCTTAGTGACCTCGCACCTGAAGTCCTAACTACAACTGTAGAGTGCTCTTAGTCTGTAATTTTCAAAGGATTTGAGCCCGTAAGATGTTCTCTGAATCAGTTTACACTTTCGGTTAAATCCTTCTACCCGAGCATTGGTGAGACCCGTTTTGAAGTAGCGCAAAATTTCTGCTCGCCACTTCATAAGCGTCTTTCTTAGCGTTCGTATTTCTTTAATCTTTGAGTCTGCCATATCGTCCGTGATTTTTGTAAGCACTCGACTCGCTTGATTAAAGCCTTTTATATTGTAAAAATTTGTTATGCGTTCTTTAAATCTATAGACTTCATTTACGTTTGGATTCTCCTGACAAAATCTTGTGACTGCTCTTTTTTGATATGGCTGAAGTCGTTTTCGGTTTTTTAAAAGAAGATGTCTGATTGGATTTTTTCTTTTATCTCCAGTCGCTTCTTTTCTGAATTTACGAATAGCAGGATGAATAAGTCTGATCACATGAAATTTATCAACAACAATTTTTGCATTTGGAAAGTAATCTTGAATGAAATTTTTATAAGTTCCAGTCATATCAATTACTGCATGTGTAACATTTTCTCTACCTGGAATATGATTTATGGCAGCTGCCATTTCATCATGGTATCGACTGGGAGCAAGCTCTCTGAGACACTTTCGATTATTGTCTACAAACGAAGTTACAAATTGTTTACGAACAGTCCTTGGATTTCTTCGAAACACATGTTCATCTATTAAGACAGTATTTCCCCATGGGGTATTTTTAGATTTTCTAAGTTCAAGTTCTAATCTTTCGTTTACAACTTTGGAGACAAGAGTATCTGAACATCTGGATGTCACTAGCAACAGACTTATTAGTATGAAAGTTTTTGTATTTATAGAGGATTTGATTCCTATATTTTTCAGATGTCCTGAATCCAACTTTAATACCGTCAATCGATTCAGTAAAAGAAGATTTACAGTTTGGACATCTAAATCTTCTTTTACGAATGATAAGCCTTATATTTTTAGTGTGAAACTTTGTGTCTCTGATAGATACCGTTCTGTGATCATGTACAGAAAATGATTTTGTCGGACGTTTCCTACAGATTTCCCAAACAGTTTCCTTCTCACAGTGATAATGAAGGGTTTTGTTTGAGATTTTTTCGACATAAATGAGTTTTAATTGTGGAAGCATTAGCTTCCTTAAGAGATACTTTTCTGGAGTCATGAGCGTTTCCTTGTTTCAGTTTAATCTAAAGTGGTATTTAAATTTTACTGAACAAAAACTACCTGAGCTTTATTTCAATTACCTAGGAAAATATAAACTTGCGATACTTCTATTTAATCTTGTTCCCTATATTTCTTTAAGGATTATTAACTAAGAAATTCCTATGCTTATTGAAATCAAAAGTATCGTGTGAACTGTGTTCTACGTCTGGTTGTATTATCGGATTATCTTGACAGTATGTTATCTCTTGAAAACAACAATCCATCTGTGCTCCAACTAGAGTTTTTTCAATACGCTCAGAAGCACATATTCTTTCTTCAATAGTTCCACACTCCCCTAGACCCGGACTACATACATAGCAACCTGATCCTTCCCACCATGCTGTCTGATGCTGAGGACTTTGGATTATTAAATAGTTTTCTGCTTGATATAGGTTTACTGATTCACAACCGCAGTAATTACATTCACCGCAGATCTCATTGCTCTTACTAAACTCACCATTACAGACTAAGGAATAATGTATGCTATCGCCTACCGATAGAACTAAAGCTGTTACTGGATCTCCAAAAGGCTTATGTGATAGACCCCTTGAAGGACTGTAAACTGTATTACCTTTTACCTGTCCATTGATACCTAGGTTATGGTGATAGATTCCATCGCGCGTAGTTATTCTACCGTCTTGAAATTTCATGTTTATAGCTGAACTCACACGACCCTCTGGCAGAAGAAATGCGTTTTCTTGCATATCTACTCCAGCATAACCCCTTGTGATTATTTTTGTATTAGCCATTTTGTCTTTTTAATTTATTTGCACTAATGTAATAAAAATATTTTTTTCTCCTCAACAAGGGAGCAACTATTACAAATCTTAACTCGTTTAAAAAGAACAATATACTCACTATGAAAAAAATACTCTACACTACGCTATTTTCCATCTCTAGTTTCATTGGTTTTGGACAAGACACGTTAACTTATACCAATATCGATAACTTAGACATGATGATTGCCAATATTTTCGGAATCCAATGTGATGGTGTTTCCAATGTACAACTAACAGCAGTTCCAGATGCGATTGGTCGTTTTGAAACTGGTTCTTCAATCGGGGTTAATTCTGGTATAATGATGTCAACAGGGGTTGTCACCAATTCTGGAGTTCCGAGTGGTGTGCAAAATTCGGTTGGGTTTGGTATGCCTGGTGATGTCGATATTGATATTTATGGAGCTCAACAAGGAATTTCCTATCAATCTTATGACGCTACAGTTATTGAATTTGATTTTACTCCTTCAGTAACAGACACTATCCGTTTTACTTATGTTTTTGCATCGGAAGAATATCCTGAGTATGTTATGCAAAACTATACAGATCGATTTCTTTTTTTAGTCTCTAG
>CAKZJW010000042.1 GCA_937120495.1 uncultured Oligoflexia bacterium
TCTCCAGATCTAAAACGACTTAGAGCTCTTTCTCGGTTATTTTGAGATTTATTTCCATGAATTGCAGCGGCCTTGATAGAAGCTTGTGCAAGCTTTCTCACAATTCTATCAGCTCCGTGCTTCGTTCGACTAAAAACTAACGCACTTTTTATACCTTCGTCTTTTAGGACTTTTTCAAGAAGCTTTAGCTTATTATGTCTCGTTAAAATATTCACACTTTGAGTGATCTTCTCTACCGTACTTGACTCAGGAGTAACTTCAACCTTTTGAGGGTTCTTTAGTAAGCTTTTTGCAAGCTTCTCTACATCCTTTGGCATCGTTGCCGAGAATAAAAGAGTTTGTCTTTTATTTGGAAGCTTACTCATAATTTTTTTAACATCATGAATAAATCCCATATCAAGCATTCTATCCGCTTCATCTAAAACAAAAACATCAAGTTGATCAAATTTTATATGCCCAGAATTTAAGTGATCTAAAAGTCTACCTGGAGTTGCAACAACAATATCAAGCCCTGCATAGAGAGCATTAATCTGAGGTTTTGCACCAACACCACCAAAGATAACTTTTGTTTTTAATCCAAGTCCCTCTGAGTATGATTTTATGTTTATATCGATTTGAGAAGCAAGCTCTCTTGTCGGCGTTAAAATTAAAACTCTTGTTCTTTTTGAGTTCATTTTAACTTTATTTTTTCCAAGAAAATTTATTATTGGTAGTGAAAAAGCAGCTGTTTTTCCCGTACCAGTTTGAGCGATCCCTAAAAGATCTTTCCCTTCAAGTAAGATTGGTATCGATTGCTCTTGGATGGGAGTTGGCTTTGTGTAACCTTTTTTCTTAAGGGCTACTTGTATTGACTCTAATAGGTCGAAGTTATCAAATTTAATCATTTATTTCCTAGTTTTTAATAGTTTTGTCATTATGCGATCAAATGCATTTGTAAATCGCTCTTTATCTTTTGGTCCAAGTGGCGGAGGTCCACCTGTATCCATTCCGCTATCTCTGAGATCCTGCATAAAGTTTCGTACAGATAATCTCTCAGATATATTTTCTTCAGTGTACAGCTCCCCTCTGGGGTTTATAGCTACAGCACCTTTTTCAACAATAAGTGAGGCTAAAGGAATATCCGCTGTTATTATCAGATCTTCAATTTCACAATTATCAGCGATATGTAAATCCGCAACATCTGCGCCCTGATCAACCTTAACGAATTCAATTAAAGGAGACAGAGGTATATTCATATAACTATTGGCCACAAGAATAACTTTGAATTTAAGTCGTGCTGAGACTTTAAAGACAGTCTCTTTAATCATCTTAGGGCATGCATCAGCATCAATCCAAACTTTCATAGCACTAAGTAACATGCATATCGCTGCATAGCAAGATTAATTAAGATGACACTGATCTGGTACGAGAGATACTCGTCGTTTGAGATCTTGGCAAAAAACTTTTGTTCGGTTTTGGAAGAACTCTTTTAATACCATTATCGAGTTTAAAACTTTTTTATCTTTAGATTCGTCAGCAAGTGCTTGGTAAAATTCCAGCTGTTTTTTAAAAGACTCACTTTTAACTTTTATAATTAATTTATCTACTAAATTTTTAAAGTACACTCTGAATTTTTGATCCTTATGAATTAGCCTATTAAAGATTGACCAACGAATCTTTCCTTTTTTCTGATCCATTCCAATTGATAAACTCTTCATTTCGTAATTATGTTTCATGCCTGGTCTTTTGCTCTTTCTAACAGGGTGGGCCACTCGGTCAAAGTCCCACGAGATTATTTTCCACTTTGCTTTCTTACGCTTTAGATCTTTTATATAAGCACCTTGAGACCAGTCAGTATTACCGGTGAACATAATTGTCAAAAGACTCGACATCATCGAATCCATATCAACCACAGAATTCACATAATCAAAATCAAGATCTTTTTTTCTTTCAAGCTTATCTCTGATATCAAGATAAAGAAGTCTTGATTTTAAATCCTTCTTTCCTTTAACCTTTGCAAAAGCAAAATCCTCATGGCCATACATATACTTTAGCTGCTCTGGAGAGATATGTTCTGTAATCGTATGGTAGCCAAATAATTTTCCATTTAGAAAAAATGCTACATGCCTTGAATATGGTGCATCTCCTCCAAGTGAACGAATTAGATAAAAAGCAAGATCATTTCCAAAACTATAATGAAGATCTTTTCTAATAACTAAACGCTTAATTGGAGATCCCTCTTTTTGAGAAATCTTTAAATTTTTAATAAATGACTTTTCTCCGTATTTCTTTCTAAAATATAACCTAAAGCTTCGGTGCTTTGAGTTTGGAGCACGACTTGTCCCCCCGTGTTGACGAAGACCTGCATAGCTTTCATAAACCTTTTCTCCTCTAAGATAAAAGCGCACAAAACTTGCTCTCTCCCATAGTCTTCCCGTCTTATAGCCATTCGTTATTATACCGCGCTCAGAACTGTATAGATCTTTTGGATTTGCCCAGACTGATATCACGGGCCATGATTTATATTTAGAAATATCAATTTTTGATGTCTCTTTTAATTCTTTAAGTTCATTTGTAACAATATAAGCTTCATCCAAAGGATCATAAACATCTCGAATTTTTCCAGTATAAATCTCTCGCGCATTTTCAGACTCTGCTTGATAGGCTTCTATACCTTTTTTGAATTTCTTATCCTTTTTCATCTCTCCAAATAAAACTGGAAGCCCGATGAGCAAAGATAAGAATAGAAATGTTTTAATATGAGACTTAGAGTTCATTACTATCCAAGAAATACATTTGTTTTAATATCTGTATCAATGCTAGCAAGCTTTGAATTTAAATCTACCATTACCTCTTCAGTAAAAGAGCTAAATGTATAAGTAATCGTGCATTCATCACCATCTGTAACACTATCAAGTTTTGATTTAACAACATTTTCTTTAATAATATTAAAAATTTCTTTAGCATTTTTCGAGTAAGTTTCTTTTTTCACTTTGATAACAAGCATTCCATCATTTCCATATTTTCTAAAAAATCTCTTATCTGCTTTAAGAACGATAAGACCAATAACAGAAACAGTTAGAATCAAAATCAAAAAAGGAATATTAAAAGTCGCGCAAGTTAAACTAGAAGCAATCACTAGAAGTATAAAACCAACCTCTTCAGGATCTTTAATCGGAGTTCTAAACCTTACAATTGAAAGAGACCCTAAAAGCCCTAATGAAAGAGGAATAGAGAATTGAAGACTTACAAAGATTGAAGTAATTGCAACTCCCATTAACGGAAAAGCCCTATGTAAAGTTGATCCAGTTCCTTTTGTACCATAAAATTTAATATAGAGATGGGATATAAATAAAGACGATACCAACGTCACAACTAATAAAAAGAAAAATGGCATAAGACCAATATCAGCCATTTTCTGAATTCCCGTATTACTCAACATTTTCAAATCAAATAATGATTCCACTTTATACTCCTAGTTTAATAATTCTTCATAACAACGTTCATATTTTGAAAAGGCATTCTTATGAAAGCCAAGTCTCTCCATAAAGCTTAGCTCTTTTGGTAAGACAGCCGTTTCGCCTTTTAGTTCAAAGACACATTGTGATAAATATTTTTGTTTAATTGGTTTGTGTAATAAAAAAGAATTAACCCTCTTCACGTTTATATCGTAGTCGATGCAAAGTCTCATTTCAGTTCCGGGGATAATATATCTAAATCTTGTATAGCTTATAGTATAGCTTGGGTGAATATTATGCAGAACACTTCCCTCGAAGGAGCGAAGTTCATCTAGCGAGTTCGCAAAGATACTACTTTCAAGTTCTTTATCACTATATATATTTTGAGCCTTAATTCTTTTTTTATGTCTGTTTTCACCTATTTTATGTTTAAACTCTAGAAAGCAAATATCTGATGCCTTCTTAGTTTGTAGGTCTTCATACCAGCGAATTCGAAATTTTGATTTGATATGATCACTTTCTAGTTTTTCGTGAAGATAATCAAGTTTCTTAGTATCAAAATAAACACTTGAGATAATTGTTCCTGGAAAATCAGGATCTCTTTGAAAATTTAAATCCAACCAAGCCTTGGCCTTTGTGGCACAGAGATTATTGGCAATATATTTTGTTTCAAAGTCGCTCATTCAGTATAGACCCCAATTATTTCAAACTCTCTATTGCCTTTAAGCCGCGTTATCTCGGGCGTTGATATTTCAAAGAAAAAATCTTTTGATGGTATTTTTGACTTAAATTTATAGTAATAAACCTCTCCATCATGAACAATCTCTCTAGAATACTCTTTTTTATTTTTATCAATATATTTAAGTTTTGAAATATTGTAGTGAGACTTGATTTTCATTCCGATAACAATAGAGTCGACTTCTTTTTTTAAATGCATGTTGAATTTCATTTTACCTGAACGGTGGGAAAGAATGCGGTCTTCAAATGTCCCTCCATCCAACTTCGTTACTTTATAATAAAGCTCTTTTAAATTCTCATAGCGAACAGCAAGAGCAAGAGGCGGCGCTTGAGCCAAGCCAATAAGAGAAGTTTCTCCAACTACCCATAATACATTTTTTGGAATTCCATATTTTTTTGTTTGAGATAAGTTTCTAAGAACAAGCTTATTCATACCATGTGTGGGTCCCTTACCTCTTTCAATATAAAAGGGTATTGGGTATCCAAGCTCATTTGATAAAAATTCAACAAATCCATATCTTCCATAACTTGAAGAGATCATCATAAATTTATCTTGAGCATATGACATAATTTCTTCTCTATCCTTATCAAAGATTGGTATAGATTGCTTTTGTTTAAATTTATTTGGAAGGGCATTTCTAGAAAACCCAAGCTTTCTTGCAATTTTGTCATGGGCATTAACTTTTATTTCCCACATATAATCAAAAGGTTTCTCTTTACTCTCACGAACAGATCCAAATTCTTTTTCATAAAAGTTAACAATCTCTGGCGTTATTTTTTCAACAGCTTTATAACTCCAGTGATGATCTACTTTAAAAAAGGCTGGCGAATCTTTTAGTTCTGTTCTTGCCCACTTTAAAAGATTCGTTAAATCAAGAACTTTCACACCATTTGTGATAATTTTTTCTTTTACCTCTTGAAAAAATCTTGCACGATTTTTAGGAAGTTTTTTAGATTCATATGCATATTCTGGATAAACAACGGCTCTATTTGGTATAATCATCAGCATTAAGTTTATGTTTTTATCTCTTAATGTATCTTTAACTTTTTCAATATAAGCTAAAATTTTTGGTATCTTCTCAAAAGTATTTAATGCAAGTTCATCCGTATGCCCTTTTAAAAATAAAAAGTTTTCTTCTCCGATAATAACTTTTTTATTTGAACGCATAAAAAATTGATTAATGAGACTTCTGTATTTTTTGCTCGAAACATTTGATAAAAACGAAGAGTCTATTAGTTTTGTCTCTAGTTCTCTTCCATACTGGCCACTTCTCAATGATTTAAAAGAGAATTCAGGAAGTAAGTTTGATATTTTTGGCACTTCAACAAGAGTGAGTGGCACTTGAATAAGCACAAAGATCACAATTAAGTAAATAGGTAAATTCTTCAATATTTTTTTCATTAAAAGTTAAAATATAAAAAGGGGTTGTACTTTTGATTCATTAGCTCATGGATAGCCGGTATGAATAAAAGAAGGTTAATAATATTTATAGTTTTAAAGTATTTCGAATTATTATCTTCAGATGCATTTTTAAAGAAAAAGAT
>CAKZJW010000043.1 GCA_937120495.1 uncultured Oligoflexia bacterium
GAGACCAGACAGACCGAATCGTCCAAACCGTCCGACAACGAGACCAGACAGACCGAATCGTCCGAACCGTCCAACGACTAGACCAGACAGACCGAATCGTCCGAACCGTCCAACGACTAGACCAGATAGACCGAATCGTCCAAACCGTCCAACAACTAGACCAGACAGACCAAATCGTCCAAACCGTCCGACAACTAGACCAGACAGACCGAATCGTCCAAATCGTCCGACAACAAGACCAGACAGACCGAATCGTCCAAACCGTCCGACAACAAGACCAGACAGACCGAATCGTCCGAACCGTCCGACAACGAGACCGAATAGACCAAATCGTCCGAACCGTTCAACTACTAGGCCAAACAGAGGAAGAAACGATAGCCGTCCAAGTACAAATGGAAACGGTAACGGAAGAAGAAGAAGACCTAGAAACTAATTTTAAAAAGTAATTGGTAATACTGTATATGGGGAGTGAGAAATCACTCCCTTTTTTATTGCTAACTTTTATATAAAAACTCTATTTTAAAATTGAATATAAACTAAAAATAAGTCAGAATAGCCCCGAGTGAATTAGGTGAAACTCCTAAACTGTCCCGCAACTGTGAAGATAATAGTATCTAAGTCAGATCCTCATTCAACATATCTATAAAGATAAAAATTCTTCCGAGGAGAAAAAATGTCAAATGAACAAAAAGTAAATCAAGCAATTGAGGCTTCAGTCTCAACTCAAGTAAAAGCAATCTTTCCAAACACAGTTAACCACTATGATACGTTATTTGGTGGAACTGCTTTAAAGTGGATGGATGAGTTGGCCTTTATTTGTGCGACAAGATTTTCAAGACAGCGTGTTGTAACCGTATCTACAGACAAAATTGATTTTAAAGAACCAATTCCTGCTGGCTGCATTGCAGAACTTACTGCAAAAGTGTCAAAGGTGGGAAATACAAGCTGCATCATAACTGTAGATATCCATCTTGAAGAGATGTACTCAAAACAGAAGTATTTAGCTTGCTCAGGTGAGTTTACTTTTGTATCTATATCCGAAACAAAAAAACCTATTTCAATAACTGCAAATATCTAAGGAGATTTTATGAATACGCATATGGAAAAAGTTAGTTATATTATTGGCCGTCAAATTGGTGGTGACTTCGCAACTCAAGGAATTGATGTAAATGTAGATACATTCCTAAAAGGATTTAATTCTGCAGTTCAGGGTGAAGAAGCAGTTTTAACAAATGAAGAAACTCAAGAAATTATGAATGCTTTTCAAGTAGAGATGACTGCAAAAGCTCAGCAAATGGCTGCTGAACAAGGTGGAAAAAATCTTGAAATTGGAAATAAGTACTTAGAGTTAAATAAGCAAAAAGAAGGTGTAATGACTACAGCTTCAGGTCTTCAATATAGAGTTGAAAAATCTGGAGAAGGTGCAAAACCCACAGCTGAATCAACAGTAGAAGTTCATTATGAAGGGACTCTTATCGATGGAACAATCTTTGATTCTAGTTTCCAAAGAGGACAAACAACTTCTTTTCCAGTAGGTGGAGTTATTCCAGGTTGGACAGAAGCTCTTCAATTAATGAGTGAAGGTGATGTTTGGCATTTAACAATTCCATCTGATCTTGCTTATGGTGCTCAAGGCGCTGGTGGGCAAATTGGTCCAAACTCAGTTTTAAACTTTAAAGTAGAATTAGTAAAAGTAGTAAGCTAATAAGTTTTTGACCTCTAGTTCGCTAGAGGTCATGTCTTTGATTCTTTATCTACAAGGATAAAAGAATAGATCGTCTTTATAGCCATTTTCTAGCTGAACAAAATCATTCCAAACAAGTTCGTCATAATTTACTTCGTAATAAGATCTATGCTCTTCAGTAGTTCTTCCAATTTTAATAATCAATGTCGAATCATATATGGCCCAAAGAGCTCTATCTTTATTAAATGTCCGCCCATTTTTTTTATACGTTGTATCTACAATACCACTTTCAAAAAATTCGACCTTAACTTTTACGTCCTCTTCAGACTCTCTGATAAAACTGCACCAGCTTGTTGACATCAATAGTTCGCCGTTTTCAGAATTTACTGATTGCTCCATTAGTTCTTCTGTAAAAGTTATTGAACTTTGAGGCTTTTTGGAATTTGAGTCACCAGATGTATTTTTTCCGCAACTGATTAAACTAAAAATTGAAATAATTAAGAATACCTTTTTCATAAAAAACCTATTTGTTCCCTTTGCAATACTCAATTGCTTTTTCTTTTGAATAATTTAATCCGCTATAGCTGTATGCATACTCGTAACAGTCTTTGAATTTTTGTGTTGATCTAACTTCCTTGCAAAGAGCTAGTGCTTTTGCCTTACTTAGGTTTATTCCATTATATCCATAAGCCCACTCATAACATGACTTTAACTGGGAAGGACGTCTAACTTCTTTACAAAAGTTGATAGCTTCACCCTTTGAAAGATTTAACCCGTTATACCCGTAACTGTATTCGTAACATTTTTTAAAAGGAGTGAGGTTTCTCACGTCTTTACATAGTTGAGCAGCCGCAGAGCGAGATAGGTTTAAGCCGTTATAAGCATATGCCCAATCAATGCATTCTTTTAGCTGTGGTCCATTCCCTGTTGGTGGAGTTGCGCACTGTGATCGTAGATCCTTAAGAATAATTTTTAATAGTGGTATATCTTTGCACTGATAATCACTTGAGAAAGCTAGTTGTGATGTTAATAAAAATAATAGAATGAACATTTTCATTTTTTGTCTCCGAATATTATTGTTTGATTTAATATTGCAAAATCTTTGCCATGAGACTTTCTAGAAATTTCAATAAGAAGACGCGCCTAGTTATAAATTCAAATTGATACCGGTGGCAAAATGGATGACCAAATTGCTACTTCATTTTTCTTTACAATAAAATTTTAACTAGTTAATATCTTGAGACATTTACACAACTAATTTTAGTTAACACACATAATCAAAAACAGGTGGTATTGATGGAATCTTATGTAATCTATCTTATCCCAGCTCTTGGTGTTTTAGGTCTTATTGTTATGGCCGTAAAACAAGCATGGGTATCGGGACAAGAACAAGGTGATGAAAACATGATCGAGCTTGCGAATCACATCGCAACTGGAGCAATGGCTTTCTTGAAAGCAGAATGGAAAGTACTTGGTTACTTTACAGTAATTGGAGCAATTCTTTTAGGTTGGTCTGGAACATTAGTTGAAACAAGTGACTGGGTAATTGCAGTTTCTTTTATTATCGGTGCATTCCTTTCAGCATTTGCTGGATTTCTAGGAATGAGAATCGCAACTAAATCAAATGTTCGTACAACTCAAGCAGCGAGAACAAGTTTAACTCACGCTCTAAAAGTTTCATTCACAGGTGGAACGGTTATGGGTCTTGGAGTTGCAGGGCTTGCAGTTTTAGGTATCGGTTCATTATTTATTATCTTCTATAATATGTATGTAGTTCAAACAGGTGGATCAGTTAATGGTCTAGCTATGGAAAAAGCAATTGAAGTTCTTGCTGGTTTCAGTTTAGGTGCTGAGTCTATCGCATTATTCGCAAGAGTTGGTGGTGGTATTTATACTAAGGCTGCTGACGTTGGAGCGGATCTTGTTGGTAAGGTTGAAGCAGGAATTCCTGAAGATGATATTAGAAACCCAGCGACAATTGCAGATAATGTTGGTGACAACGTTGGTGATGTTGCAGGTATGGGTGCAGACCTTTTTGGATCTTATGTAGCAACAATTCTTGCAACAATGGTTCTTGGTCGTGAGATTGCTGTTGTAGATAACTTTGATGGTTTATCGCCAATCCTTCTTCCAATGGTAATTGCTGGTCTTGGGATTATTTTCTCAATCATTGGTTGTGCAATGGTAAAAATTAAAGATGATAATGGTGATGTTCAAGCAGCACTAAATAGAGGTAACTATGTATCAGTTCTTCTAACAATTATCGCTTCATTCTTTTTAGTTCGTTGGATGCTTCCTGAAGCTCTTGAACTACGTGGAATTGAATTTACAAATATGGATGTGTTTTATGCAATCCTAGTTGGTTCAGTTGTTGGTGCTCTTATGAGTATCGTTACTGAATACTATACAGCTATGGGGAAAAAACCTGTAAACTCGATTGTTCAACAATCAGACACAGGTCATGCAACAAATATTATCGGTGGTCTTTCTTTAGGGATGGAATCAACGGTTCTTCCAATTATTATTCTTGCAGCTGGGATTTTCTTGTCTCACTATTTTGCTGGTCTTTACGGTGTTGCAATTGCAGCCTCAGGTATGATGGCAACAACTGCTATGCAACTTGCAATTGATGCCTTTGGACCAATCGCAGATAACGCAGGTGGAATTGCAGAGATGAGTGGTCTTCCTGAAGAAGTTCGTGGAAGAACAGATATCTTAGATGCAGTAGGAAATACAACAGCTGCTACAGGTAAAGGTTTTGCAATCGCTTCTGCGGCTCTTACAGCACTTGCTCTTTTTGCAGCATTTGTAGGTCTTGCTGGAATTGATTCAATTGATATTTATAAAGCAGATGTTCTTGCCGGTTTATTTATCGGTGGGATGATTCCTTTTATCTTCTCTTCATTAGCTATCGCAGCCGTTGGTCGTGCAGCTATGGAGATGGTTAAAGAAGTTAGACGTCAGTTTAAAGAAATTCCAGGAATCATGGAGTACAAAGCTAAGCCTGAGTACGACAAATGTGTTGCTATCTCAACTGAAGCTTCAATTCGCGAAATGATGTTACCAGGAGCAATTGCTCTTTTAACTCCAATCGTTATTGGTTTCTCATTTGGACCTGAAGTTCTTGGTGGGACTTTAGCTGGTATTACTGTTTCTGGTGTTCTTATGGGAATCTTCCAAAACAATGCTGGTGGTGCATGGGATAATGCTAAAAAGTCATTTGAAAAAGGTGTAGAGATCAACGGTAAGATGGAGTACAAAGGTTCAGAGCCTCATAAAGCTTCAGTTACTGGAGACACTGTTGGTGATCCATTTAAGGATACATCAGGACCTTCAATGAATATTCTTATTAAACTGACTTCAATCGTTTCTCTTATTATTGCTCCACATATTGCAATAAAAGGAAGCCACGGAATGCAAGATATGCATCACGGTCATGATCATGGTTCACACGAAGGTCATAACCACGGTTTAATTCAAAAGAAAAAAATCGAAAAAGTTATCGAAGCTCCAAAGAAAAAAGTTTCGTTAGTTAAAGAGTACGTTAAGTAATTTAAGTTATATAACGCTTAGAAGGGGAGATCTTTATGATCTCCCTTTTTTTTAGGAGAAGTATGAAAAATATAGGCCTTGTTGCACACGATGATATGAAAGATGATCTCGTTAAATTTGTTAAAGAGAATGAATCGACCTTTAATAAAATGAAAATCTATTCAACTGGAACAACTGGGGCAAGATTATTAGAGTCAATGCCAAGCCTTGATATTACTCCATTGGCCAGCGGGCCTATCGGTGGAGATCTTCAAATTGGATCTTTGATTGTTGAGGATAAGCTTGATACGCTTATTTTTTTATGGGACCCGATGTCTCCACATCCACACGATGTTGATGTAAAGGCCCTACTTAGAATAGCTGTTATCAAGAATATAAGACTTGCTTGTAATCTTGCTACTGCAAAAAAAGTAATTCAACCTGAAGGATAAAAAATGAGCAAACTTTTAAAAGCAAAAATATACTTTTTAATACTCGTTATCGTTTTATTTATTGTTTTCTTTTTTCAAAACAATGTTCTTGTTGATGTGAGTTTTCTCTTTTTTAATGTTCTTCAAATTAGCCTTGTTGGTCTTATCTTTTTTGTATCAATTTTTTCCTTCCTGTTAGGAGTAGGGTTTATTTTAATCTTTCAACGAGACAAGAAACAAAAAGGGACGGCAATTCCAAGCGATAAATTAGAGAGTTACGTAGATTAAATTGGCTTTTTAGATAAGATTTACAGCCTTTTTAATAGGAATTTGACCCATTTAGCTGTGTTTGATAAAACATAACCTATGGCTAAGTTATCAATTTTATTATGTATTGTTTATTCAGTATCCTCTTTCGCTCTATGTGTTCACGAAAAAACGCTTAAAGGTTTTGAACTATTAGATCTGCAAAAGACTCAACAAGTTTTTGTTGAAACAAAAGGGGCAATCTTTTTAGATGCTAACAAAATAAAAGTGAATCCAGCTCAAACTTATAAAGTTCATTTATCGCATAAAAAATCACATACAAAATCAACTTCTTTCTCAACTGATCCACACGAAGTCTATAATCAAAAATATATTGAGTATTATACTTATGCACGAATGCAAAAATATATTAATGATAATAGAGCAAAGATCATTGCAGCAGGATTTGAGATTCGTATTATTGGGAAAAGCATTGAAGGTAGAGACCTATATGCAATTACTCCAAAAAAACTATTAAAGAAAAAAACGATTCTAATGTTTGGAAGACATCATGGTGATGAGGGAACAGCGAATTGGATTATCGAAGGATTCTTTAATGAATATTTAACAAATAAAAAATTCTCTGATGAATATCAATTAGTTCTTTACCCTATGATTAACCCAGATGGAGCAGAGGCTCATATTCGTTATAATGCTAATGGAAGAGACCTTAATAGAAGTTGGCATAAAGATCTATCTGAGAGCTTTGATGAAGTTAATATCATTCACACTGATCTTAAAAAAATAATGACAGTAATTAAAAAAGACATCTTTATTGCTCTAGATATGCATGGCTCTTTTAGAGAAGACTTTATTTATAGAGTGAAAAAGAAATATGTAAATAGAAGCTTTTATAATCTTCAACAAAACTTTATTGATGAATTAGGAGCTTTTGACCTCTGGCAAAAAGGGAATTTCAAACTATCAAATGGTGATAGTAGAATGGCCAGACTCGTATTAATTGATCACTATAAGAAAAATGCAATGACTCATGAGTCGATTAGAAATATTGATAAGTATAACTCTGAGGGAAGAAGTGTGGACACTTTAAAAGACCAAGGACTTGCACTAATAAAATCAATTTCAAATTTGTACTAATTCTCCTTCTTGAGCACTCAGGTGCTATACCTAATATTGCCTACTTTCCAATAAACTTATAGCCAAATTTATGGCTCGGTATCTTTCGTGACGAGATAATTCAGTCAGAAAATCCACCTAACTATATAATAATATAGGCTTTTTGAATTAAATCAAACATTTGTTTGAATTTGTTGAATATACTGGTATATTAATTTAAACACTTGTTTGAATTTGGAGATTCTTAATGAAGTTAATTCTAGTTAGTTTAATATTAGCGAGCCTTACAGCAGCTAATAGTAGTGAAAAAGTTTTGTTGAATGAGAAGGGCGTTATTGAGATTTCAAAAAACTCAAATGTCCCTGAGCTTGAAAAAATTAAAGCAACATTTCTTGAGATAAAAGCCAATAACTTAAAAGCAGAGGATAATTTAGGAACAGACCTCTATGGTGGTTATAATTATTCCGAAACGAAAGAAGGGGCTTTAAATTCTTTCCAACCAGTTTTTTCTCCAGTTCATCAATACCAAGTTGGAATTAGAAAGAATTTTAGATATGGATTACAAGCAGACTTGAATGCAAGTGTAGATAATAGATCCGCTGAAGGCTATGATAGTATTCATACAACTACTTATAATTTTGGCTTAAATATTGATCTATGGAAAAATTTATTTGGTAAACTTACTCGTAACCAATTAAATAATTCGAGCCTGAATGTGAAGCAAAGTAAAATTCAGACAAAAATTAATGAGAATGTATTTAGAGTTTCACTTAGAAGAATCTATTGGGCCTTAATTGCAAATAAAGAAAAATTAAAAATATCTGAGCGTCTTTTTAAGACAGCTAAAAAACAAGTTAAAGATGCCAAGAAAAGACAACGTAACTCTATTGCAGATGCTTCTGAGGTTGCTCGTTATGAATCTCAAGTATCTTCAAGAGAAGGAAGTATTCTTCTTTTAAAGTATGAAAGAGAGAGTCTGTTAAAGCAGATGGTAGACTTGTTACCAGAATTGGCTTCAAAAAATATTGAAATCGAGTCAGTTAATATAGATAAGACAATCTTTAGTGTTCTTGCATGTACTAGTATTATAGGATCAAATAAAACGACACCTCTAAACTATACTGACTATGACGAGTTAATTAATTTACTTAAACAAATTCAGTCTAACCAAGAACAGATTGATCAAAGTTATGATGCAATTGACTTAAAACTTTCAACAAAATTTAGAAAGACAGGAGTTAGCTCTGACCCTGTGACAGCAAATACCTATGAGGGGAGTTATGATGGTTCTCTCGATAATTTAGAAGATGGGTTTAGTGCTGGTTTAATGCTTACAATACCCCTTGGTAAAAAGATTCAAGGTTCAGCTGAGGTAATAAAAAAATATAATAAGAAAAGACTAGAAGCAAATATAAAAAATATTGATACTTCGTTAGTGAGTACTCATACTCAAGTCTCTAAATCAATTAAATACCTTGGTAGCTTAATTAAAGCTCAGCGTACAAACTCAAAAGCGCTTAAGACAAGACTAACAGAGATGCAAAAAAAGTTTAACCAAGCAAGAATCCCTGTTTATCAACTCGTTCAAGATCAAGATGAGCTTTTAAGTTCTGATTTATCTATCGTTGATACTCAACTTGCAATCTTAAATACAGTCCTAGATTACTTCGTAGTTTTTAGCGACACTCCATGTGAATTTAATAAAAAGTAATAAGGAAATATAATGAATAAATTAATAAAATTCTTCTTAGAGAATCATAAATTAACGATAATCCTTTCGTTGATGTTAGTTATTTTTGGTCTTATGGGGTTGTTTAAGCTTAACGCTGAATCCTATCCAGCAGTAAACTTTGCAACAGCAATAATTGAAACAAGATACGATGGAGCTACAGCAGATGATGTTGAGACATTAATAACAAAGCCAATAGAAGATAAGATTAGAGAAGTATCAGGTTTAAAAGATGTTAAGAGTGTTTCAAAATCAGGTCTCTCTTCAATTGTTGTTCGTGTCGATATGAATAATGAAGATGAGGACGAAGTACTTGAAGAGGTTCAAAAGGCCGTAGATGGAGTTAGCAACCTTCCACCAGACTTAAGAGATGATCCTGTCTATAAAGAAGTAAACTCCGAAGAGATGCCAGCAATTGAACTTGCTATCACTGGAAGCAATGACAAAAGAAAAAGAGATCTAATGGTAGACCTTCTAAAGGAAGACCTTGAGGACAATAAAAGAGTTTTAAGTGTTAGACCAGTAGGCTTTCTTAAAAGACAATTTAATATTCGTCTTAAAAAAGATGAAATGCAAAAACTACATATTGGTATCGAAGAGGTTACTAGTAAAATCAAACTAAGAAATGTTGATATTCCTGGTGGTAATTTAAAAACAAATGAAGTTAAGGCTCTTGTGAGGGTCGAAGGGAAGATTAAAGACAGAGTTGAATTAGAAAATGTTGTTATACGTTCTAACTTCTCAGGACAAAAGATTTTATTAAAAGATATCGCAGAGGTGATTGATGGTGAGGCAGATGCAAAGTTTCTCGCTTCATATGATGGAAATCCGGCAACTTTATTAGTTGTAACTAAAAAAGCAGGAGCAGATACATTAAAATTAGTTGAAGAAGTTAATATCATATTAACCAAATTCAAAAAAATATATAAAGATGAGTTTCAAATTTCTATCTATAATAATGAGGCAAGTAGAGTTAAGAACAAGCTAAATATATTAAGCTCTAACGCTATAAGTGGATTACTTTTAGTTGTAGTTTTTCTTTTCTTATTCTTACCTGGAAAAATAGGTCTTATGGCATCTATGTCATTACCTCTAGCAGTTATGGCCACAATAGGTTTTATGCCAACATTTGGAATGAACTTAGATGCGATCACAATCCTTGCCCTTGTAATTGCTCTTGGAATGATGGTTGATAATGCTGTTGTTATTTCTGAAAACTTTGCAAGACTTAGAAATGACGAAGGTCTTTCATCGATGGATGCAGCAAGAGTTTCTGCTGAACAACTTTGGCTACCGATAACGGCTACTGGATTTACAACAATTGCCGCCTTCCTTCCAATGCTAGTTACAAAAGGGATCATGGGAGAATTTATAAAGTATATCCCAATTGTTGTTACTATATCTTTACTCGTAAGTTTAACAGAAGGTTTCTTCTTACTACCGATGAGACTTCGTTTTGTTGGAGGTAAAGTAATAAACCCTGAAGAGGTAAAAGCCGATTGGTTTCAAAAATTTATTATAAAGTTTGAAAGCTTAATGACTTGGAGTGTAGCTCATAGGTATATTATTCTAGGTTTCTTCTCTTTTTCATTAATAGGCTCATTTGCTCTAATGGCACTAGGAAATAAATTTGAACTCTTTCCAGCTAAAGATACGGAAATTTATTTAGGAAGAGTAGAGCTACCAAGAGGATTTACAGCAGAAAATAGTATAAAAGAATTAAATAAAATCTCAGTAGATTTAAAAAATGAAATGGGAGACTGGGCAAAGTGGGTTGTTACGAGAGCTGGAACTTCATCAATGGGCGCACATGATCCAGTTGGAGCTACTGGTGAAAACCATGGTCTTATAACTGTTTATGCTACAGATAAAGCAAAATTTAATATTCATAAAGATGAATTTCTTGAAAGAATGCGAAATGTTAAAAGCACAGTCGCGACAAAGCTTAAATTTGAAGAAGTTGTAAATGGTCCACCTGTTGGATCTCCAATCAATGCTACTTTTAGATCAAATAATTTAAAAAATATGAATGCAATGATTGCTAAGATTGAAAAGAATCTTGGTGCTATTGAAGGTATTTATGACCTTGAAGTAAACGATATCCTTGGAGAAGAAGAACTTAAGATCATTGTTGACTATGATAAGACTGATCAGCTAGGACTAAGTGTTAATGCTGTAGGCTCTGCTATCAGAACGGCTTTATCTGGAACAATGATTTCAAAAGTTATTTTAAACAATAAAGAAGTTGATTTAAATGTTCGTTATGATGACAAAAACAGAACATCTGTTGACGATATTAAAGATATAAGTGTTATGGATAAACAGGGGAACCTTGTCCCTGTAAGTTCGTTAGCAAAAGTTGTAAGGACGAATGGTTCTTATGAAATTAAGAGATTTGATTTCAAGAAATCTAAAACTTTAACAGGAAAAGTTAAAGGAAAGATGAATAGTATGAAAGCAAATAAACTCTTAAAAGAAGAATTTACGAAACTACACGATGAATTTAATGATGTTAGTCTTGTCTTTGGTGGAGAAGAAGAAAATACTAAAGAGTCAATGGAGTCCCTTGGAGAGGCGATGCAGCTAGCGCTTCTTGGAATCTTTGGTCTTTTGGTTTTCTTATTTAAATCTTATTTAAGACCAATGATTATTATGTCTACGATACCTCTTGGTTTAGTTGGATTTTCAATTGCATTCTTTTTCCATGGAGAAGAGATCTCTTTTCTAGCTATGATCGGTGTAATCGGGCTTGCCGGAATTATTGTAAACTCTGGTATTGTATTGATTTCTTTTATTGAGCAATTAAGAGAAGAAGGTAAATACTCTCTAGATGAAATACTTGTTAAAGCAAGTGGAATGAGGTTACGTGCAGTTATCGTAACAAGTTTAACAACAATTTCAGGGTTAATACCTACAGCTTATGGAATTGGTGGTAGTGATGCTATGTTGACGCCAATGACTCTTGCTATGGCCTGGGGATTAACTTCCGGGACAATTCTTACCCTGATATGGGTTCCATGTGCCTACGCAATTCTTGAAGATTATAATGAATTTCTTAAAAAAGTACCTTTCTTAAACCGTCTTGCTGATAAAGGTGAGAACAAAGAAGAGGTAGTTGCATAATGACAAATGAAGAGATTTCGACAAAAGAAAAAATCCTTAAAACGGCCTATAAACTTTTTGCACAAAAAGGTATTAATGGTGTGGGAATTCGTGAGATTGCGACTGAAGCAGATGTTAATGTTGCAGCTATAAATTACCACTTTGGAAATAAAACTGCTTTATATGCCCAGACTGTTGGCCACTGCATGAGCCTTCTTCGCACTCATCTTGAAGAGGGAGCCAAAAAGATAAAGTCAACTAGTGAGCTTGCTCTTTATTTTTATGATCATTTAATCGTTGATCATGAGGGATTGATTACATCATTTAAGTTATTTATTGATACGAATACGAGTCTTGACTCAGTTTGTATTGAGGATAAAGCAATTGGTCCTCCAGGTGGAGAATTTTTATTCAATTGTATGAAAAATGAATATGATAAAGCATCCGAGGCTGACTTAGGTTGGGCTGTGCGAACAATCTTCACCCAAGTTATTCATACTGCTTTACTAGTGTCACTCCATGAAAAAGATGTTTGTACGAATACGGGTTTAACGAAAGAGGATATAAGAGTTCAACTTACTCGAACGATTAATGTAATTTTAAAAGAGCTTTAAGATCTAAGAAACTTTGTCGAAATAAGGCTTAAAATAAAAGTCAAAAGGAAGCTTACAATAATTGAGGATAAGTAAACTTGCTTAATAAATAAGGCACAAAGACTTAAGAATAAAAATATAATTAAATAGATATATCCCATTTTATTATTTTTAAATATATTTAAAAAAGAAGTTATAAATCCCAATCCAAGAAAAAGAGCAGGAAAGGCATTGAGCTGAGTTGTTAGGTGTCTAAAGTTATAAAAAACACTTCCAAGTATAGTTGTATCAAAGCCTGTAAAGTGCTCTGTTGTATATAGAGCAACGGGAAAAGCCTGAAAAAGCACGAAGCAAATTATCCCCCAAATTAAAGAAGAGACTATCCACCTTTTTAGAAAAGTAAGATCTGTTTCTAGTTTTATAATGGAGTAGCTAATTGTTTGGACAAATAGATAGGGCCAAAAGAATACTATATTAAAATCTATATTTTGCTCATAGATACTTTGCGGAAGAAGTCGAATCTGAGTAAGCCTAAAATAAGCCGATATAATATAGATAAGGTTCAAAATAAAAAATATTGACCATATGGCCTTTAGTTTATTGTCTTTAGTTATTTTCATTCTAATAATTGTAACCGTAAAGCTTATAAATGGGGACAAAATAACCATTATTGATGCGTTGCAAGGTGCCTAAAGTCTCTACACTTCTCCAAAAAGTGACATATTGTTTACGTAGTATCGGGGTCTTAGATGTGCTTTCCGTGGCATTAATATTGCAAAATTAGTATTGATTCAGAAAAGGAATTTTGAAGACACGACTCTAAACTTTTAGGAGCACTATGCGTGGTTTGATTCTTATTCCTTTTTATCTGTTCTCTCTACTTATCGGTAGAGCTGTATTTGCACAGACGACAAATACTATAATCACAGAAGCTCCAACAGAACAAAATACATCTATTTTATCAAACTTTTCTGGTAAGGTTGGTCTTGCTGGTAAAACAGACTTCAAAGAAGCCTCAGATGAATCAAAATCTTCATATACAGAGTTAGACCTATATTTAAATTACAAAATTAATGACAAAAATAAATTAGGACTTTGGCTTCCAACTGAGAAAGACCTTTCTGATAACTACGAAGAAAAGATTAATGATATGAGACTATCTTATTCTAGATCTTCAATCTATAAAAATGGAATTTACTCTTTGAGCTTTAAGGGGACAGGTCATATTCCATTAAGTGAAAAATCAAAAGATAAAAGAAGGCTTCAGACTACTATTGAATTGAGTCCTGTTTCTTCTATCGACCTTGCTAGATATGCAACAGGTTTATCATTCACTTATATCCCTCGTTATAAAAGAAATTTTCACGAGTATGAAACAGATATTAATGGAAAAAACATGGTTGAACAGGCACTCGTTCAATTTTTTGTTCTTGGGTATGAAATAAATGATCGTTGGTCAGTGGGAAGTACTCTCGT
>CAKZJW010000044.1 GCA_937120495.1 uncultured Oligoflexia bacterium
CCAACTTGGTTTGAAGAATTTGTATCTAACAAGCTACCATTTCCAAAATCTAAATTTAAACCTGAAGACTGGGCAATTCCGTACATTGTCGCGGATAAGAAAAAACAAGCTGCGTAAGTTTGATTTAATCAAGAGATTTACTTAACCCAGATTCTTTCTTGGTAATTTTGACTTCCACCAGAGTAGGACCAAAGCTTTGTTTCTTGATACCCGGATCTATCACCAAATAGACTGTTTGCATTATAACTTGTGGCTGTTCCATTATGACAATATCCGTAATTCCCCGGATGGGTTGATGCTCCTGATATACCACCATTACACTTTGCTGAATTAAACCATCTATTTCCAATCCACATGAATACTACATTATTAAAATCACAATTGGAGTCACTAATATCACAAACTGAGCTAACAGAGGTTTCATTTAATACATCAATACTTTCGAAGAATAAGTCAACTGCATTGTTATTAATAATAAATGCATCATCTGAGTCGAGTGTCCCAGATATATCATATTGTAGAAACATCCACTTCCCAACTGATATTATATTTGCACGAACAGAACTATCTCCAACACTATAGCTATCCGAGTAACTAATATTTTCTATACTTCCACAGGGACTAGAAAAGAATTCATTGAGGTTCGTCCCACATTCCTCATTACTTGTAAAACCACCACGTCTGTTTGCTATCAAAGTCCAACCTCCACCATTGGTAGTCATGTCGCATTTTGCAGTAATTTCTACTTCAGGTCCACTACCGTCTGGATCAATCCAGTAGAGTCCGTCCCCCTCATCGTTATAACTAGGACTACTTTGATAAGAGAGGCAACTAGTAGCATATGTTAAGTTTGAATATCGATATGCCCCTGAACTAAGTTCAAGCTTAATATTTTGATCAGCAACCACTAATGAGTTCCCTTCCGTCCCTAAATGCCTATCACCGCAGCTATAGACAATAGCTAAAATAGAGAGTGGGAGAATTATATCCTTCATATAAACCTACTTGAGATTATTCTAAACAAATAATAACATAATTTCTGAAAACATTTTTAAAGTATTTATAAATCTGGTGTTTAAGTTGATACCTATTTCTATATATAGACTTTAAAGCGACATAATTAATGGTCATTTAAGTCACTTTTTAAGCTTTTAAATCAAACATTACGCACTGACGTGTGTGAAATATACACAGCTAAGTTAGAATATGGAAAATTTAAGGAGATATATTATGAGTAAAATCAAATCAATAAAAGCAAGACAAGTCCTAGACTCAAGAGGTAACCCAACTGTTGAGGTTGATCTATTTACTGAAGATGGAAAAATGGGAAGAGCATCAGTACCCTCTGGAGCTTCAACGGGATCAAGAGAAGCATTAGAACTTCGAGATGGTGATAAGTCTTACTTTCTAGGTAAGTCAGTAAAAAAAGCAATTTCAAATATAGATGAAAAAATAACTCCAAGCCTAATTGGGATGGAAGTTTCTGATCAAAGAGCACTTGATAATAAAATGCTTGAATTAGATGGAACGGATTTTAAAAATAACCTTGGTGCAAATGCAATGCTAGCTGTAAGTATGGCCGCAACTCGCGCAGGTGCTCAAGAGGCAAACCTTCCTCTTTATCAATACCTTTATAAAAACTTAGAATGTCCAAATCAAGTTGGCTATCTTCGCCACCCAGCACCTTTGATGAATATTATTAACGGTGGTGAGCACGCTTCTAATAATTTAGATATTCAAGAATTTATGATTGTTCCTCATATAAAAGGAAAATCTTTTTCTGAAAACCTTCGAGCTGGTGTTGAAATTTTTCACAATCTAAAAAAAGTTTTAGAGGCAAAAGGTTATAGTACAAATGTTGGTGATGAAGGGGGATTCGCACCCAATCTTCAATCACAAGCAGAGGCTTTTGTTTGTATTGAAGAAGCTGTTAAGAATGCAGGATATAAGTTTGGAGAAGAAATCTCTGTAAGTTTAGATTGTGCTGCTAGTGAATTTTATAATAAAGAAAAAAATGTTTATACAATGGACGGAGAAGAGTTCACTTCTGAGGCGATGATTGCTTATTACGAAGGACTAGTGAAAACACTTCCAATTTATTCAATTGAAGATGGACTTGATGAAAGTGATCACGCAGGTTGGACGGAAATGACAAAAGTTCTTGGAGATAAAACAGTACTTGTTGGTGATGATTTATTTGTTACTAATGAGAAGATTTTTTCTGAGGGAATTAAAAACGGTGAAGCCAATGCGATCCTAGTAAAGATCAATCAAATTGGAACGATCTCTGAAACTTTTGATACTCTTAAAACAGCTTATAACAATAATTATAAAGCAGTAATCTCTCATCGATCAGGTGAGACTGCTGATAACTATATCGCAGATCTCGCTGTAGCAAGTGGAGCTGGGCATATTAAAACGGGCTCTGCTAGTCGTTCTGATAGAATTGAAAAGTATAATCAACTTCTAAGAATTGAAGAAGAGCTTGGAAGTAGCGCAAAGTTTGATTTAATTAAGTAGTTAATATTACAGATAGGGGCAGGCATCCTTTGCCCCTATTTTCTTTTTGCTTGTAAAGCTTCAACGAATTCCTCTACAATATAAAAGCAAAAGTTATTTACCCAAATTAAGGAGGGTAGTATGACGGAAAAACTTTTTGTAGGCTTAACCTTTAGAAGTGATTGCACTCTTTCCCGAAAAATTGACGGGTTTCGGAAACGCTTTGACCCAAAATATAACATGGCGTCCTTTCCACATATGTCTTTACTCGCTCCATTTGAAATTAATAAAAAAGATCTTAATCATTGTAAGGATGAACTCAAAGAAGAATTGGATACTTTTTTCTTTGGTCAAGATGCTCCTTTGAAGTTGAGCTTTACTGGAGTGAACTTTATCCAGACTCGTAAAAGCAATGTCTTATATTTAAATCCCGCTTATACTGCAGACCTTGAGTTTTGCATGGAACTTGTTCAAGATATTTGTACATCACTAATACCAAGGAATATTAAATATAAACCCAACCCAAAACAATTTTTACCGCTTGGCTCTTTTAAAGATTCAGACCCTCTTATAGATGTAATGGATGCAATCAAAGCTGAGTTTGAAGATAATAGTGAACTCACAATCACTGGTATAAATCTTTATCGTAAAAAGCATGGAATTTGGTCAGTAGAGGAAACACTTGTTTCTTTTAAAAATACTAAAGACAGTGTTTTGCAATATCAAAGAGCCTCGTTATAATAAACAGATGAAATTAATAACTCTTATAAGTTTACTTGTTTCGCTACAAGTAGGCGCAGCCGCTTATATAAATAAAACTCAAACTCTCAATGCCAAAGGGGCGGAGGTTGGTTTTATTACTTCTTACTATGTTCCAACGAGCTATGAAGATCACGATGGCCAAAATCAGAAATTCAATGAAGGCGAAAGCTACATGCGTGCAGATTTACTTCTTCTAGCTAAATATGGATTTACTGATCGATTTGAAATGAACTTTGGTGCAAACTTTAGACAAAACGCGGCTACTGGAAAGTATGAAGATGAAGACAAAACTTTCTCATCTAGTGGCTTGGAGTCAGGACTTCTAGGGTTAAAATACTCTTTTCTTATGAAAAAAAGAATTCAATACTCTTTTGAAGCAAGCTATAGAGTGGCAACTTATTCAAATAAATACTATGAGCAAGATGACCTACCAGTAGTTCCCGAAGAGATTGCAATGGGTGAAGGAAGCCGCTCAATTTCGGCAGGGTTTGCTTTTACTTTCATGAGTGAATCACAAAACTTTTTTACAGGTCGATTCTTATATCGAAACCCAGGAAGAGAGATATCAAATGAAGTTTATTCTGAAATTGAAGGGACTATTGCTTGGCAATACTTTGCTCTGTATTTGGGGGTTGAAAATATTTACTCTTTGAAACAAGATGCCTATACAAATAAAGAGGATGAAAAGCCGACTCTTTCTACGGCAAGCTCTCAAGACTATAATAGTATCAATAGAACTTGGACTGCTCCTTATATTGGAATGAATATTGGACTTGGTTCAAAGTGGAGAGCAGAGTTTAAAGTTAAGTCAAAGCTCTACGGCTCTTCCACAACTCTTGGTAATGAAGTAAGCCTTGCACTTGTAAGAAGAAATTCCAAAAGTAATCACTTTGCAAAGGCCGACTCCGCGTTTAAAGAGTATCGCTATGAAGGATCGATTATTAAAGTTTCTAAGACGAAAAGAGCTGTATCAATTGATATGGGACTAGAAACAGGAGTTGAAAAAGGCAGTAAAATAGACTTTTACCTTTTTGATTATTTAGAGGGAAATAAATTAATTGCTTCTGGTTATGTCGTGAAAGTTGGAACTTCTAAAGCCGTGGTTAAGTTAACTAAAAGATTCACTAAAGATAAGATTAAGCCTGGGATTATTGCAAGAGCTGGATTAATTAAATAATCATTTTTTTACAATTAAAAAAGTAAGCTTAAACTCTCAAGAGAAATTGCTTGATCTTTATCACTCACTGACTTTTCTGGTTCAGGATGTGCTTCAACCATCACTCCATCAAACTCCATTGCCATCGCAGCTTTTGCTAGAGGGATTACAAAGTCGGCATGCTTAGTTCCATGACTAGGATCTATAATAACTTTGAAGCCTTCTTTTTTAGCACAAAGAGCATTTATGAAATCAAGTGAAACTCCAGTTGGAGAAGTAAAGCTTCTAGAACCTCTTTCACAAAGAATAATTTTATCCTTATTAATTCCACCCTCAATTAAGTATTGAGCTGATGATAACCATTCAAGGTTTGTATTTGAGAAGCCTCTTTTAAGTAATACAAAATCATTTTTAAAATTTTTAGATACGTATTTTAATAGTTCAAAGTTTTGCATATTTCTGGCACCAATTTGAATAATAGAGGCGATATCCTTTACCATTTCAAATTGTTCGTTTGAACAAACTTCACAGACAAAATTTATTTCATCTGTTTTGATTTCTTCAAGAATTGAAATACCTTCAGCGCCCATACCTTGAAATGAAGTAGGGTTAGTTCTCGGTTTAAATACTTGAGCCCGAACATACGAAAGACCAAGTTTTGTTGCCACCTCAATGACTTGAAGCATTTGACCTTTAGACTCCATTGAACATGGGCCAACTATATTGAATTCTTGATTTTTTCTATCCATTATATCTACTAAACCTTGCCGGTAATATTTAACTGTTTGTAAGTTCACAAAATTATTATAAAATTGAGGTATAAATATTTATTTTTTCAATGACAAGGATTATTTCATGATTAGGTTAAAATTAGTGGCTTTATGCGTAACACTAAGTGCATTTTCACTAAATTTGGAGGCTAAGACCTTCTCAAATCAATATCTCCAATTTGATCTACCTTCGGGCTGGGACTGCGCTATTGAGGGCAGTGAGTACGTTTGTCAGTCAGAGAACAAGGATCGTAAGAAAGAGGCCATAATCATCCTTGCAGCAAAGATTAGAGGTGGTCAGGATTCACTTGCGGCTTATCAGGCTTATCTTAAAAAAGGAAAAACCTATCAGCTTCCTGGTGGAAAGATGCAAAGGTCAGAAGCAAAATACACTAAATTAAATAAGATCAATGGACACTCTTGGGCAGATGCACTTCATTTGGCTTCTGAGGTTCCAGGGTTTTATACAAGATATCTTGCAACGGTTAAAGAAGACCTTGGTGTTGCGGTAACTTTTTCAGTAACTAAAGATCTATTTAATGCTTATCAGGGAATCTTTGATAAAGCGGTAGCGACTCTAAGAGTATTTAGACAGAAAAAGCAAAACCTTGCGAACCTTCGCATGGGTAAAAAATCAGCTGGATCAAACTTTGATGATGAAGTATTTGCACCAAACGATGGACTTTCAAATATTGGTATGGCCGATAGAAGAAAGCGTAAAACTGGTGGAGACGGAACAAGTGATCTTATACTTTATGGCGGAATCGCTCTTGCAGCCCTTGTTGTTTTAAAGAAATTAAAGGGTGGTAAGAAAAAGGGCAAAAAGAAGAAAAAATCATAAATTGCCAATAATTAATGACAGAAAATATAGAGAGTTAGCCCTCAAATCTCAATGATTATAGATGGTTAACTCTTTTTTTATTTGAATTAACAATAAAACGATAAAATTAAACTAAGTATTAAATAAAAACAAACGGGAAACCTATGAAAGATGCATTGAAAAGATTAACAACTGGTTTTATATGTTCAGTGATGACATTGAGCTTTATCTTGATGCCGATTCCAAAAATTGGAATGGCTTATGCAGCAGACGAACAGCCGGCCCCAGCTGTTTACCAA
>CAKZJW010000045.1 GCA_937120495.1 uncultured Oligoflexia bacterium
GAAAAAAGCTTTTCTTTAGATTTTTTAAAAGAGACCGTTACAATATCTTTTGGCTCTAATGTACTTAACCATTTATTTTTGTAAGGTGTATAAACCGTATAAGGTTTTCCATCATTTTTTAGAATATCATTTTTACTAAATATGCACTGATCTTTTGTTTGTAAAAAATTTATTTTATTGATGCTACATAGTTTTTTTATTTTAGAGTCTCTTCTTATAGCGAGGGGCTCGTAGTCTTCATTAGAGTAGACTGATTCAACATCAAATTCTTTGAAGATTTCATTGAAAATATCTTCCGTTTTTCCAAAGTACACCCTCAAGTCGCTACCATGGGACTGAAGAGTAGACTTAAGATCTAAAACTGTATTATAGATGAAGCTAACTCTAGCATCATCTTTATCTTTAAGTTTTGCCAATATAGCTTTATCAAAAATGAATATTGGCAAAAAAGAAATATCGGATTGTGAGCAATTATACAACCCGACATTATCCTCTAGCCTCAAATCTCGTCGAAACCAAAATATATTAATTTTATTATTAATGTACAGTCCTCTGTAATTTTGTTGTGTCAAAACCTAAAGTCTCAGCTTTTTGAACAAGTTCTAAGTATACTCTTTCATCCATTTCAGATTCTCTGTTCAGTATCCAAAGGAACTTTCTAGTTGGATCTCCAACCATTGCATATTCATAATTTTCACCTAAAGCAAGTATCCAGTAGTTACCTGAAAGGAATCCAATATTCAAAAAACGAAGAAAAAATTGCACTTTTAATTTTGCATTCGTCACTTTATCAGAAACACGCGCGACCCCTTTAGCAACTTTCAATTTTCCATTTGGATTTCCTTTCCGACAAGTATTTACAACCTTAAGATTTCCATTTTTTTTAATAGAATAGTTTGCAGTAACTGCTGTACAGTTTTTTTGAAACTTTTGATCAAAACGCGCAATTTCATACCACTTACCAATATAGCGATTAATATCTACCTTCTCTACTGTTTCTAGCTCTGGCACGTGTCCAGCATATGCCATCATGCTTGATAAAAGTGTGATTGTTAAAAACAATGTTCTCATGTCTAATCTCCTATGTGTTTATGATCCGCCTCTATTGTTAATATTTTGTTTATATGTTAGATTAAACACAGAGTAAACAGGTAATATAAAAATTTGAGAGGTATCTTGAGTAAAAAATATAATATTTCAGTGATTTCAAAGTCTTGTGGAGTCTTACCACATACATTAAGGGCCTGGGAAAGCAGGTACAGTGTCTTTAATCCTGAAAGAGATGAAAAAGGTAAACGCATATACTCTGAGTCTGATCTACACAAGGCTAATTTATTAGCTTCTCTTGTAGGAGCTGGGCATACAATATCTTCACTTGCGACCTATACTATAAAAGAGCTTAAATCGCTCAGCTCAGATATTCAAAAATTTAGTACAAACTCTCATGAACAAAATGATCATCAAATTTCATCTAAACTACTTAAACATCTCGAACTTTATGAAATAGAAAAGGTTACAAATGAACTTCAATATTTAAGGCAAAGTTCCTCGACAAAAAATTTTATACTAAGGACAATATTACCAATTATGAGAGAAGTTGGAATCATGGTTTCTAACGGTAAATATTCAGTAACTCAAGAGCATATTATGTCTACTATTGTCAGGGATCAACTTTCGCAAATCACTCTTCAAAATATCGATGGAAAACTAAATCATGTAGCAATAGCAACTCCTGATGGAAATCTGCACGAATTATCTATCATAATTGCAAATATTCTCTGCCGTTCATACAAGGTAACTACCAGATACCTAGGTGCTTCTCATCCAGCGACTTGCTTAGCAGAGGCAATAAATATCTTGAAGACTCCAATAATCATTTTAGGCTCAGTTACTTCTGACTCATGGGACTATAAGAAATCGATTGTTCCATATCTAGACGAGATGGATAGAAGTTTAGCACTAAAAGTAACAGTTATTCTTGGAGGCGGTTTTGATATGAATTTCCCTGCCTTTAAAAAGATTGAAAAAGTTATTGTTATGCCAACCTTTGAAGAGTTTGATAAATATCTAGAAAATCTTTTATAACTAGCTATAAATTAAAAGCAGATTTAACCATTTTGAATATATAAATTCCTATAAACAAAAACACAACAAAGACTAACGCTTTAAGATCTAATGTTACTAAGTTTACAATTCCTGGACCGGGACATATTCCACTAATTCCCCATCCGATTCCAAAAAGTGCAGAGCCTATTATAAGATTCTTATCGATATCTTTTTTCGTTGGCCAAGAAAAGCTACTTCCAAGTTTGGGCCTATTTAATTTTTTAATAAACTTGAAAGATACAAGATTAAAAAAAACGGCTCCACCCATTACAAAGACAAGTGCATAGTCCCAACTTCCAAAAACATCTAAAAAACCTATTACTTTTTGTGGATTAGTCATTCCAGACATAACTAGACCTATTCCAAACAATATTCCTGAGACAAGAAAAGTCAGATTCATAGTAGCACCTTTAAACAATAAACAGTAAGGATCCCAAATGAGATAAATGTCAACGTCGCTACCAGTGATCTTACAGATAATCTAGCAAGACCACACACGCCATGTCCGCTAGTACAACCACTACCAAGCTGTGTACCAAAACCTACAATAATACCTGCAATTGCTAACCTCACATAAGAAGAATCCAACCCATAACTAAAAAAGCTCGAAAAGAATACTTTCATGAATGTACCGCCAAGAAGAAGGCCAAGAACGAAGAAAATGCTCATCGATTTATTTATACTTAAAGGGTCTAAGATCTTTGCAAGAATTCCACTTATACCAGCAATTTTTCCAGCAAATAGCATTAAAACTGTAGAGGCTAAGCCTATTAGAAGTCCTCCAGCAAGAGGATATAAAATATTATTCAACGTCGAACTCCTATCAACATATATTTGATACAAAATAAGTTTAAAATATTTTTTAGAGAATGTGAAAAGATTTGTTTAGGAATACTCCTCCAGCATTGGGTTAAGTGCAAGAGGAGTTAATTATTTTAACTAGATTGCTCTATAGCAAATGATGGCTCATCATCTTTAGTTTCCATAACTGTAGGAGGAGAGCAAACTGCAACTACAGTATTATCCGGCTCCTCAATATCAAAGCTTTTTTCAAGCTTTAAATCTGAAACTAAGACCGTGTCTCCTATGTCGAGTTCATTTACATCAAACTCAATTTGTTCCGGCATCTTAGAGGGGACGGCTTCGACTTTTATGCTATCCATAACATTAATAATTGTCCCACCATACTTCTCCCCAGGAGAATTACCTTTCATGACCAATGGTATATCAACTACAGTTTTTTCACCTTTTTTAAGAGTTACTAATGAGAAATGAACAGGCTTGCTGTGTACAGGATCAAATTGAACTTCTTCAAACTTAGCAAAAGTTGTCCCCTTGGGTGTTTTAATCTTATAAATTTCACCTTTTTGATCTAAATATTTCTCTAACTCATTAAACTTCATTTTTATTGGTGTTGAATCTATTGCTGAACCATATAGAACACCAGGAACCATATTGTGGTTCCTAAGTTCTTTAACATTTGTTTTTAATTTTCTTTCTTTATAATCAATCATAATTCTCTCCTTATTTTAGAATGATACCTTTATTTAGTGCCTCCGTTGTTGAAAAAGGCAATTTTGTATTTTCATCAATAATAGCGCCTACTAATGATGCATGCTTCAAGTTAGTATTTTCAAGATTTGCAGACCTTAAATCAGCCCTACGCAAGTTAGCATTATAAAAGTTTGAATTATTAAGGTCAGCCTTTATAAAACAAGCTTCTCGAAGAGTTGCTCCATGGAAAGAACAATTTCTAGCTGTTATATTTGAAAAATTTGCTAAGTCTAAATCTGATTTAAAAAAACTAACATTTTTCAATAAAGCCCCCTTGAAGTTAACTCCCCACATCTTTAAGTTTCTAAAGTTTGTTTGAAAGACTTCAGATAATGTAAAATTCGCTCTTCTAAGATTTGCTAAGCGAAAAAAAGCTCTTCTTACAATACTCCCGGATAAGTTTGCATCCTTAAGATTTGCTCGCTCAAAGTTTGCTCTATCAAGTTCTTTACCAGAAAAATTTTTTAGACCTTTCTCTTTTATTATATTTTTTGAATTGTTCATTACTTCCCCTTTACAGTATTGTTTAATACGACATGAGATGTTTTCCTCAATGCATCGGTAATATTAGAGGCAACCCTATTAACGAAAAGGTTCCTCTTACCAGGTCTAATGAGATGGGCACCACAACGATAGATAGATTGATCATCTTGACCTTCCTCTAGCCATAGATGAAGTTCCCATTTCTTTGCTTTTGAATAATTTTTAAATTTATTATAAAAAAAATATTCGACAGCTCTACTAACATCACTAAATTCTTTGTGAGTTTGATTGTGAATAATTGTCTTCATACTCCTCCTTTAAGTAATGAATATATTATCTATCGAATAAATAAAAAATACTTCATCAAGCTATGTATAAGTTGTGATCTTTTCTACACACTTAATTACCTTTCACACTTAACTTATTAAGGACCTTCATATTTGGTTCTAAATTTTGAACAAAGCTTTCTAAAGACATCTTCTGTGAGTGCGAAAGACAAATACCATAGAGTTCAATAATGTTGCTATATGCCACGACTTTAACGGACCTAATACTTTCAAACAAAGTTCCAATATATTTTTCAATTCGTAATTCGATTTCTCTTCTTTTATTTGATTTGTTAAAATGTTGGTTAACAATAATTTTAGAAATACCTTTTTGTTGTTTTAGAAACCTTACAACATTCTGAATGTTAAACCCCTTAGGTACCTTCCCTTTTAAGGTAATAATACTGCCAGAAATTTTAATGCTTAAATCTCCTTTGCGGCCAAAGGTATTTATCAAAAATAAGTTAAAATTTTTCTTAATGTTTGTTTTATCTATAAATATTTTTTTAACTTTTAACTTATCACTAGAGACATTTTTAACGCCAAGGACAGTTTTTGAATGTTCTATTGCTTGTTCTTTAGTAAATAAGTCAGCTACGACACCACTAAGATATACATAACCTTGGTTAGAGTTCACTTGTATATTTCCTTTTATATTAAGAAGTTTCAAATGTCCTTTTACTGAAATTGACAGGTTTTTATCTGCGTTAGATTGGTCAAGAGAACTCTTGCCTATTTTTAAAGTTTTAATTATTAAATCTACTAAAATTTCTGAATCAGCTGGCCACCTCAATGCTCCCTCAAAGCCGATTTCATAAAGCATCGAATAAAATTGTTTAGAATGCTTTTTTCGAGATAGAAAAAATCGAGAAATATTTTTTGTATCTAAAACAAATTTTTCTAGTGCATTTCGAGTTAACTTCTTAAGCTTTATTTCATCTACAACAAGTGCAACTGTGCAATCGTTCACAAACAAACCTAAAGTTTCAAATGTAGCAAAGTAGAGTTTTATATTATAGTTACTTTCTAGGAACCCGATACGATTCCGTAAAGATTTATTTCCTACAATAACAATGTTATTTTTAGTAAAGGTGTACAGATGTTTTGCCACACCAACAGAACTTTTCTTTCTTAGTGAATTCATTGATCTCCTATGCTTTCCGTATATGAGAATAATTTAAGATTGCAACAAATAAACTGCCACCGACTAGATTTCCAGCTAATGATGCAAGTATAAATTTAATACCACTTTGGAACTCTGGCACACTTGAGTGAAAGATCCCCATAAATATTTCTGCTGATCCAGCTATAGAATGATGAAAACCTCCAATTCCTATTATAAATGTAACTATATATATACAAATAACTTTAATAGATGTGGTTGTTGTACTTAAAACAAGCCAACCACCTTGCGCCATTAACCAACCTGCTAAAATTGCACTATAGAGAACTTCAAAAAAAGAAAAGTGAATCAAATGATTGTAAACACCAAGGAATCCTTCTTTACCCTCAATAATATAATCTGCATGATAAATCAAAAAAGAGCTGCAAAATGTTCCAGCAATATTACCCGCAATTATAACCGCCCAAACAATGACTAACATCTTAAAGTCGATTTTCTTATCTAAAAAAGGATAGAATACAGTTGCTGTGTGCTCCGTAAAGAGCTGACTTCCACTAAGTATACAAATAATAAATCCTAACGGATAAACACACGCAACCGCAACTCTACTTAAAAGAGAGTTTTCGATAGGCAGCTGAAAAGCAAGAGCTACAAGCATCGCAACAAACCCCAAAATGAGCCCTGCTGCAAAAGATGACAAGAAGAGAGAAAAATTAGTTCTATCAACTTGCTCTAATCCCTCATGCATAGCAATCTCTAAGGTATCATCTGGATGCCTTGTCGCCTCATCATTACGCTTAATTATGACAGAAGTGAAAGTTTTATCTTCCTCTTTACGTGCTTTTTGTCTATCTGTCTTTGTTATCCGATCCATAAAAACCTTTCTAATACTGTCTTAAAATTGAATTCAGAGCACCAATATGATCCTTTTGATTTGGAATAAAGGTCTCCTTAATCTTCTTTTTTTGATCTACAGTCAGAAATTGAGCATCAAGCATACTTTGATAGTTTTTCAAGCCATGCTCCTCACCTTTTAAGATCATTCCAATGGCCGTCTTTGTACTTATCGACTTACTTGCTTCAACAAACAGCATAACCATATCTCCCCAAAGAGCAGAGTCTAGCTGCGGAAATTTACCTTGATTCAAAGCTTCATCCCTCCAATATCTTATAGAGGCAAAATGCTCTTCTCTGATTGTTTTTAAAATAAAATGACGTGACGAATTTTTAATCTTTTCTAATAAGCTGTCATAAGTCTCAACAGCTGAGATTTCACCTCTTAAGATTTCATTAATGTTTGTGTTAACCACTTTATTTACATCTTGAGTTAACGGGCTATGGTAATAATTCATACTTCCTCCTATTTATACATTCTATGTTTATTATTATTTAAGAGATTCAATGTATCTTTCATTATTTGTGTAAAAAACTACACAAATTCAAAAAAGATAAAAAAGGAGGTCGTCTGCAGTTTTTATGAAAGTAATTTTATTAGACTCAAATGATTCACCATCAACCTTACAAGGTATATTTATATCGGACTCTAATACAAGGTTATCAGTATTTATTTCGTAAGCATTATTTAAAGTTGTATTTTCTTTCTGTATTTCCAAGATTGAATGCAAAGACGAGCTTAACTTTCCATCAGCATTAGCGACAAAAACAAAATCATCACCAAACGAAGGTGAGGAAGCACTCCTAACCTTTATTCCTCCTCCAGCAAAAATACCTTGAGAGACAACAAAGCCCAAACTATCAAATTTATTTACTTTGTCTCTAACTGTATAGCTTAATTTCCAAATGGTATTACCGAACATTTTGTCTAAAGCTGACAAGTAATATGAAAATCTCCCAAGAAGTTTTTTTATTAGTGTATCCCCCGACTCAGTTACTTGAGCGGGTGCACCGCCAGTGACACAGTTTAAAAAATACTTATCGTTACACTTTAGAAGTGGAACTTTAACAAAAAAATCGCTTTCAATAATTTCCTTAATCTTAGCGCTGTTAATTTTAAAGTCTTCTATCTTCAGTGTTTTAGAGAAATCATTTGCTGTTCCCCTTGGAACATAAACAATTTTAAAATCATTGAATTTGCGTACTTTATTTATAAAATAGTTTAAAGTTCCATCCCCTCCAACGATAAGGAAAATCGTTGAATTCGAATAACATTCTTCTTCAGAGAAAAGTTTTACCTCAAAATACTCTTCAAGAGACTCTAGTTCTTCTTTCAATGTCGAACCAAGAGCTGGATTATAACAAGCGACTATCTTTTTCATTTAGTTACCATTGCTTTTAAGGTTTCAATATTCTTCTTTTGAGATGGTACAAATTCATTTAAAATAACTTTTTTATGTCTAATTGGAAGTAATGGGTTATCAAGCATATCCTTATAGTTATTTAATCGCATCATCTCAACTTTTTTTATAAATTCAAGAGCTGAATTACTTCCTACAATTTTTCCTGCTTCAATAAAAAGATTTGTTAACATTTTTTGAATACTTATATTATCAGTCAATTTGCTGTTATCTTTAGATAGTTGATTTCTCCAGTACTTTGCATTTTCTTTATGCTGAGTTCTAATTGTTTTCAATTTAAAAGCTTTATCATTGTTTTGAAATTTTTCAAGAAGCTTGTCATACGCTTCAACAGTAGCATTCTCACCTCGGACAAGCTTATCGAGAATATCTTTAGTCTCTGGTGCGACTTTTATAGTTTTCTCATTCGATGTATTCATTGCTTCTCCTTTATTGCAAATGTGATCGATAGACCCATGACCTCTGTTCATGCATGGACAGTAGCTCGAGCAGTAATGTTTCAGTTATAGGGTCTATCTCTAAGCTCTTTGCATTTTTTATATAGTAGTCTCGTATCTTCTCTTGAACACCTACGTTTGAATTCAATAGATCGTTAAGTATTTCATTTTCACTCATTGTGATTCCATTCATTTCAACAATATCAGATTTTGATGTCATCCCTTTCATTGTACTAATTGGAGCCTCACCCAATATTCGAACTCTCTCGGCTACATTATCCATCGTTTCAATCATTTCTTTGTATTGGCTTTCAAGAAGAGTATGCAAAGAAATAAATCCTGGACCAGTTACATTCCAGTGATAATTAAGAATTTTTGTAAACAATGTAAATTCGTCAGCTAATACTTGATTTAAATAATTTACACTTTGCAATCTACTTTCATCAGTCAATAAGCTTCCATGAGTTTTTTTTATGTGATTTAAATTCATTTTAATCTCCTAAGTTATTTTTGTGTTCAATATAAAAAAAATGTATGAGAGATCTAATCTAAATTTTTATACATTTTTTACTTTAATTGGGTTTAATTTATTTATAGATTCTTGCAATGTCTCAAGTCTTCTCTTTGTACAGACATGTAAGAGTGCTTCCCTATGTTTGATAGGAATGCTTTTTCTTTTATTATATCTTCTCCAAGAGAGAATAAACCAAATAGTTAAAACAGATAAATAAACAACTAGTGGGACTAGCCAAATGTTAAAATTCATAAATAGTAAAATCACAACGAGTAACATCGTATACAAAGCAACAATTGTTTTTCTTAGATACTTTTTAGTAAAAAGACTAAAAAGTACTTTTTTCTTTTTGAATTCTGACTCTATAACTTCAACTTCTATACTTTTATACTTTGAGTTTAAAAAGTGGCTTACTGCCTGAGCCTGAGTTTTTGTTTTAAATTTTATAAGGTAGTGATCCATGTAACTATTATTAATAATTTTATGATTATATGCTTCAATCAAAATTCCAGTAAATGTGTAGTTTTTTACACATTTACTTTGATTTCAATAATATTTTCTTTACCTGCTCTTCTGTTTTTCTACAGTTTAGCCTATAGCGAGATTTTATCTTGTTTACTAAGTATTTAATTTTTCCTCTTGATTTTTCTATTTCATAATCTTTAACTCTAGACCATTTAAAACGGACCTTAGATTTAAAGTTCTTCCACTGTTGATCATTTAATCTAATTTTCATTTTTCCTCCATTGCATAAAGTAAACAACAGAGAACACAAGAATTAATCAAACATTCATAAAAATATGTGTATTTTTTTTCACAAAAAATTCAAAACTTATAGAGGCTGTAGATAATGTTTATTTATAGAGTTATATTTAGACAAACAGGTTAAGGCCTGCAAAAACCTGTTTATGAATTTCCCACACACACATAAAAAATAAAAGCCTCTGAATAGAGGCTTTAACTTATTTTTTTAAGTGATGAAAAACTCCAAGTATTAAATCTTCAGCAGTTATTGGTTTTGTTAAGTGTCCGACAAAGCCAGCTTCTTTCGTCTTTATACGTTCTTCATCCATAGCATGTGCTGTCAGTGCTAAGATAGGTATTTTATTGTTATGCTTTTTCATTAAAACAAGAGCTTGATATCCATCAATGTCTGGCATCTGAAGATCTAAAAGCACAAGGTCAAAAGTCGTATCTTGATATTGCTTAACTGCATCTTTTCCACCATGAGCAAGGCTTATTGCTGCTCCTGTACTAGATAAATAAGCATTAAAAAGCCTCGAGTTCTCTTTTGCATCATCAACGATCAATATTTTTTTACCTGTTAGGTCAACATCATTATGATCAACAACTTCGGAGGTATAATTTTCACATGGTGTATCTATTATACGAGTTGTTTCTGATGTCCCCGCGTCTATCGTTAAAACAAAAGTTGTTCCTTTTCCAACTTGAGTCTGAAGTATTTTTAAATCACCACCTAAACCTCTAGCGAGAGATTGAGATATTGCCAAGCCAAGTCCAGTTCCTCCATACACCCTATTTACTTTTTCATTACCTTGTTCAAAAGGTCTAAAGAGTCTTTTACTTTGTTCAGCCGTAATACCAATTCCAGAATCTTTAACATAAACCACAAGAGTGTCAGAAGCTTCTTTATACTCCGATTCCACTTTAACAAACCCCTCATCAGTAAACTTTAAAGCGTTACCAACAAGATTAAATATGATTTGTTTTAGCCGTTTTTCATCTGTATATATATGCTCTGGTAAATGATTGATATTTTTAAAACTAAAATCAATTTTTTTCTCTTCAGCTTTAACTTTTAATAATCCATAGGTACTAGTAAAAATTTCTGATAATTCTATATCCTTAAAGTTATAGTGAACTTTATTGGATTCAATCTTAGAGATATCTAAGATTTCATTAATTAAGCTGAGTAAGTGATGTGCATTGTCAGACACCAAAGATATTGCTTCTTCTTTTTCATGCCTTTTCAAATCATCATTTTTTAGCAAATCAATATATCCGATAATTACTGTCATCGGCGTTCTAATTTCATGAGATATATTTGCCAAAAAATTTGTTTTAGACTTTGAAGCACTTTCGACCTTCACAACAAAATCAGTTATCTTTTCATCTTGACTCAAAATAATAGAGAAAAGGGATTTATAGATATAAATCCATACGACAATAAATAAGATTAATATAACAAGGACATTAATCCAACTAAGAATCTCTAATTCCTTTAGAGATTCAATTCTTTTATTTTCAATATTAAAAGTTACATCTTCTAAGATTTCACCTAAACCAGAACTAGCTGCTTTTGCAATTGAGCGAATATTCACATTTATTTCTTGCTTAGAAAGTTTATCTGATCTTGCAATTGATTTTGCAAGGTTTAAATATTTTTCTGTTTTTTGAGCTACTTTTTTATCTCTCAAGATTAAATATAGTTTTTCATAATTTTGATTTTTTTCGGATAAAAGCCATTGTTGAAATTTTTCTACTTCATTTTTATATATAAAAATTTCTTTAAGAAGCTCTTTTTTTAAAACTACTCGACTAGGCTCTGACTCCACTTTTTCACTCAAAATTAAAATGTCATTTATTAGAAATATTTGTGTTTTAACCTTTAGACTGTATTCTGCAAATATTTTTTGATCATTAACTAACTGATTATTTAAATAAAGATAAAAGCTTGATATCAGCATAATAAAAATTAAACTAATTGCTCCTGATGTTTTAAGCTTTTTTTTCGTTTCAAAAATTAAATTATTATTAAATGCCATTACTGATTATCCTTCTTTTTTCATTCAAATAGTATTCAATCTTCTCAGCTATTACTTTAATTTCATCTAAATTATTTTGCTTTGCTAGAACTTCAATCTCCTTGCTCATGGCCTCTAAATAGTTGAAACCATATGGCGCACTGAATCCCTTCCACTTATGTACTATTTTAGCAGCACTAGTTAGATCTGCATTGTTAACACAAAGCAAGAGTTCAGATAGCTCCTCTATTCTATCTTTGGCAAATTCTTCACAAAAAATCTCTAAACCTTTATTTGGTTTTTCCTTTTCGATTAGTTCATCAATAATCTTCATATACAATCCTTTCTTTGATATAATACAACCTATATAATAAAAGGTAAAAAGTATAAAGGGATACAGATGAGTAACGTTTTGTTAGTTGAAGATAGTAAAGAAACTTATAGGTTAGTCGAAATGGCCCTTAGCAATAGTGTAGGTCACCTTGAATGGGCTAAGAATCTTGAGGAAGCAAACCAAAAGACAACGGAATCAAAATTTGATCTAATTCTACTCGATATTGGTTTACCAGATGGAAGTGGCCTTGAGTTTTGCCAGCAATTATTTGCAAGTGACCCTAACACATCTGTATTTTTATTAACTGCCAATGACAGCTTATCAGATAAAGTACTTGGTTTCTCGGCTGGAGCTGAAGACTATATAACAAAGCCATTTGACACACTAGAACTTCGAGCAAGAGTTGAAGCAAAACTTAAGCGAAGAGAATTACTCAAAGCCAGTTCAAATATTCTTAACTGGAAAGAGTTGAGAATTAATATTTCAAACCAAGAAGTAGAAGTTAATGAAGATGGTGAATTCAATCCTGTAGAATTAACAGCACTTGAATTCAAACTTCTTATATATTTTGCAAAACGATCAGGGCAAGTGATAAACAGAGATCAAATTCTTGATGATATTTGGGGAAGAGATGTCCATGTATATTCAAGATCTGTAGATACCCACGTCAGTAAGCTTAGAAAAAAACTTGATAATGCAGCAACTGTAATAGAGTCGGTGCACGGTGCAGGCTATAAATTTAACCCTACGGAATAAAAAGAGGAGCTATTGCTCCCCTATTCTAATTAATAGCTTCATCGATTTTACTTTCTAGTCTATCAAATTTATCTTCTACTTTATCTTTAAAAACAGCCCACTTATCTTCAGCTGTTTCACCTGAACTCGCAATTTTTGACTTTAAATCATCTTTTAGTTCAAGAATCTCTTCATATTTTTCATTCATCTTATCTTTTGCATCATCTTTAAGATCAACAGATTTCTCTTTGATATCCTCAAGCTTGTTTTCAATTTTCACAATTCTTTCTTTAGCTTCTGTTTTAAATTCCCTATACTCTTTTTTCAAACTTACACTAGAGTGAACTGTTAAACTAAATAGTGTTAATGTTACTAAAAGAGTTAAATTTTTTAAATGTGACATTTTTCCTCCTATGCCTGTTAAAGTCTAGAGATATAATCACATCGTCTATTATAAAAATAATCAAAATTTCATGTAGAAATGTTTAAATATCTACACAAACTTTGACTCTATATTAATGAAGCATTGGGCAACACTCTTTATTATATAAAAAAGAATAAGGAGATAAAATGAACATTGAACTAGACGGTGTCCTACCATTACTTACAGAGAAAATCACTACTTGGTACGAGTTAGCTATAAAGATGCTACCAAATATTATACTGGCAATATTGGTCATTATATTTTTTATTGCTATTTCAAAGCTTTCACGAAGAACTTCTAAGTATATTGTTTCGAAATTAACCCATAATAAATCCGTAAGAGACCTTTTAAGTAGCGTAATTTCTTTTACTGTTTTGTTAATCGGTATATTTATTGCTCTGGAACTTCTTAATTTGGAAAAGACTGTTACCTCTATACTTGCAGGAGCTGGTGTTATTGGTTTAGCTCTTGGATTTGCCTTTCAAGAAATTGCTGCAAACTTTGTATCGGGAATACTTATTACAATAAGACGACCATATAAAATTAATGACATCATAGAAATAGATAATTATATGGGAACTGTGAAAGAGATTAATTTGAGAACAACTCGGTTGATGAATTTTAATGGTCTTGAGGTCTTAATTCCAAATAAGGCTATGTTCACCAAACCATTTATTAATTACACGACAACGCCAGAGAGACGATTAGATATAAAGGTTGGTGTTGGTTATGATTCAGATTTAAAAAAAGTGACACAAGTTACTCACGAGGCATTAAACTCTCTACCTGATAGAATTAGTGATAAGTCGACAGAAGTCTTCTTTGAAGAATTTGGAGACAGTTCAATAAACTTAGAAGCAAGGGTTTGGATAAAGTATCCTGCAAATATGAATTATTTATCCGCTAGGCATCAAGCAATTATAAATATCAAGGATGCATTTGATCAAAATAGTATAAATATACCATTTCCAATTAGAACAATTTTAAAAGGAGAACAAAATGATTAACACACAAAGAGACATCCCCAATAAGCAACCAGAAATTGACCCAACACCAGCGAAGCCGGAAGTTATACCTCCTGAAAGAGACGAGAAAGGTGATAAACCGCAAATTGATCCTAGGCACCCAAATCATCCAATAAAAAAACCAGGTGACTCTCCGCCAAAACCTCCAACTCCACCGAGAAGAATCGATAGGGAGCAATAAGCTCCCTATCTAAAGCTACTTATTACTTTTTAAAAGACCTGACCACTTATCCTCGCTAAATTCATCTGAGACCTTAATGCTTTTTGCTTTTTCTTTCTCCATCTTAGGCATTGCTATATAAACAACACCATTAGAGATATGAGCTTGAATCTTTTCCCTATCAGATCCTTTAGGTATTTCAAAAACTTTGGATATAACTTCACCTTCCTTTTGTTCATCAAAAAGACTCTTTCTTTCTCCATAAACTTTTAACACTTGGCCTTCAAGACTAATATTAAGATCATCACTAGACACACCTGGCATATCAAAGCTTAAAAGAAATGCTTGGTCCGTTTCTTTTAAATAGAAAGTTCCTTTATTTGGCGTTGCACTCCAAGCAGTCTCCATTCCATCAAGAACATCCTTTAAATCTCTTTCAAAGCCCCAAAAAGCTGGTTTGTTAGCAAATTCTTTCATTGGCATAATTGTTGATCTAACCATAAAATTCCTCCTTAGCTTGTTTATTAAAAACTTTCAAAATCTTTTTCATTGAAATATTTCTTATCTAGAAAAGCTCTCTTCTCATTACATTTATTTAATGAGTTAGACTGATCTAATTCAAATAAATCATTAAAAATACTATTACACTCTAGCACTTCATAAGGTGCCAATTGTTCATCTTGTAAAAGAATAGAACTAGCCATCCGATCTGTTTCCAATGTTTGTAGATCTTTAGAGATTGCTAAATTCAATTCTAATAAAGAAAAGGTTAAAATCATTAAGATTCTCTTGTTAATCATCACGCCACCTCCTTTTTTGTTGATATTTTAAATTAAAATAGTTTTTAGAAAAAAAATGTCAAGACTAAGAAATAAAAAATGTTACATTTTTTTACAAATCATAATATTGACTTTTTTTTTCTAAATATTATAATTTTTTTAAGATGAGTGCTTCATCTTATTATGTATGGTTTGAGTCTTCAAAAGCTTGAGTTATTACGCTTGGAGGAGTTACCTATAAAACTCTCCACGATCACCAATCTTTTCGGCTCAAACTAATATTTGAAGAATGTATGTCTTTTAAACAAGGAGGCTTTATGACTTTACAGTTAAATGGCTTTACTAATCAGAAGCCAGCTAAATTCAAATTTTATTCAATCTACAAGCTAAATAAAGAGCAGAAAAATGCTCAATATTTAAAGCTTACTTCCAAAAGAACTGGAGGTTCAAAATGAAAAGAACTTTCACAAAGAGTAGAAATTTAGTAATTGGAATTTTAACACCAATTAAATGGTCACCAAATGGCGAGGTTACTCATTTTTCTATTTATACAACAAAAGAGGAAGATATTTTAATTAGAAACCAAAATCAATTTAATAACTTAAAAGATCTAAAAAATAAATGGGTACAAGCTAAAGGACAAATTAGAATTAACAGTGTTGGAGATAAGGTCATTGAATTAAAAAGTATAAAAAAATATTTCAAATCCAACAAGGCTATAAAAGATAAAGCTAAATTTAATAAAAAGAATTGGAGTGATGATTTGGTATCATTACCTCCAATTGTCAAACACAACAATTTCTCAAATAGAGAATACTTGTAACGGGAGCGTAAATGGAAATAGAAAATTGTATAAGTAAAATTAAAAACCATATTGACATCGTTTTTCCAAAAGGCAAAAAAATTGATGTTCAAGTAGAAGAGACTCCAAATAAAAAATATAGAGCTAAAATACAAGTCCGTTCTCCAATAACTAAAGACTTAGTTGCTACAAAGGAATCCGGAAGCTTTATTACTTCTTTAGAAAAGTGTGAAAAAGCAATAATTCGACAAATACACAAGGTAAAGAATAGACAAAAAACCAAACAACTAAAGTCACGATTTATTGCAACAGAAACTTCAAAATAGACTGAAGCTTCCTCAGGGAGGGGGGATCTCCCCTCTCTATACAAAACATACCCGACTATTCGCCTTCCCTTTTGGTCGTTTTTTACCTTGTTACATAATAAAATATGCTTCTGGTATAGTTATAGATAGATGAAACAAATCCTACTATTCCTTTTTAGCTATAATCTATTTGCACTAGATTGCTCAATCTATAAAAAAGACCTTCAAAAACTTGAAGAAAAGTCTAGCTGTTTAGATAAGTC
>CAKZJW010000046.1 GCA_937120495.1 uncultured Oligoflexia bacterium
TGTGTAATGGAGAAGCTTTATGGCAAAAAAGAAGCGACAAAAATTTTATATTTAAAAAAAGAATATGGATTTAATGCTTCTCAACTAGTTGATCCTTCGGCACGAGCATGGTCAGACAAAGAACTTGATACTTTGATAAAGGCTGTGTCGCTTTTTCCAAAATCAATGTTTCCACTCGATTCAAATAAAAAGTTTCTTCACAGCCACCCCTCTGATGCCTCAGAGGTCGCAAATGCTCAGATTATGTTTTACGACAAGTATGATGATTTTTCTAAGAATAAAAAAGTCTACACCATATTTCATGAGCTATCCCACTATATAGGAAATGAACTAAAACTAGATAATTCAAAAGAATGGATAGAGACATCAAACTGGGAAGAAGACTTTATAGAAAAAATGAAAATTTTAGATAGAAGAAAGCCAGCTGTAGATTTTACGGTGAAAAAACCAACCTTTACTAGTTTTACTAGCACAATGAGTTTTTCAAGTCCTCCAAAGAAAACGAAGCCCCTATTTGAAACCCCCTCGTTTAGTAAAATAGATAAAGAGATGGATGAAATGCTGATTCTACATACAGCAATGAAAAATAATAAGAAAGATCATATTATATCTAGATACGCTCAAACAAATTTATTTGAAGATTTTGCAGAGAGCTTAAGTTCATACAGGTTTTCTCCAAAAAAGTTAAAAGCCATTAGTCCTGAAAGATATGAGTTTTTTAAAAACAAAGTATTCCAAGGTCAAGAATATATCTCAGATAGTGATTGCAAATAACTTCAAATTACTTTCGGTGAATATAATTCCAATAAACAATATGATAAGTAACAGTTTTCACACCTAGAATGAGATAGCACAACTGAAGCATCCAATAAGTCATATCAGATACAAAGAAGCCCATCTTCCAAGAAGCATAGAAACAATATAAAATTAAAGGGTGAAGAACGTATAACAAAGCATGAACAATCCTTTCAACTCTTTCAATATCTTTTGGATAGAAAAATTCATTTTTAACTATAGAGATACAAGATAATCCACTAAAGCCAATATAGATATAACCTAAGCTCTCAGAGAATGTTGTAAAGATAGTTAGGCTTACAACAAAAAGAAATAGAATCCCATCTAGAATCCCACTATTAATTTCAGCTTGGGACAGTTCTCTTTTTCTTTTTAAGAAGTATTCGTCATATCCAAAGAGACAGGCGTGCAAGACAGTTGTGATTGTAATAAATAATACCATAACCTCTAGTCTACAAATTCAATACTAAACAAGCAAGAAAATCTCATACTAAAGCACACGAAATTATCACCGAAAAGCAGCTAAGGAGTATTCGTTGATATGAAGGAAAGACCAGATCTTGCCTTATTTTTTTTGTTTTTATATTATCTAGCAATTACACACTTAGATAAACCACAAGTCAGATTATTCTTTCTAGTTCTTTATATCTACTCTATTTATTATCTTACAAAGAACCTTTTTTATCCTAAAAAAGGGTATTATCAACACTTAGAGAAAAGTTTTAAAAAGTATAAGATTGATGTAACAGCATACGGACTAAGAACTCTTTTTGGTGGTCTCTTAATACTTCTTGTCGTTGCTGCCATTACTTTTTACTATATAGGCCTTTCTAATCTCTAAAAAGAAGCCTTTGCGCTTTAGAAGATTTCTTCACAAAAAATATCGCATCGTATTGCTTAGAAGGATTGAAAAACATAGGTTGATTTTCATTATGTAACCACCACTTCTTTTTACTAATCCATTTTGTTTTCGGGTTTACAATTAAATAGTCACCATACTTCGCCAATTTATAGTCGAGCGCACTCTTATCATCTAAGACTGGATAGTCTCCATCTCTTGAACTCGATACCTCATAACCACTTAATGCAATTGATTTATATTTATCACCATAATGTCCAACTAAATTTTCACCAGTTGATCTAACTCCCACCCATCTAAACTGACCACCAGGATAAGGTGGTATTATTTTAGATTGGTTTTTAGAGATATGAATATTGTGAGCAAGGACGATACTTTTTAGATTATGATTATATTTACTCATCCATTTCGTAACTAAATACGCCTGAAGATCATCTCTCATATTTAAAGCTCTCGTTATATCTGTAATATAAAGATCCCTATACATTTGATAAACATAAGATACTTTAAGTGCCATCTTAATAGAAAATACAACTTCATTATCACTACTTTGATAACTGCTCATAATTCTTTTTAAATTATATAAAGAACCTATACATAATCTATGTTCTTCTGTTTGAAGTCTCCATGTATCAAGAATATACCTCCAACTAGCAAGCTCTGGCCCATCTCCCCAATCATTAATTTGCCAGGCAAAGCAGTTTTTTTCTGCCAAGTCGTAAACTCGAGAAAACTCTTCGCTTTCGGTAAGCTCAATTCCCTGTTTGATAATATCTCTATTAACCCAAGGCACTTCCCATTGATCCATTCCATGAAATCGAACAGGCTCTTTTGCCTTCTTATTAAAACCGCATAACCAAAGCACTAATTCTTTTGTCGATTGATTTGAATAAATATCATCTAGAGATCTTAAAGTTTTTTGAAACTCTTCATCTGTTTGCGCTCCACTATGACATAATTGAAGGTAATTATTAATTTGATTTGTTTTTACATAACCTTGTTCTAATAAAATTAACCTATAACCTTTATCTTCAACGAGTCCTTTTATAATTTTTGTTCTCGCTTTTAAGAAACCAGCAGATGCGTGTCCACTCTCACCAATCCCCACGACTTGAGCATTTTTAATCAATTTATATAAAGTCCTAAGCTCTTTATTATTTGAAATATCTAAAGAAGACAGTTTATGAACACCAAGTTTTGCAGTTGAATTAAAACTAAGAATTAGAAGAAATAAGATCATTTTCATTTGCTTTGTCCTGTATTAACTATGTGTTCATCACAATACAAAGCTCATATAGATAATGCAAATCTCAAAAATGAATCAGCCCTAACTATTGAAAAATACGAGTTTGATTATAAGCCTAAACGCTCCAGCTCATTAAAATTCCACAAAGCCATGCACCATAAGTTCCAACGACATAACCCAGAACAGCCAGTAATACACCAATAGGTGCAAGCGAAGAGTGAAAAAATCCGGCTACAACAGGAGCTGATGCAGCTCCACCAATATTAGCCTGAGATCCAACAGCAATATAGAAAAGAGGAGCTTTAACAAGTTTTCCAACAGTAAAGATTAAAGCACCATGAAAGAATATCCAAATTAGTCCCACCAAGAAGACACCAGGGTTATTAAAAATTTCAAACACATTCATATGCATACCAATTGATGCGATTAGAATATATAAAAAGATATTACCAATTTTACTTGCCCCATAGTTTTCGACTTTTCGAACCTTTGTAAAAGAGAAAAAGACACCAATAGAAGTCGCTGTAATGATCAACCAAAAGAATTTACTGGTAAGACTGAACTTAGCAAGAGATGGCGCTACATTACCAATCCACGGAGCTATATTATCAGCAACTAAATGAGAAAGTGCCGTTGCTCCAAAGCCTATACATAGAACATAAACAAGTTGATTAAAACTTGGATTTATAGAATTTGATTTAGATGAGTTTTCAACCTTTGTTATTATATTTTCTACTAATGATGAATCTGCTTTTAAGAAAGCATCTACTTTCTTTTTCTTTGATGCTAAAAATAATAAGACTGCAAGCCACACGTTTGCCACCAAAACATCAACGACAACCATAATAGAAAAAATCTTATCTTGAACTTCAAAGATTTCTTTCATTGATGCTTGATTTGCACCTCCACCAATCCAAGAGCCAGCAACTGTTGTCATTCCACGCCAAACTTCATCGATTTCGAGACCAGCGAAAACATTTGGTAAAAAGTATTTAACAATAATTATGGCCAAGGGACCACCGAAGACAACACCTAATGTTCCTGCAAAAAAAACAGCAAGCATTTTAGGCCCAAGCTTAATAATCTCTTTAATATCGACACTCAAGGTTAATAGGACAAGGCATGCTGGTAATAGATAACGACTGGATACAAAGTAGAGTTTAGAACCTTCTCCATCAATAATGCCAAAACTATTTAATAGTCCTGGGATAAAGTAGCAAAGTAATAAACTTGGAACAAAGGAGTAAAACTTTTTAAAGAACTTTGAGTTAGACTCTGATGTATAAAACACAAAACCTAAACAGAGTAATAAAATACCTAAAACTATCGCATCATTTGTAATCATTCATCTAGACTACTTGTCTAAATTTAATTCATCAAGATAATACTTAATTCTTCTAGAGTCTTCTCTTATGACTCTAATCTGTTCTAGTACAGCGTCTGCCATCTGTTTTGGAGTATCATCAAAAGACACCCGACTCTCTTTCATATTTTTTCTATGAAAAATAAAGTCCTCTTTTTGCTCTTCTTCAATTTCACTATCTAAATCAAATTCAGAATCAAGCTCATAGTCCTCATAAGAGTCTAAGATTTGAGACAGGGGATCGTCCACAGGATACCTCAAGGATGCTGGATGACTAATCTCATTTGGAATAGACATCTGCTCAGTATCTTTTCTGCGATCTTTAAATGACAAAGGAATAACGTTTGTCCTACGTTCTACATCAATAACATCATCTTTCATTTGGCTTATTGTCTCCTGCTAAAAACCTTAACGACATATTTATTGCATGCTCCGTGCCAAAGTTATCAGAACCTTACTTCAAAACTACCTAGCAATATCATATACTTACCAGTGGTGTGTAATAAATTCCTGAAAAAAGGTTGGTCACTGTTAATAAACTTTCGTCAATACCGATAAGAAGACTGGAAGGCTACAAAAAATGATGTTTTACAACTACAACCCTAAAGATAAAGAAAATCGCTTCACTATGGTGTGGCTGGGTGTTCTATTTATTGCAATCATGTATACGGCCTTTGAAGCTCCCATAAGTTTTGTCCTCGAATATGATGTTGAAGAACATAATATGTGGTGGGATGCTATCTTCTCTGGAATATTCATAGCTGACGTTATTCTTAGGCTTACAAATAAATTACGTCTTCCTAGTACTCAAGACAGTGTTGAGAACTTTGGCGAAGATGAATCAATTAAGCCTTATCACAAATCAGTATGGCTTCCTGTTGATATTTTAACCTCTCTTCCATTTGATATCATAGCTGCTTTATTAGGCTTTTCCGTTCCAACGAAAATACTTTCATTACTCAGACTTGCAAGAATAGTAAGGGTAGTAAAACTAAGAACCTTAATTGATATTTTTGACTTCCTTCCTAAATGGTCAAAAGCATCTCTCGTTATTGGTTCTGTAATGACAATTATCCACTGGATTGCTTGTGGTTGGATGATTGTAAATATTCAAACAAGTCTAGATCCTCTGACTTATTATAACCATGCACTTTATTGGACTATCACTACACTAACAACTGTTGGGTATGGAGATATTACTCCAACTTCAAATATTGGAAGAGTTTACACAATGGCAATTATGCTAGTTGGAGCTGCAACTTACGGTATTATCATTGCAAACTTCTCAAGACTTATTATGCTTGCTGATAAGTACAAAGAAGAGAGAAAAGAAAAAATGAATGGGCTTATGCAGTTTATGAAGTTTTATAATATTCCTATGAGTCTACAAAAACAGGTTTTCTCATTCTATAATCACCTTCTTACAAAAAACATCTCAGATGAAGACAACCAAATAATAAAAGATCTTCCTCAAGCGCTTCAAAACGAGTTAAATATTTATCAAAAGATTAAATTTATAAGAAATGTTCACATCTTTAAAGACTCATCAACACCATGTCTAAAGATGATTGCACAAAAGCTTGAACAAACCTTCCACTCTCCTAATGAGTTTATTATAAGAAAAGGTGATGTTGGTGAAGAGATGTTTATTATCGGCCACGGAGAACTAGAAGTTACTGCTGCGGACAAGGTTCTAAATGAGCTAAAAGCAGGACAGTTTTTTGGCGAACTTGCCCTTTTGCAAGATACTGTAAGGTCTGCAGATGTTAAAACAAATTCTTATTGTGACTTATATACATTCAGAAAAGAAGACTTTCTAGAGGTTATAAAGAAATATCCAAATCTTGGTGAAAAGTTTGAACAGCGCTATCAGAAAAGGCAAGCTGATCAAGCTGCATCAGCAGATGTACCAATAGAGAAAAAAGCTGCGTAAATCATGTCACCAAATTGTATGAAATGCATTCACTTCTTCATCACACATGATCAAAAGACTCCAAAAGGATGCAAGATTTATAATATTCAAAGTCAATCAATGCCCTCTCAAGTAGTTAAAAGAGCTAATAATGGTAGCGATTGCATTGGATTCAAACCAAAAGTACAAAAGAAAACAAACGTGAAAAATTTAAATGATGATAAATATTGGAAATAATTTTATAAGAACTAAATTCAGTTTTGTGCTTCAAAATGACTAAGTCCACGACTAGAAATCATTCCACCACCTAAACAAATATTATCTTTATAAAATACTATCGATTGTCTTAGAGCAATTGCTCGTTGAGGTTCGGAAAACTTAACAAAAAGCCCCTCCTCTTTTTCAATCACTGTGCAGTCTTGATCTTTTTGTCTATACCTAATCTTAGCCTTACAAGAAAGAGGAAAACTTGGGCGCTCATTGACCCAACTCAGCTCATCGCAAGTAAGCTCATCTGCATAAAGAGCTGGATGCTTCTCACCTTCAACAACATATACAGTATTAGTTTCTTTATCTTTATCAGCCACAAACCACGGACCACCTGGACCACCAAGTCCAAGACCTTTTCTTTGCCCAATTGTATAAAAACAATATCCATCATGAGGACCAAGTTGTTTTTTATCATCCAATCTAACGAAGGAGCCTTGCTGCTTTGTTAGATAAGTAGATAGAAAGTTTTTAAAATTCCTCTCTCCTATAAAACAAATCCCTGTTGAGTCTTTTTTTGAGGCAGTCGCAAGATTATAATCTTCTGCTATAGTTCTAACATCTTTTTTTTGTAGAGATCCTACTGGAAATAAAACATGTTCGAGAACTTTCTGTTGCATAGTATAGAGAAAGTATGTTTGATCCTTACCTTGGTCTTCGCCTTTAACGAGTGTCGGCACGCCATCAATTACCATCTTCTGACAATAGTGTCCCGTTGCTAAGTAATCAGCTCCAAGTTCTCTTGCTTTTTCAAAGAATACTTTAAATTTTATTTCACGATTACAAAGGATATCTGGGTTTGGAGTAAATCCTGCTTCATACTCTTCCAAAAAAGACTTAAAAACATTTTCTTTATATTCTTCAACGAAGTTAATAGAGAAATAAGGAATCTCTAACGATTCAGCAACTGCAGTTACATCTTCATAATCTTTTTGTGATGAGCACTGGCCACTATCATCGAGCTCTTCCCAGTTTTTCATGAATATACCAATTGTTTTATAGCCTTGCATCTTTATTAGAAGAGCACAAACAGAAGAGTCTACTCCACCACTCATTCCAACAACAACAGTCTTTTCTGAGTTCTTAGTGTATTGTTCTGAAGTTAGTTCTATTCCAAACTTGCTTAAATAATTGATACTTTGATCCATATTCATGGAGAATATATAGCTAAAAAGCGAGACCTAGGCAATAGCTCTTATGGCCTTATTCCAAGCCCAATACCAATTGTTGAAACTGCTAAGTACTGGAAAGCCTTATAGAAAGTTCTTTGATTTAGCGTTTCAGGAAAGTCATTTAGTGTTTGATAATTAGGATTTAGGTCATCTTCCCAATTTTGAGAAAAAGTTACAGAGGCATAGCCTTGGTCTCGAAAGCGAAAACTATCAAACATTCCTTCATTTTCAAATGATTTCTCAAACTTGATTCCAATAGATGCTCTTTTTTGCTGACGAGACAATAAGCCAAATAGCTCAAGGTCTTTTTTAGAAGAACTCTTTTTAATATAAGCCTTAAAATTATTCAATTTTTTTCTCTTATCTTTTAGTTTAGAATCATAACCAAGCATCTCTAAATTAATCACACCCAAAGTATTTGATTTTAATTTTTGTGAATAATCATGAGAACCTAAAAAACCTACCGTATGAGCATCTATAAAAACAATTTTTACTCCTACTTTTAAATCAAGAGGATTAAGGAGTTCAACAAGTGAAAGTAAAACTGCAACTGAGGATGCGTTATAATCAGCTCCAGGCATTTTATTATTTTCATTTACAGTAAATGTCTCAGGGTCTGACGAAACGCTATCGTAGTGAGCGACAAGAACGATATATTTATCCTTGAGACCTTCTTTTTTCCAAATAAAGTTTTTGCCGTTTATATTTTTTTTGGAAGTGATAAGGTTTTTCTTATAGTCATTAATTTTTTTCCATTTTTTGTACTCTGAAGATGATTCTTTAAACAAGGGCTTTATCTTCTGACTAAAATCTTGATCATAAAGAGCATGAGCATTTTTAATATCTAATTGGAAGGAATCAACGTTTAACTCGCCATTTTTATAGGTCTTTAATTTATTTTTTAAAAAGTCCTGAACATTTTTATGTCCTTGTGTCCCAAAATATCTATTTGGAGCCCCCTTCTTTACAATATTGCGCAAATTATCCATTAGAGAATTAACTTTAATGGTTTGAATGTATTTCTTTAAAGAATAAATTGAATTAATCTTTTTTACTTTAATATTTCGCTTTAGTGGTGAAGAATTACTAGAACTTAAAATTAGTATTAGTATGAGAAACAGCCTCTTCATCTTGCCCCTTTTTAGCTCTATAGTCTTTCAGTCGATCTAACTGTTCATAAGACCCACGCTCTCTTACGAATGCATAACCTATAATTTTTGAATTTCTTTTATTCGAATCATAAATAACAATCTGTTCTGCCTTTATAAGGGGATAAACTGTTTTTTCAAATTCTAAAAAAGCAGTATCATTATTTTTAAAAAACATATTAGCAGGTACATACTCATCATTATATTTAAATTTTATATAACACGCTAGAGGCTTTCTACGATCTAAACTTCTTGTTGTTACAAGATTTGTAATCTGAGCTCCAGCAAAACTTAAGTCTTCACTTTTTCCAAGATAGAGAAAATTCTTTTCATGGTTAAATTCAATAACCTCTAGGCTCTTATCAACTTTCATTCCTGAATTAGTTACAACTTCACTCTCTCCCATGTAATGAAACACTAGACCACTATGATCACCATAAATATTATCTGTTTTTTTATTAATAATAGATCCCTCAACGACTAAAGACTTTGGAAGCTTTGAGTCCAATATTTTCTGAGAAGCCTCTTTGGTTTTAAAGCAAAATCCACCTTGTGAGCTTGAAGGGTTTAATTCTAAATTGAAGTTCTTGGCGATCTTTAAAACTTCTTCTCTTCTAAGCTCTCCTAGAGGAAGTAGAAGATGCTTCAAAACATCTTGATTAAGGCCAGATAAAAGCATTGATTGGTCCACCTCAGTAGAATTATTTGAGTGGATAAAGAATTCATTTGTATTTAAATTTTCATAAACCTTACAATAGTGTCCTGTCGCAATAAAATCGGCCTTAAGTGAAACCATTTTTCGATACAATGTTTCCATTCTTAAATTTGTACACTGAAAGCAAGATGAATTCGCAAAGCCTGCAAGTTTATTTTCAACAAGCCTATCTAAGACTCTGTAGTCATACTCAGATTTTATATCTGTTGCATAAAAAGGTATTTTTATTTGTTCACATAGCTTTTGGACACCATCTAAGTCCTTTATATGGCACTTTGGAAGATTCTGAGGATCATCTACAATATCGCTATTAGTGGTTACAATAGAAAGACCTATGACATCGTAGCCTTGTTTTTTCAACAAAAAGGCCGCAACAGCTGAATCCACCCTTCCTGTAAGTGCTACAACAACCTTCCTTCCTGACTGTTTTGCTTTTTCCATAGTAAAAAACTCCTCTAGGCAAATTATATCGCAAATAAAGATTTAACAAAAGCTGTTAAAATATCGATAAGGAATATGATGAAGTTGTATAAACGAAAAAATGATCATCAGGTTTATTTATTTGACCTAAAAGATCAACCAAATTCACTAAAAGAATTCCTCTACTTCTTAAAGTCTAAGGGAGTAAGAGGCGTTATAGATTTTAGTCTGTCTACAGGGCGAGATACAATACATCCTAATATTAGTTTGAAAGATAACTTTATACTAGACTCTGTTCCAACAAGCTTAATTAAAAATAAAGAAGATAATTTAAGATTACGTTTAAGTGAATTAAAAAATAAAAAAATTAATCAACTTATTGAGCTCGTTGAGCCGATTGAAACGAGTGCCCTCGCTTACGACGACGAACTGACGGCAGTTGCATCAATAATTAAATCTCTTTTGTCTGAATCAAAATATCTATTTTTAGTTAATCCAGAAAAAAGTATCCGCCATGAATATTTTGAAATTATAAAAGAAGCTTTATTGTTTGAAGTTAAAGAAAATAATCGATCTGTATTCATAACTTCAACGTGTAATGAAAAGTGGTTAGATCTTGCAACGAATATTGTTACAAAAAACAATAATTTTCAATTTGATGTTGCCTATAATAACCTGAACACTCTTGTTACTCAAGACCCTATTGATACGAGTTCTGCTTTCCAACTAGTAAAGAAAGCTAGTTAATCTTTACCGAACAATTAATTTTAAAACTTTTTGATGTGAACTTGTTCATCGCTTTTACTCGAAGTTGTAATGTTCGATCCTTAGCGAGAATATCAAAATTGGCAGCTGTCTTTTTCCTGTCACCAAGCTTAAATACACCACTCGAATCAATTGTGCTCTCAAGTAATTCAACGACACTTTTATAATGTGTATAGCTCTCTTTTGAGCTTTTATAATAGGATGTTGCTTGGATTACTTCTTTATCGCTGTAGCCCAGAAGTGGCCATAAGCACTTAGCTACACTATCACTGTATTTTGAAAAAATAGTTTTTACATTTTCATACAAGCAGTCATTGATCTTGTAGAGTAATTCTTTGTAGATTTCTCTATCTTTCTCATTTAACTCTCCAGACAAGCTAGGTAATCCCAATGATAACCATTCATCAAAATTTCCGTTAAAACTAAGGTCATGATTTCGATGCACTTCGTTTGCAAATTCACTAATAAAGAATTCAACATTTTGATTAAATTCTTTTTGGATTTGATTCAGATGCTTTTCATCGAGTTCAACAAAGTACTTTGAAAAGAAACTCTTTAATCCCGCACTTTTTGTGTTCACAAAGGCGTTTTCTTTAGAGAGCTTTAAACTAATAGGAAAAAACTTTTTATTAGATTTTAAAATTATATCTGCTTCACCAAATGTCGTGTTCTGTGCAGCGAGTGCTGATTTCCCAACAATAACGATATCAGTAATTTTACTTGTTTTAAGTTTTAGGATTTTGATCAATTCATCGGAAAGCTTTTCTGCTAAAACAGGCAAGTCTGTTAATAAAAAAGGATAAAATTCTCGAATAAAACTCTCTTGAATTCGTAGCATTTCACTAAAGCCTGCTGGCAGACTAGTTAAGAAATGCATCTCTAGATTAAGTTTATTTGCTAATGATTTTGCAATTAGAAACTCAAACAAGTTCCCTTTGTACTCACTTAGAAGTGCTTGTTCCCTAGCCTGAGAGCTCATTTACTCCAGTATCCCTCTTCGAGAGAATCTTCTTTCTCTGGGAGCCCTTTTAAAAGTCTTGGTGAATTTTGATTTAAAACTTCAAAGCTCACTCTATTTGCATACTTACTTATTTGGGAGATAGAAGAGTACGTCAAATAAGTTGTATCGTGTTTAGGTGAATTAGGAACAACATCTTTATGGTAACAATTAGCACTTATATCGTGTAATAATGCAGATAAAGCAGCATCTCCAGCTCCATTAGTATTTTTAATTAAGCTTGGGCCACCTTTAAATGGATTAATATGGCTGTAGACTTTAACCGGTTTTTTACAATCAGACCGTCTCATTCCACGTGAATACTCATACTCATTATAGCTTACTATGGATTTAGTGACTAAAGGCTCTTTCGTTTGTCTTTTAAATTCATCATCGGTAAAAGCTCCAAGGTATAAACCTCTTTTACCTACTGTCACTAGTGCAAGATCACAAAGTTCCAAAATTTCTTCAGTAGCTTTTAATGGATCATCCTCACCTGTTAGAGCCTGAGCCTCTTGTTGATTCATAGCAAGAGCCGTGACATTTTCAAGAATAAAAGATCTAAAAAATTCTTTATCACTTTCAATAAGGTCACTTGTACCAAGAGACATTACAACTGGAACCTTGTTTTCTTTTGCAATTCGGCAGGCTTTTATTGTCGCATTGTATATTGGTTCATTTTTTGATCTAAGTGAAAAAGCTGTAATTAATAGAGCTGAAGACTTTGCAATAATATGCTCTGGAATATATTCCTCAGATAAATCATTCATACATCCCTTGCTAATTGCGAAGGTTCTTTCAAGATCTGGGGTAATAAAACAAAGAGCTCTTCCCATTGGCTTTTCTGTCGGCTGAAGATAAGACATGTCAACTAAACCACTTGTTTTAGACAAATACTTAAAAGCATAATCACCAACTTCAATTTGTCTTTTAATTGCACCAAGAGCATAACTTGAGACATCACTTAATACCGAATAATTATGAAGTGTATTACCAATGGCTCCACCAGGATACTCTCCCGTAATTTTATTTTCTTTTTTATATTCAGAATATATTTTATCAGCAAGCTCATCTTCAATGATAAAAGACTGCCCTTTTGGAAATTTATTCGTCTCTAAAAACTCATCACTCACTTCTATTTCAATATCGACAAGAAGTTGATCTATACCAACGATATAAACTTCTGAATTAGACATGTCTCCGAAAAGAAGAGTAGACCTATCTTTTTCTGAAACTGGAAAGTAGTGCTTAGTATTTCTGCGCCCTGGAAACTTCATAAAACCTCAAAATTTTGTCAAATATCAAGCAGATACATACCTTTTTTCATTCAAATTAGACAACAAAAACAAAGCCGTGGTATTTTTTACATAGAATTAAATACTTATAAAAGGCACATATATGACAAATGAAATTTTTCGCTTCTACCCGGCTCAAAACTCCAATATTGGAATTTTATCGATTCCTCATTCGGGAGAAATTATCCCAGAAGAATTTGAAGCATTTCTTACTAAAGATTCCAAGGCCTTAGCCTGTGATGTAGACTATAGAGTCGACCACCTTGTAGATATTGAGGCACTCAATCAAGCAGGTGTGTCTGTCATAGTATCCAATATTCATAGAACTTGTATTGACCTTAATAGGTCCCAAAAAGACTCAGTACTTAACTGGAAAAAGAATTCCCATGGGGTCCCTCTTGTTGAGAATGAGCCTGATACGCAACAAAGAAGTATCCTTGAAGCAAAGTATCATGTTCCTTATTTTGAAATGTTAAAAACAATGATTAATAAGCTACATAAAGAAACTGATAAGAACATATCCTTTATTGATCTTCATAGTATGCCTTCTAGGCCCACAGAGTATCACTTGAAACTCACTCCAAACCAACCAAAGGTTCGCCCAGACTTTTGTGTCAGTGATATTGAAGGACTATCATGCGAGAAAGCTTTTATTGACCAAGTTTGTGAAAACTTAAAAAGCTTTAGCACGGAAGTAACACAAAACATTCCCTATTATGGTGGCCATATTACTCGATTTATAAACAGTGAGTATGAAAGAATTAATAATATTCAAATTGAAATAAGTAGAGCTATTTATATGGATGAAGAAGATAAATCTTTAAAACAGGAGCTTGTTGAAAAATTAAAACCCAACTTAACAAAAGCTCTCATTGACCAGTTTAGGCTTTATTTTTAAATTTAATCTATAGTAATTTGATCGTTATTTTCTTTTTTATTTTTCTTTGCTTTTTTTAGAAGTCTTTTAAGTTTTTGATCCTCTGTCAGAGGGATAGGCTTATTATTAATTTCCTCTTTTACTCGAGCCAACTCTTTTTGCTCTTTTCTTCTTTCTAATTCAACTTTTCTATTTAAAAGGACTTCATCGTTTACATCTAAATTATCAACTTCCTTTCTAGTAAATGTTTTTCCGTAGCGATCAAGCGCATAACGATAGAGGTTCTCTAGCTGCCTTTGATTTTTATTACCTTTTTCAAGATTCTCAATCATCTCTCTTATGTAATTACTTTCATTCATTTCATGAGTCCATGCTGAAAGTAGGTACAACATTCCTTTGTGGTCTAGCTGATCTTTATAATTAAGTCCTTTAAACTCTAAATATAATATTTGAGCTAGACGTCGAGATCCTCCTTGAAAAGAAACCTCATTAAGAAATTTATAACGAACAAGAGCAGATTCTTTATTATCTTTTTCAGTTAATAATAAGAAAGAATAAATAAGGCCTCTAGAGTAAGTAAGGATCATCTCTGTTGTATAGTCTTTGTTAAGAGACTCAAGTTCAATGATCGCTGTACTTGTGTCTTTTACAAGTGAGTAGCTTTTAAATTTATCAGGAAGAACCTTTGATCTTAATTGAATTAAGTAAAGGTTGTATAACATTTTTGAAAATGGAATATTCCAATTTTCGATTTTTTTTGTAAATAAATCTTTCCAAATTTGTTCTTTAGAGTATTTCTTAAGCTCCTTTTTAATTAAAGGAAGCTTAAATAAACGTTGACTCTTGAGTGCATCTGGAAATAATCGATTTCTTATAAAGAAAATTTTTGAAATTTCTCGATCTCCTTCACTATAAAGTCTTATACCAAAATTTGTTGATTTTGTTTTTTTATCAAAGGATAATACTGGTGCAACGTAAAAAAATGGATTGTGTACAGGCATCGGTATTTCAACATCCATAAAATGAAATTTTTGCCAAAGATCGCTATTCCCAAGATCGGACGAACTTCCCTCTACTTCATCAGAAGGAGTCAAAAAAGATTTCTTAAAAGCTGGATGAGAATACCAATTGGATTGATATTCATTTTTAATAATTTTACTATAATAGTAGTATGGACTTACTAAAATAAGTCCAACAGCAGACACAGAGATCCCAAGTAATATAGTCAGTAAGATAATAATTTTTTTCATAACGCTCGTATTTTTAATAGTTTATCACAATAAATGAGAAAATATATTACTAAATAAATTCCTAATTATACCGATAAAGTAATTGAAATACTCAAAAGGTAGACTATGAAATTATTAACTTTGCTTACATTATTATCATTTTTCCTAGTTAGTTGTGACGCTCCTGTAAGGACACGTGTTCCTACAGATGAAACTCTCACGAAAGGTGGAATTGACACTGCTTCTCAAAATGAAGACGAAGGTGACGACGGAGATGATGGGACTGGAAACGATGGCAATGGTAATAATGGAAATAACCAAAACGAAGAGCCCGGTTATGAGGATTGTGCTTACCTAACTCCACAGTTCAACGGTGGAAGCATAGGTTACTTTGGTGTTTGTCAAAACTCAAATGACGAAAGAGGCCATAAAGCGATCTTTGCAGAGTCTAGTACTCAGGGAACTTGTTTTGTACCTATTCATATCCAAAATAGCGGAAACTCTTTTAAATTAGGGCGCGCCGAGTGTGTTCATAATCAAGCAAACAAAAACTATTATATGACTCTTACTAAAGAGCTCGTTCCACCAAATTTTTCTTATCCAAGACCAGAGAAAATAAATGGTGTAATGGTAATCAAAGCGACTTCTCTTAATGCTTATATGGGATGTATGAACTCAAAAGAAGACTTCTTTATTAGTACACAAGGTTGTTGTTACAACCAAGTTTATAACCCTTCAACGGGAAGAAATAACTGTATTAATCCGAATCCTCAATGTGATCAAGCAGCAAATAATTATGCAAATAATGTTTGTAATGCATTTGTTCAAGCACATACTGATAATTACAGACAAGTTAATTTCTAGTTAGTTACTCTTGTATTTTTCTTTTGACCGATGGCATAGAATTTATATAATTCATCATCTGTTGATGGAAAGCTTATGACTGGCAATAGAGCCCTATCTTCACTATTTGGAATTTTTACGTTCAGACAAACTACTACATAGTAAAAATCCTCACCTCGCTTTTGAAATGTTTTTATAAACGTATATATTTTATCCCCAGCATCATCCTCAGTATGAAATTCATCATCAGGCTCATCCAAAGTCAAAGTTATATAATCGTCGTAAAGACCATATTGTTCAAAAGGAATATCTGACTCACTTCTTCTATTCAATAGATCTGCTAGGTATTCTGATTTTTTTAAATCAACTTGTTCAATAACCTCAGCAGGAAGAGAAATGTCTTTTAAAAGTTTCTCATCATCCTCTTCTTCTTCAGAAGAAGCTTTTATTCCTTCATCTGAAATTAGAAGGTTACCTTTTTGATAGAATTTTAAAAGATCCATATTCTTTGTAATTGTCTTAAAGAATACAAATGCAGGCTCCCCTTCGTAATAAGAACAAACAAGTATATAATACATTCCATCATGTATAGGATGGATATGTGTGTAAAACTCTTCATAAAGATCATTTTTCTCAACACGAACTTCTTGAGCGTTATAAAGTACTTCCTCAAAAAGTTTTTTATCCTGAAAAAGGTGCAAGTCTACTTCCCCAGGTTCAATGTCCAAGGATTCTCTGACTTGAATTTCTTCATTTTCAAAAGAAACCATATAGGGTTTGAAAAATTCGATAATACATTTTTCACTACAAAAACCACGCTTGGACTCTTCAACGAAGAGAAGATCCTCAATTTTAGAAATATTGCATCTACATGTATTACAGAAGTAGAGTTTTTTACTCATTTAAATATTCTCCTATTTTAAGGATACCATAAATCAATACTTTAAGGCCTAAATAGAGACAGTGGAAAAATTCTCCACCTCAAAATCTCGACCAAAAAGGAATAGAATATAAGTAAGTCAAACTGCAGGAGGCAAATGACAACATTATCCAACTCTACTCTAGCATTCAACCAATCTACAAAATCTTCAATCAACACAGAGATGAAAAGCTATATCGAACTTGCAAGGTTTGGGCACTTTCCTTTATTTTTTAAAGAGTGGTTAGCCGAGGGAGCTCAACTAGAACACAGGATGAGTTATCAAGTTGCCAACAGAAATGTAAAAGATGCTTTTCAAAAATTATCAAGACATAGAACTCAACAAAAGAAAGTGACAGCACTAACTGGTTTAGAAAAATCAGAAAGAGATGTTTTTATAAAATCTTTCATTAAAGTAGTTGAGCACGATATGTTAAAGGATCTTAAAAACTTACACTAAATGAAACTACTACTTATCACTATATTACTAGCCTCTTTTTCTTTTGCTCATGCAGAGTACAGAGTCTATCAATATATAATTAAGGATAAAGTTCAAAAAGTATCTAAATCAAAACCAAATCTTATTGTATCAACATTGGACCCAACAACATACCAGGCCTACAATGGCGGTTCAAACTTAGTCGCTGTGGACCTATTGAGAACCTGGATATGCCCAGGTAATACCGGACAATTAAAAGAAACATGTGAATCCCCTTATAAGAAAATTTCTAAGGAGATATTACAATGAGAACAAAAACTGATATCGATACAAAAAATACGCAGTCTGCTCACCAGTCTAAGATGAAAAGACTACACTCACACCATCAAAATGAAATTGATAAAGTGAAAAATGAACATGTAAGACAAAAAAATGATATTAAAGCTAAACATCAAGATCAAATTCACCTACAAAAGGTCAATCATGATCACAAGCTTCAAACAAAAACTATTCAAAATGAAAAAACATATAATAAACTTCAGCAAAATTTAGATGATGTTAAAGAAAGGCTTTCAAAAACAAAGGCTGATCTTGAACGACAAAATGAAAATGAATTAAAATCACAAAAGATGCTTCACGATGTGAAACTAGAGCAAAGACATCAAGATAATTCATTAAAGCTTGCAGATGCAACACAAGCAACTCAAATAGAGCTAAATCGGATTCAAAGAAGAATACAATCTGATAAGCAGTCACTAGCCTCTCAAAATAATGAAGAAAAGAGTCTTCAAATATCTTCTCATAAAAATGAAACTGAGCTAAAGAAACAAACTTATCAAAAAGAACACGCAAGCCTAGAGAATGCGAATGCGAGAGCTCTATTTAAAATGCGAGTAAATCACGAAAGAATCAAAGCCGATGAAGAAAGAAAAAACTCAAAAGAGATAAATCAACGCAGAAGTATATCAAGCTCGGAAATTGCAAAGATTGACGCCGATAGTGCTTTAAAGAAAAAAAGTAAACAAGAACATTTTGAAGCAGACTATAAAGTCCTCAGAGATGAGCATGAAACTCTAATCAATACTCTTATGACTAATAAAGAAAAAATTATTAAAGAGTTTACTGACGAATTAACAAATAAATTTTCTGTTGGTGCAGCAAAACATGAAGATGACTTTTATAAGTTTGGAACTCTAGATGTTCAAATTCAAGAAACAGAAGCTAAAGATGGTTACGATATATATATTCCAATAAAAGAGCATGAAGCTAAAAATATTAAGCTCGTGGGTGAAAAAAGACAACTTAGGCTAACAATGGAGCGTGAGTACTCTAATACTCTAAATGAAGAGCATGGCACTGATAGAATGTCTAAGATTGAAACATATACAGCAAAAAGGTTTGTTGCCGATATAATTGACCCAGCCTCTTTAACAAAAGATTATAAAAATGGAAAACTTCATTTTAGGATTTTAAAAGCCTAGTCTAGGTAACCACGTTTTTGTTGATCTCTTTCAATAGATCTAAATAATGCACCAAA
>CAKZJW010000047.1 GCA_937120495.1 uncultured Oligoflexia bacterium
GTTAGATTTGATAGTAAATACTTAGAAGCTTTTTTAACGACAGTGCGTAAGTATATGGCAATACGTGGAGGATACTCTCAGAAAGATCTCGCAGAGAAGATTAATGTGGGAATTTCGACAATGAGCAGGTTCTTAAATCAGAAGACCAAGGAGCTAGATCCTCAATTGATTGCTGCAATAGTTGCAAAACTAGGCATTCCACTTCATGAAATCATAGATTTTATTGAAGAAGACTCAACAACTTTATTTAAAAAGATGGTTACTCTTTATGTAGACCCTGAAACATCCGATACGGTAGGTAGTGCTGATGCAGAATCAAGTGCTTTTGAAAAATCACTTGATGAAGAACAGACAAAAACGAAGACGACGGCAAATATTCGTGGAGTACCAGTTTCTTTTGGTGAAAGAAGAGAGGACTCGAAAGATAGACGATCAACAAAATCAACGGGAGAGAAGTTGGCTTCTTTAACAGCGAGACAAAAAAGTTTCTTATCTGATTTTCTTGATTTAGATATGGACGGTCAGGATCTTGTTGTATCTGCTAGTGAGGTTTTAATAAAGTATCTAAATAGGAAACAATTTGAAATATGAATAAGGTTATTCTTTTAATATTAATTTCGTCTCAATTTGCCTTTGGAGCTCCAAAGAAGCTAGAGGTATGGTTCTTAAGTTTAGATAAGACGGCTTTTATAAAAGAGATTATTCCACAAACAAAATTCTCATCAATGCTTGCAAGTAATTATAAATGCCAGCCTATGGGAGAGTATTGTTTTGATCCACAAATTGGTTTGTACAAAGAAGACAAGAATAAGAAAATTATTCAAGCCCGAGATTATTCAAATTTAGATTCTAAAGAAGAGTTTAAAGAAGAAGGTGAATATAAAGAAGGTATTTATGATCCATGTAAAGAGATGGGACATTTTAATATCTTTTGTGGAAAAAATTTAAAGAAAAATACGAAAAATAAAATACCAAAGCATAAACTAGAGATTTGGGTTGATATTAGCTCTACGATGAGACAGATTGATTTTAAAAATCATGAGACACCTTGTTTTAGAGAAACTTTTTTAAGAAGAGTTAATAAAAAATGTGGCTTGAATGAAAAAATGAAAGTTTATATCTTTGATGAAAATAGAAAAGAACTTGGAAATTTTGATAGGGTTTGTTTAAATTCAGGTTTAAATAGGGTCGATCGACTAATGAAAGATATTAAAAGCTCAAAAGCTAAAAGTCTTGTTATTATAACTGATATTTATGAAGCAAAGGCTGAGTTCATTGATTTTATAGAAAATGAAATGGGCGGAACAGTGAAAGGTGTTAAAAGTCCTATCTATGCAAAGAGTATTGTTGATGATGTATCTAGAATTCAAAAAATGTGTCGCTAATGTTTCAAAAACTCATTGATTGGTCTTGCCAAGAATTTTCATACCTTCCTTGGAGAAAGAATAGATCTCTTTATGGAACTTTAGTTTCTGAAATTATGCTCCAGCAAACCACTGTTTCTACAGTTATTAATCACTTCGAACGTTTTCTAAATGAATACCCAACACCAAAAGATGTTGCATCGGCTTCAGAAGAAGAACTTCTTATTTCTTGGAAAGGACTTGGTTATTATAGAAGAGCAAGAAACTTGCAAAAGGCCTGTCGTACAATAACAAATAAGTATGGAGGAGAGATACCTCTTGATTTTGATAAGCTAATTCAAATTGATGGAATTGGTATTTACACTGCAAATGCATTAATCGCAATTGGGGCAAATAAAAGAGCGCTTGCGGTAGATGCAAATCTTGAAAGAGTATTAGCTCGATTAAATGGAATAGAAATTGAAAAAGGGTTAAAACTTCAAAAAGAAATATTACAAAAATTTAAAGATGATAGAATTTGTAGCGAAATGAATCAATTCGGAGCAAGAGAGTATAATGAAGCCTTAATGGATCTTGGACGAAATTACTGCCAAGCTAGAAAAGCTCACTGCGATTTGTGCCCATTGAGTTCCATATGTGTGGCCTTTAATGAAAAGAAGGTTGAACAGATCCCAAATATAGTAAAAAAGAAAGCCGAGTTTTTTGAATTAGAAGTTTTGAGAATCATTTTAAAAAAAGATGATAAGTATTTATCTTATAAAAAGAATGAAAGTGAATGGCTCTCTGGACAATATGAAGTTCCGACATTTGTTATTTCTTGTGAAGATGATAGTTTTAAACAGTATCCAAAAATAGATGGTGATTTTTCTTTTTTACCAGAGATAAAAACAAGTATAACAAAATATAAGATTAGGAATAAAGTATTGTGGGTAAATGAGACAGAAATAAAAAAACTTGGATTAAAGCTATCTGACTTTACATTCACTGATAAGAACCTAAGTACAGCATCAATGAAATCAATAAATTTATAAAAAACCGAGAAAGAATATAAGCCGGGTTCTGTCTAGAACCATCATTCTTCTAGGATAGTAGTTGCCTAATACCTCAAGCACTCTACCCGCCAATTCCCACGAGTCGCGGTCAAACACTGGCCTACATGAGCTTGCACCTCGAAGAGTTTACCTGGTTTCACTACAGCCGAACTGTACTTGCTTTCTGTTGCACTTGTCCTCGCCTCACGGCGGACGGGAGTTACCCGCTTCGATACTCTTTGGTGCCCGGACTTTCCTCCCGAAAAAACCTAAGTTTTCTCCGGCGATGGTCTTTCTTTCTCGGAGAGTTTTTTATAGATGAATTGAACCCCTTTGACAAGATGCGCCTTTTGAAAAGGTCTAATATTTATTGTATCTTCTTAAAAAAATTGAGGACAATATATGCATAGAGTTATTATTGCAGTTTTTCTGCTGAGTTATAGTCATTTATCTTTTGGTGTTTTCCAAAATGTTTGGAAGGGCTACCAATCATCAAAGGTAAATCAAAGTTTAGAAATTTCACAAAAAATAACTGAAGAAGAGTTTAAGTTTCAAAATGACTTTAATGATTGGAAGTTTTTTGTGAATCCAAGTTATGGAGAATCAAACTTAGCGTCTTTATTCAGTTTTCAATCTCAAAGTACAAAAAATAAAACATTAAACTTTGGTTTATCAAAAGATTCTTATAAATATGGAAGCTTCTCTATTACTCACTCAAAAATTGAATACGACCTTTCGGATTGGTCTACAACAAGTTTGAGTTCGTTTAATAGTGAAACCGTTTTTGAAACGAAAACAAGTTTGAATTATAGTTATGACTTTTTGGATAGAAGCTTAACTAGTAGCTATGATCTTCTTGTTGCACAAGCAGCAACAGATTCAATTGAAAACCAAATTAATATTGAAAAATCTTATCTCGATTTCTTTACAACCTATCTTCAAGCAAAGTATCAGGTTTATGCTGTAGACCTGTCTAAATCTTTTGTTAAAGAAGCCAGAAGAAGAGTTAAAAGAACGAAAAAGAGAGTGAGAGATGGAGTTAGTCGTAGTGTTGACTTAAGCCAAGCAAGAAGCTCTTTGTTAAATCAAGAAGAAAGTATTCTTTCTGCTCGATCATCTTTAAAGGAAAATCTTGCAATACTAGAAAATATACTTGGCTTTAAAGTAACAGATAATTATTTTTCAAAAATATCTTGGAAAAGAAAAACATTTAGTCATTGGAGTTCATTTATTTCTGAAACGGAGCACCTCTCTGTAGAGTTAGCTAAAAAGAGAGTTGTTGTGAGTGATAAAAATTTAGAGAAAATATCTAATCAAAATGGATATAAGCTACTCTTTTCAACGGCCTTCAGTGCAAATGCAATGAATGAAAGTCAACAAGAAAGCTATAGCGACCATCTTGACACAAAAGCAAAGGAATTAAGAGTTGGATTAAGACTAGTTATTCCTTTAGGCCTTGATAAAAACTCTGCTCTGAAAAGAAGAATCAGTTACCAGAACAAAAAGAATGAACTTGATCTTGCAAATAAGAAAGATGATATTCGAACAAGAAAGTTATCTTTAAAAGAAAGGATTAAGTTTTTAGAATCCACTACTGAACTTGCAAATAAAAAAGTGAAGCTTTCAAAATTAACTCTTTCTCAACAAAATAAGCTTTACCTCAGAGGGCAAGCAAGCTTTGAAGAAGTAATTCGTGCCGAAGAGGCTTATATAAATGCAAGACTTAATGAAAAAAGGGCATTGCTTAATTACGAAGTGCTAATTGCAAACTATGCGTATCTAAATAATAGTATTAAACCATTTTTAAATAATTATAGAGACTAAATAAATGAATAAACTTATAGACTACTTTGTTGAAAATTCGATCG
>CAKZJW010000048.1 GCA_937120495.1 uncultured Oligoflexia bacterium
AATTTACCGATTATAGAGGCTTAAAAGATTAAAATAGGGTTAAATGAGCCGGTGGTAGTTCCGTCTCTTTGAATTTCGATTTTCTATATTTGGGAAAAATCTACAAATGAGAATTGCGGTTGTTGAAGATGATGATTTTTACAGAAGGTATCTTCAACATATAATAGAGTTAATTGCCTCGTACCATGTTACTTGCTTTAAAGATGGAGCAGAGTTTTTAGACTCTTCAGTCAAAGAGTTTGATGTTGTTTCACTAGACTATTCCCTTCCAGATTTAACCTGTGAAGAATTGATAAAGCAGCTCAGATTGAAGGGGATAAGGTCGAGCATTATTGTCGTCTCTGCGCAGGAGGACGTGAGTACTGCTGTTCAATTACTCAAAAATGGCGTGTTTAATTACGTAGTAAAAGGTGATGATACGAAAGAGCATCTGCACAATACACTGCGTCATCTGAGTGAAAGAGTGAACCTTGAGAAAGAAATTGAACATCTTTCAGATGCCGTTTATTCAAAATACAATTTTCGAAGTTTAATAAAAGGTGGTAGTCAAGAAATTGAACGGGTTTTCGCCAAAATGAATAAAGCTATCTCAAGCAATATTACTGTTTCGATTTCTGGTGAAACGGGAACAGGAAAAGAGTTGGTGGCAAAAGCGATACATTACAATTCCGTATTCGCAAATAAACCCTTTGTTGCGGTAAACATGGCGGCGATTCCAGTAGAATTAATTGAAACCGAACTGTTTGGCCATGAAAAAGGAGCATTCACCGGAGCCGATCAGCAACGGATTGGGAAGTTTGAAGAAGCTAACGGTGGTACATTATTTCTGGACGAAGTTGGGGAGTTGCCAGTTCCGATGCAGGCCAAACTTTTACGAGTACTCCAAGAACGAGAGGTGGTAAGGGTAGGTGCAAATAAACCTATAAAATTAAAATTAAGAATTATTGTCGCGACACATAAGGACTTAAACAAGGAAGTAGAAAAAGGGAATTTTAGGAATGACTTGCTATACAGAATCTTAGGCTTACCTATACACGTGCCTCCCTTGCGGGAGCGTAAAAGTGATATCTATTCACTCGCAAAACATTTTAGTGATGAATTTTCACAAGAAAATGAAATAGAACCCAAATTGATTTCCAAAGCAGCGAAAATTAAGCTTATGCGATACCCATGGCCTGGAAATGTAAGGGAGCTTGAGTCTGCAATAAAAGCGGCTTACATTATGAATGATAAAAGAACGATTACAGCTAAAGATTTAAGTAGCCGTTTATCTAGCTCTATACAAAAAAACTCTAGTACTGATAGTGCTTCTCAATTTGAGGAGCTTGTCGCAAAACATAGAAATGAACAAACAGCTTTTATATTGGAAACTTTAAATAAGGTTAGCTTTAATACAACAAAGGCGGCCAAAGAGTTAAAGCTTCCTAGAACATCACTGATTTCAAAGATGAAATCTTTAGGTTTAGATGGACTTAGCAAAGATTCACTACAGGAGTTATTTAGAAAAGAAAAATCTCAACCAAGAGGAGTGTTAGCATGAAAAAACAAATTGCAATAACAGCATTATTAGCATTGGGAGCGATGACAAATAGTTATTCTCAAGAGCTAAGGATCGAAATCAAAAATGGTGTAAATCCAGAGGAAACGAGACTTGCTTACTTGGAAGCTTTTGAAAAACTATCAGATGAAGAAAAGAATAGCTTTTTGAAAAAATTAATCCAAAGACAATTAGAGAGACAAAGGTTAAACTCTAATGAAATTAGATTTGATAGAGGTTTAACTCCTAGTTTAAGAATTAGAAATAATAATGGAAATCTTCTTGATCGACTTGAAGAAGAAGGGATTTTAAATGATTTTGAATCAAAGACTGGTACTATTTGCGTTTAGCATATTTTTAATAATTGGATGTACGATGGAAAATAGAGGATCGAAAATTTTAAGAGTGGCTTTTCCTTATAAAAATAAGGTCGAGTTTTATGAGCCAACAAGAATACATCTTGCTCCTGAGTATATATTTTTAGAGAATACTTTTAGCCCTCTTATTGAGCTTGGAAAGAAAGATGGAAATCCCGAAGCAGGAGTTGCAGAAGAGTTCAATTGGGTTGGAGATGAATTACATCTAAAAATAAGAGATGATCTTAAAACGACAACAGGTATTAAGATAACAGCTGAGGATGCTTTATTTTCTTTGAAAAGAGTTTTAGTTATATCAGCTAATACTCATGGAAACTTTAAAGATATTATGTGTCCTGATGAGGATATTAAAGATATCGAAGCACCTTGTGCTGGGATGAAGGTTAAGGGTAATACACTAATCTTAAAGCCTAAAGGTAAGAAGACATTTTTATTACCAATGCTTGCAGCTATAGACTTTGCAGTTATTCCAAAAGGATCTGTTGATCCAAAGACATTAAAGATTGTCGATTATAAAAACACTTCTGGGCCGTATTATGTTGAAAAAGATGATGGTAATGGAAAAATAACATTGCTTGCAAATAAGAACCATTATCATTATAAAGGAAATATTGCCCAACAAATTGAGCTTGTACCAGCTGGGATAGATGGTGAAAAAGACTCAATAACTCTTTTTAAAGAGAATAAAGTCGATTTTATTACAACAATTGATAAGCTAAATCCTGAAAAAGTCATTGATTTTAGTGAAGAGTCTGGAGCTGAACTACACTCCACAATGAATATTAGAACTTTTATTTTATGCTTCACAAGTAAAGGCTTAAAAAGATTTAACAAGGAACAAAGACTTTGGATTGGTAAAAAAATGAAGGATATATTTAGAGATCACTTCTTATCTAAGTCAGGGTTCGAGGTTGTTGATCAATTTTTCCCTATTCATGGTGATGGATCAATTGATGATGAAAAGATGAACACCGTTAAATCTTTATTTCAAAATAGTAATAGTCCTGTCGATTTAAGTGGAGCAAACCTTTCTATTGTAAGACTAGGAAATACTAGTGAGTATAAAAGTAAAATAACAGAAGTATTTAAAGGGTTAAAAGTTACGGATGGTAAGAATGTACCTGCATTCTTAAAATACGAAGATGAAAGTGAAATGCCAGACTTTTGGATAGGTGGCCCTGATACAGGTTTTATGGAAGATATTGGTTTAATTTCTTATAGTTTAAATGCTGGTATATTTGGAGATATCAAGCAAGAGATTAAACAGTGGCTTCATGACTATATGACACTAGAAACTAAAACGAAAAGAATGGATAGATTAAAAGATCTTCATAAGAAAACATTAGAAAGTGCTGTTCTTGTACCTCTTGTTAGCGCTCCTTACGTTGCTGTAGCGAGAAAAGGTTGGAAAATAGAGCTATCTCAAATATTTGCGAACAATCCATTATGGCCAGTAATCAAGAAATAATAGACTGGTTCTTATCACACAAAAAAGAACTAAAACTTAAGGTCGGTAAAGGTGCTTGGATAAAAAACTGGGCACCAAATTACTTCGATTTTAGTGCCAACGTTGAAATTAATGGTAAAACTTACTTTGGAAGAGGTATCGACCTCGATATGGATCTTGCTTTTGTAAAGGCTTGTGTTGAGTCTTTAGAAAGAGCAATCTGTGAGGAATATGGAGTCTATAGTAGCGGAGTTGCTGGACACTCAGATTTGGAGAATGCAAAAAAAAATGCTTTTGCTGAATTAGTAGAAAGAGATGTGTTTTTGTGTCACTATTTGACGAAAACGTCTTTTATGCCAATCAATCCCGATGGGAACGCTTTTATTGATTATTCTGATGTCATTAATCGTCTGGCCAGTAAAAGCGTTACATTAAAACTATTTGAACTTCATAGCACAGAAAACTTAAATACTGTTCTATGTATAAGTACCCTTCCAAATAGTGGTGTTGTTGTTGGGCTTAGTTCATCTAGAGATTTGGGGACAGCAATTGAAAAATCTTTTTTTGAGTCCCTTTCAAATACAGTAGCATACTTAGACGGAAACACATATACGCCACTGCTAAAGGAAGAGTTAGAGCATACGGATATTTTTAGGTCGATTCATCACTTTAGATTTAATTTAACTGATAACTCGTATTCTCGATTTAAAGGTCTAACAAACGGTAAAGAAGTAAAGCGTCTTGAAAATCCTTCTGTAAGATATAAAGAGTTAAAATCTTCTAGTCAGATTATTAATGATTCTCCGCTTGTATTTGTAAAAGCTGAGTCTGATGAAGTACAAAACATATTTTATGGAGAGACAGTAAAAGAAAAGTTAAACTTTGAACGGCTTAATTTATTTGTCTCTAAAGAAAATCATTTTGAAGACATTGAAAAAAGGATGCATCCACTTGGATAATATATTAAACGATAAAATTAAGAAAAACTTACGTTGGTTTCTATTTCAGATTCTTTCTATTCAAATGTTTGGTCTTATCTTGGTAACAGGTATTTTTATATACTCAGAATACGAAACCAAATCTGTTATGGCCAAGCAGATTGGGAAGATTGTTGAGGGAAGAATAAAAAATGGTGATAAAAGAGGTGCTCTTTATGTCTTATCTTCTGCGGAATTTGAAAGCTTTAAGGCCATAGGCTACTTTGATAAAAATGGTAAGCGGATTCTAACCTTTCCTGCAAGATTAAACCCCAACTATTTTCAACAAAGAGAGTTTATTGATAAGCTTTTAGATTCTACTGTAAATATAAGTCTTTTCTTCGATGAGAAAAAAACAAAGAAAATGGGAACCTTAATCTTAACTTTTAATATATTTGGCCAATTTTTAAAGGGCTGTATTGTATGGGCAATTATATTAATTTTAACGATACCATTAATAAGAAGATATAGATCTCTAATCGTTGATAACATTGAGAAAGAAATGAGCGTGCGTGAGGCCTTATTTGCAGAAAAAGTCTCAAGGCAAGTTCGACATGATCTTGCAGGGGCCATGCAACAGATCTTTGATATAACAGAAAAGAAAGATGGGATTGAACGAACTCAAAGAAAATCCTTACTATCTGCAATATCAAGAATAGAGAAAACCTTACAAGACTTGCCAGGAAATAAAGCAATTTTGGGAAAGGTTGGAAAAAGTAAAGAACGTGAGCATAATATCGCTTATATTCTTAAGAGTTTTTATGATCAAGTTACTCCAATATTGAAAGAAAAATATGGAGTTGAGGTTGAGTTAAAGCTAGGGAGCATAAATTTGTTTTCAAAGGTTCAGGGTAATGACTTCTTTAGAGTTATTCAAAATCTTGTTGAAAATGCAGCCACAGCTAAAGCTTCAGATATTAAGATTGAGCTTCAGGATATTGATGATAAAATAAAAATTAGAGTTTCAAATAATGGAGATGAGATACCTGACGAGATTAGAGCTAAAATCTTTGATAATGGCTTTACCTTTGGCAAGAAAGATGGGACAGGAGAAGGTCTAAGCTTTGTAAAGGACAAACTTGATTCTTGGAGTGGTTCAATAGATTGTACCAGTGATCAAAAAGAAACATGTTTTATTATATCTCTAAAGAAAAGTGCGATTCCTTCATACCACCCGAATGAAGATAAGCTGATTAATTCTAATAAGCTTATTCTTGTTGATGATGATTCTAATATTCATGAAAAAGTTCATACTTTATTTTCAGACAAAAGTATTCTTTCCTTTTTTAAAAACTATGAGTTTAAGACTTTTTTAGATGGAAGTGAACATCAAGATTTTTTTGCTTTAGTTGACTATGATCTAGGTAAAGATTCAAAAAATGGTGTCGATATAATTAAAGAGAATAATTTATTTGATAAAGCATATTTATTAACGGCAAATTATGATGAAGAGACACTGATTAAGTTGTGTGAGCAATCAAATATAAAAGTACTTCCTAAAAACTTGGTGAATTTTCTATATGAGTCATAAAAGTATAAAAGATATTTCATTTATTGAGGTTGAGTACTTTGTTGGAGACAGAATCTTTGAGCGAGGAGAAAATTACTTTACCCAAGGTCGAGTTAGCGATCTATATCTGTCCCCAAAAGGTGTTATTTCTCAGGTAAGAGGAACTAAAGAGTACATTACCTTTATTGGTGTCGATGAAAAAGGGAGCATTTATTCTCGTTGTTCCTGTCCTTATGGAATTGCTTGTAAGCATGCGGTTGCCACTTATTTTGAGTTTTTAAGCCGTTTAAAAAATAAGAAAATCGTTGAAGAAGTTTCTACTGATCATAAGCTACTTTTAAGGCTTGAACGTTTATATGATAGTGATAATTTCTATAATGATTGGAATTCTGAAATCTTTGAAGAAAATATATCTATGACAAAAAAAGACGTTCAATCCAAAATAAATACCTTTCTTCTTGAAAAAGAAAAGCTAGAACTAATAGATTTACTTGGTAATCTTGCAGATAAATACCCAAGTGTAAGAGAAGATATAATGGAGCAAGTAAATCTTTCTTCTGGTGATTTTAAGACTCTAACTAAAGAAATAAAGGCTGAGATTCGTGCTGAGTTTGAAGAGCCATCTTGGTATGATCATTGGAAAGGTTATGGAAATCTAGCCGACTTTAGTAGAGTGCAATGTAAGATGAACTTACTATTAGATAATAAGCAATATGATTCTTTAATTGAAGTTCTTTGGGTATTCATAGATGAGGCAGACGAATATATAGAGCAAAGTAATGATGAAGGAGATGCCCAAGGACAAATTCAAGAGTGCGTTTCTATGGCATCAGAAGCACTTGAGTATGCTTCTATGGATAATAGCGAAAAACTAATGATGGCAATCAACGCTGTAATTGATGATGGATTTGGAGCATTTGATGATCTTTATAGATATATAGAGAAAGAACATGATATTGCAACTTGGAATGTGGTTGCTGATGAACTTAAAGAGAGATTAGATAGGTTTAGTACTGATGATGATTTTATAACTAGGTATAAACGAGAAAAAATCTCAAAATATGTTTTAATGGCATATGAAAAATATAAAGCGAAAGATGAAGTCTTAGACTTTTGTAAAGAAGAGGCTATTAAAGGTGGTAAATGGCTTCGATATATTAATAAACTCACAGATTATAAAATGTATGATAAAGCTGAGCATGAAGCCAAAAATGCACTTGTGGCCTTAAAAGATTCTGATGAGCGACGACAGTATTCTGATATAAAAGAAGTTATAGCACAACTTGCACTTAAAAGAGGTGATAAAAGTGTATTGCTAAGACTCAAACAAGAAAACTTTTTAGATAGTCCTGGCCTTAGTACTTATAAGGATTTACTCAAGATATCAAAGCAGATGAAAATTCTTGAAGAAATGAAGAGTTGGTCAATAAGCTATTTGAGGACAGGAAAAGCTAAAAAGAAAGGTGCTATGAAAGCAGCATTTGAAAAGAAGTCTTCTAGTTGGAGAAGAAGCTTTCCTGATTTTGAGTCTTTAATCGATATAGCAAAATTTGAAGATCGAATAGAAGATATTTACCTTTTGTATAAAGAAATGAAAAAAGATAGTTCAACTAACTTTATGTATCAAGGTAATAAAATTGCTGAATACCTTGCTGATGACTACCCAGAGGCCAGTATTGAATTATGGAAAAGATCAATTGAGGGCATTATAAGCCGCAGAGTTGCCAAAAAATACAAAGACTCAATTTATTATTTTAATAAAATCAAAAAGGCTTATAAAAAACTCAATCAACAAAATAAGTGGAAAGATTATCTTGTTGAGGTAAGAGCTGAATATAAAAATCTACCAAGGTTTATAAAAGATACATCTAAACTTACTTAACTGGTTTTCTATGTAAGTACTCAAACTTTTGTCCTGTAAGCTTTTGAGTAAAAGTATGAAGGCTTGGGTGTCCTTGCTTAACCTTCGATAAAGCTTCATAACGAATGAATTTATAAGCACTATACGATCCCATCGTAAGAAAAATATAAAAACCTAAGTAAGTTCCAACGTCAATAATATCTCTAATCATAATTATTTCCTCCGTTAATTCCAAACTTAACTTGGAAATGGATCGAAGCCTAGTTTTTATTTTAACTACGCGAGTCTTTATTTGAACTGGACTTTTAAAGTTTTCCAAGTTTTGTTTAAAGAATGAAAGAAGAAAAAATAACAGACATTGCTAATGAAATAAAAATAAGAGAAGTAATCAAAGCTAAAGTTTATGAATTAAGAATTCCCTTAAAAGAACTTAGCCGAAGGACAAGGATTCCATATTCAACTTTGTTCTCATGGAGTGAAGGACGTCCACCTAAAGATTTAGTAAAGGCCAAAAGGCTTGCTGAGTATTTTCAAATGTCCTTGGATGAGCTTCTTTTTGGAAAGAGCACTCGAAATAGCGAGTATTTCAAAGCATGTATTTCTAGAGAGATGAAAAAACAGGTGGAAAGTTTTATAAACTCACTAGATATTTAAGTAATTTCAAGACCTTGGAATATTATTTAGTGTATAAAAAGTAGACAATTATTTTCGCAGTATGTAAATTTGTAACACAGTCTTTCGCGCGGAGCGCATTTATCATATACTCATCAAAGTAAAGAAAAATTATATAAACGGTTTTAAAGAACCATTCGTTTTGAGTCGTCAGTTATAGACGGTGATGTCAATGTCTGAAGGCAAAGTTTCAACACGTGGCCGACTTCTTTCTTTATCCTCATTCAATGCCATAAGGTAAAAACTTCTCTCACAAACGGTATATTCTTTTGGCACTTTTCGTTCAGGCAAATGATGTTAATCATTTAGTAAAATTTAATCAGTCACAGTTTCTTGCATGTACCGCGGAATGTACATTGCCCGCGACCCATACAGTTCTGACCTTCATTCTTTGATTCGAGAAAATTACCGCCAAGTTTTTTTCAATAAAGAAAATATTGGAGTCCATCTCCCATATCACTTGGAGAGAGAATTCAAAAAATACCTACGATGCGGAAACCTCGCCTTCGGCATGGCAAGGTTTCACTGCTCCTTATGTCAAAAAGATAAGCTTGTTGCCTTTAGCTGCAAAGGGAGAACGCTTTGTCCGAGTTGCACTGGCAGACGCATGTCGGATACGGCTAAACATTTAATTGAAGAAGTGATTCCGGAAGTACCGACAAGGCAATGGGTATTAAGCATGCCCTATGTTCATAGATTTTTGCTCGCGCGAAATCCTGATTTCTTAAGAAAGGCCTTGGCGATTTTTCACCGGACACTTAGTCGCCATTATGAATACAAGGCCAGAATCCACAATCTGAAAAATCCCAAAGCTGGAGCGATTACAGTCGTTCAGCGTTTTGGAGGAGCACTTAATCTAAACGTGCATTTCCATACGATCTATATCGATGGAGTATTCTATGAAAATAATTTTGGCGATGAAGTCTTTTTTGAAATTGTTCCAACGCATGAAGAAGTCGTTCAACTCAATGGCACATTGAAGAAACGCTTAATGAGACTACTGGAAAAATTTGAGCAAGTTGAAAATGACTATAACGATCAATCCGACTTTCAGGCCCAGAGTGTACAAAACCGAGATGAGAATTTTCAGCTCCCACTTAAGATCGGCAAGGTCTGGGACCCGCCATTCAGAGAATTTGTAGGGAAGCGTTGCTCCTACGATGATGGGTTCAGTCTGCATGCGAATGTAAAAATCTTGGCACATCAACGGGCCGAATTGGAGAGACTTTGTCGCTACATTCTGCGAGGTCCCATTGCAAAAGAGAGGATTACTTATGAGGCATCTGGAAAAGTAAGGCTACAGCTAAAAACACCTTACTCCGACGGGACAACTCATCTGCAATTCACTCCAGATCAATTCATCAAAAGGATTATTGCTCTTATACCGCCACCGAGACAAAACCTTATTCGCTATATTGGAGTTTTTGGGGCCCGTCATAAGAAGAGATCTAAAATAACGAGTTTGGCGTGTCCTAAGAAAGTGAAGACCAAGAAGAAAGTTTACCGCACGCCATGGAGCGAATTGTTAAAATACGTTTTTAAATATGAAGTTAGTAATTGTGATCACTGTGGCACCAAGCTAACTTTGGTAGCCACGATAACTTCCCAGAATATCTGCCAAAAAATATTGAATCATCTTGGCCAGCCGGCAAATGAAGTGATTATCAGGTCTCCGAGAGCACCTCCTGAGGCAGACTACTTTGATCAAGCAGTGGGCGATTTTTAAGCAAAATTAGTTGAGCAAGGGCAGGGGTGCGCCTAATTTCGGTCTTAAATAAGACCGTCCCGTAAATTTCAGCCGAATCCGACAAAAAGGCGTGAAGATTTCCTTTAAATAGAGAGACCGAAGGTCATCCTTTTCCTAAAAAAGGGGGGGGCCATGGTTCCAAGATGTAAAATCGAGGGCTAATTCAGGCTATACTTGTTTGAGAGTTGGTTTTAAACTTTACCAGTGCTTGACAACAATCAGGAATGTTGTTACGCTATATTAATATTCTCTATTGTTGCGGCGATAATCCCACAGGCATTGTTCTCGGAAATATCGCCGGCGAAGTTTATTTCTTTTTTTAGGATTTCTTATGTCAGGCAAATTGTCTAATGACTGGAATTATTCTCTTTCTTCGGCCCTATTGTTAATGGCGCCTTTTGATCTTTTAGCTTCTCTTGCTATGGACGTTTACCTCCCAGCTATCCCGAAAATGCCGGAAGCTCTTAACACATCACCATTAGTGATCCAGCTAACTCTTAGTCTCTATATGGTCACACTTGGACTGGGGCAGTTATTCTTTGGTCCTTTGTCTGATCGTATCGGGCGCAGAAAAGTGGTGCTAATAGGTGCTTTGCTTTTCACAATTTCCTCCTTCGTTCTAGTTTTCACGAGCAATGGTTATCTTTTTTTAGGAGCACGAGTTTTTCAGGCATTGGGTTCTTCAGCTGCTCTTGTGGCAACCTTCGCTACAGTCAGAGATGTCTATGCAGATAAACCGGAAGGAAATGTCATATATAGTCTCTTTAGTTCAATCCTTGCTTTTGTTCCAGCTCTAGGACCAATCTTGGGAGCCATCCTTGCCTATCTATATGGCTGGAGAATGATATTTATTTTCCTTGGAGGAATTGGTTTGATGGCGTTTATCCATGCTCTACTTCGATGGCGTGAAACGAAGCCTTCGTCTGTGACGAAGGAAAATATCTCGGTACCAGTGATTTTTAAAAGTATGTCCTTTTGGATTTATACATTAGGTTTTAGTACAGCAATGGGGTCTTTTTTTGTTTTCTTTTCTACAGCGCCCAGGGTTTTGATGGAAAAAGTTGGACTGTCTCAAATGCATTTCAGTTTTGTATTTGCTTCGGTCGCAATCGTCATGATTGTAGTTTCACATTTTGCCAAATCTTTCGTCACAAAGTGGGGAACAAAGGGGAGTCTCATCAGGGGACTCATAATAATCCTCATGGGATCAATTATCCTTACCGGATGTAATAACTTGATGGATCTTTCTATCGCCTCTTTTGTTTTGCCTATGTGGGTGATCGCTGTTGGAATGATCTTTATTGTTTCCGTTACCGCAAACGGTGCACTTGAAGAGTTCCCGCATATGGCGGGAACAGCTGTGGCTTTTTATTATTGTCTTCAAAGTCTGATTGTATCTGTAGTAGGAACCGCAGTAACCTTACTTTTGCCTGGAGATAGCGCCTGGCCCCTCATCGCGTTTACCTCTGTATTACCGGTGTGTACTTTTATGTTAATGGGCGTGGAATATTTAATGAGAAAATCCATATGAAAAACCAGGCACTCGGAGCTATCCAGGTTTCGAGTGCCTGGTTCTGTGACTGAAGTTTGATATCGATATAAAAAGCAGGTAGATTTATAAAAGACGTGAACCAATAAGGAATACGACATGGATGCTTTAAATCACGACGGAAGTATTATTTTACTCAATGGTGCTTCTAGTGCAGGGAAAACAACTTTATGTAAAAACATCCGGGATGTTATTCCGGCGCCTTTCATTCACTTCTCGCTGGATTTTATTATGTTTGATGCAGATGTACTTCCAAAAAACAGAAATGTGCCAGAACTTGGTATTACATGGAAGCAAATGCGGCCAAAGATCTTTGAAGGATTTTATCGATGTCTTCCAGCCTTCTTGTCCGCTGGGAATAATCTTTTAGTTGATATAATCATCGAAGATGAAAATCAAAAAAAGCGCCTGCTTGAGCTACTTTCACCTTACGACGCGTTCTACGTGGGTGTTCATTGTGGCCTTGAAGTTCTACAAGAGAGGGAGAAACTCAGAGGAGATCGAAGAGTAGGTGATGCCGAACAGGATTTCAAAACAGTTCATTCATTTCTAAAGTATGATATGGAAGTTAATTCTGAGGAATCGGCGGAGATAAATAGTCGTAAAATAGTTGAGGCATGGCTTAAAAGAAAAAGCTTAAAGGTTAAGTAGAGCTTCTATATATTTAAATGATAAAAAGTTACTTGGACTTAAATAAGACCGTCCCGTAAATTTCAGCCGAATCCGACAAAAAGGCGTGAAGATTTCCTTTAAATAGAGAGACCGAAGGTCATCCTTTTCCTAAAAAAGGGGGGGGCCATGGTTCCAAGATGTAAAATCGAGGGCTAATTCAGGCTATACTTGGCTGCTATATTTTTAATGAATTCATCTTGGTCAGAAGCCTATAAATCATTCTGGGAAGTTCAGATTGGATTTAATCTTGGTCATTTAGATTTTAGTCGATCCCTGCGTCACTGGATCAGTGATGGCCTTATGACTCTTTTTTATCTCACTAGAAAAAGAACAAGTTCATAAAAATCAATTGAGCTTAATGATATTTATAGAAAATGGCGGAGAGGATTTTAATAATTATTAAAAATCACTTTTCTTAACTATATCAATACTTTATGTCATTACAAAAATAGTTGGGTGACGGGTGGGTTACATTCCATTATTAAAATCCATTACAATTATCATTTGCTATTAAGTTGCTCTTTTGCCGCTTGTATGTGGCTATCGTTTTTTGTGTTTAAAGCAAATACTGCAAACTTGATCGGGGCAGCCAAGGCTCGCTGTATTATGTGTTCTTTCATTTTCGGCCAAGTCTTTCCCCCTGATTTTTCATAAACCAATAAAGTCTTATCCAAATGAGTTTCACCTAATCCAGTATACTGGCCAGCAAAATCCAGTGAAGAGTCTCCAATTTGCATTTCACTCCAATCAATAATTCCAGTTATCTGTTCCTCAGAGTTAACTAAAGTATGGCCAGCATACAAATCACCATGAATAAGAGTAGAGAAAGTTGGCCAGTAGGTATCGTTATCAATCCAAGTTCTCCACTGTTTTTCTAAATGAGGTGATATTCCTAATTGGTTTTTAATCAAAAAAATTTCATCTAAAAAATCTTTTCTGATTATTTCGGATGTTCGCAAAGACAAGCCAAATTCTTTAGCCTCCTGAGTTAAATTATGAAGTTCGCATAAAATCAAACCAAGAGACTCGGAATACTTGTAAAAATTTAAATCTATATTCCAAATAAATTCTTGCTTAGTTGCTTCTACTTCCAAGGCAGGTTTATCCGTTAGGAGTGGATAAGCGACTAATTCAGGGCTCACTACTTTCCAATCAGGAATATCAAAGTTAATTTTAGACTTTAAAAAATTAAGGTTGTTCTTTTCTTTTTCAATCTGGGAGAACATATTTTCTCTACGGGGAATTCTCAAAATCCATTTTATGCCGTCGACACTCTCACCAATAGCGGTCTGGAAATCCAGACCAAGTTCATTAGTACTGGTGATTCTTTGCATTTGAATCCCATGCTTAACGGCTAATCGCAAAATTGAATCTTCCATGTTCGACCCTCTATCTTCATAGTAATATTATACTATAAAAACTTAACTACAAACTAAAAATTAACCATTGATTTAATGTGTTTTTCTACGGCCAAAAGTTTCCCACTCTATTCGTTCCCGTTCCTTGTATATGGGATAAGCCTTTATCCACACACTCAAAAAATCCACGGCTACAATTAGGATAAAGGCCCCACACATTGATAAGAATTGGTTCCCCGTCAAAGACTTTCCAAATAAGGGAAAAACAGGCACGGAGAAAATCACGGACAAAAATAACAGCCACGACCGCACGGCAAAACGGAATAGAAAATATAAAGGGTCATTCTTATCAGGCCTCACATTATTTAAAAGCACTCGCCACCTCACCTATTAACCAAAAAAACCCCATGACCGCTAAGGTCAGTGGGGCAGGGAGTAGGAAAAGGACAAAAACGGAAATAAAGAAAAAATAGAAAATCACCTCAATAAAATAAGTAATTTTCTTTTTAGGACGGCCTACCTTTCCCATATTTTTTAAATAGATTTAGGACGGGGATAATTTTTTATCCCGTTCGGCTTGTGATTTTTCTCTTTCATTTTCCACCACCGATAAAAACTCGGCGGCAGTTTTATTAAGTAGGGTTACCCGTAGAATAGTCCGCCGTTCACCGTCCAGATTTTCATTGATAAAAATACCTTTTAACCGCTCTACTTGTTCGCCGTTTATGTAGTCTTTTTTTATTTCAAGCCATTCAATAAAATCACGACAGGCCCGCCAGATATTGACCGCCCTAAATTTCTTTTCCTCAAATTCCAGTCTTAACTCTATTGGTAAAGTTGAGGATAAAATTTTATCTACCATATCCACAGACACCGCACGGGTTCGCCTAATTTCCCCCGTGGATAAGGCTCGCTCAAAATCCTCGGCCAATGTTTTATTATCCAAATACACATAAGAAAATACAGGCACGGGGGAACCGTTTAACTCATAACACCGCTCAATGCTCGTCTTTAAGTCCAGAGTAGGACACCACTCGGTAGGATTTTTTAAATTAACTCGGTATTGATTTACTTTATTTTTATAGGTTTCCCCGTGAATGGATACGGAGGCGGTTATAAATCCTAATAATTGGAGTTTAGTAATCGCTCGCTTAATCGTTGAGTTTCCTAATGAGAGTTTAGCGGCCAGTTCCCTATAAGACGGGTTCCAGTTCCTATAAGTTGAGGACATTAAAAATAATAAGACCGCCTTTTCTTGTGGAGTGAGTTCGTCACACTCGGCCAGAAAAGCAGGAAATGGAATAAAGATATATGGCACTTGTTTAGTTTTCATTGGTTCCCCCTTTTCTATCTAAATGGGGAAACCTTAAACCCGTTGAGAACACCCAAGCCCGTGAGTGTTTCCAATAGGTAGGGGAACAAAAGGAAAGAGAAAGAAGAAAAAAGAAAGGGGGCTATTTTCTATTTATAGAACTGAGGACAAAAGGGGGCCTCAGTTATGTTTAAATTTTACGGGTGGTTTTTAAATTCTCAGGTAGTTTCTAATTCGGGGCTTAGGTTACTTTTACTTTTCCGTTACAGGATTGAGAACAGTCCCCACTTACAGACAAAAAAAGTCTTACAGTTTTCTCGTAGAGATTTAGGATTTTCCACGGGCCTCTCTTACAATTCAGTCCAAGCAGGATTAAAGCAACTCAATGAACTGAGACTGATACAACTTGACCCATTGGATAAAGGCTCTAAGCAATGGTTAAGGATCACAGAACCGACTAAATAAGACCGTCCCGTAAATTTCAGCCGAATCCGACAAAAAGGCGTGAAGATTTCCTTTAAATAGAGAGACCGAAGGTCATCCTTTTCCTAAAAAAGGGGGGGGCCATGGTTCCAAGATGTAAAATCGAGGGCTAATTCAGGCTATACTTTCGGTAAGTTCTAAAACTAGATCGGCTTGGAAAGAACAAAGTTTTATCCCCTTAATGAAATTTAAGCTAAGGGGATAAAAAACTTATTTAGCATTTACGAAATCGTGAGCAACTTGATCAACAGAAAGTTCCATCGCTTTAGCTTTTGTATAATTACTAAACAGTCTGTTGAACTTCTTCCATTAGATGACGGTCTAAGAGTTCAGGAAGCTGCAGAAGCTTGTCTGGTTAAAGTTATTAAGTTTACTAAAGCTGGTTAAATCCTTCCTAAATATTTACATAAGGGCCTACTTGTTAGGCCCTTTTTATTTCATTAAAGACTTCATCTTTAATTCCGATAGGACTTAAGTACTGTTCAATCGGAGTCATCGTATGCATGTCCTGCTTATCCTGTTTTGTTTCAATATTTTTGCCCAAGACTTTACGGTTACTACTTTTGATAAGGATCTGGATGCATCAGTTCTTGATAAAAAAATACAAGTTCGGCATATTGATAAGTTGAAGGAGGATAGGAAGTATCTTTCTCCCAGTGAACGCGACAAAATCCTAGAGGGTGTGATTAAGAACAAAATCTCTAGGTTCTCGAAGAACAGTTAATCAAATAGACAATTAATTTTTGATTATAGCAATGGCCAGTTTAAACACTGGCCATTGTATTTTGGTGATAACTCAATTGAACTGAGCTAAGTGAGTAAGGTAGATAAAATTTTTTAGAAGCGTACAACTTCTACTGGTATAGGTGGTGGAGCTGTATCTTCAAGACTTTTCTCTTGAGGTTTATCTGAAAGTTCTTTGTCGATTTCATCATCAAGATTTCTTTCAATTCCTGCTGCTTTCTCTGCTTCCCATTCCTTTATTTCAAGTGCAACTGAACCTTGACTACAATTTGCAAGCTCTGAAATTTGTCTGAATGTTAAACCTTTTGATCGAAGTCTTCTGATTAAAGCAGAGGGACGAGTCTTCTTCCTTCCGATATGAACGCCTCTTTCTTTGGCGGCTTTAAGTCCGTTCACGACACGCTCTCTTATCAAATCCCGCTCTAGTTGGGCAATTGAACTGATGATCGAAAAAATAGCAACTCCTAAAGGTGTATTGGTATCAAGATTTTCTGTCATACTAACAAAAGCAACATCAAGTTCTTTAAAAGTTTCAAGAGCTTTTAATAAGTGCGACGTGCTTCTTGCATACCTTGAAAAAGAGTATACTAAAACTTTTTCAATTTTACCAGATTTCACATCTTCCATCATGCGATCTAAGGCAGGACGGGATGCTTTTGCACCAGAAATACCATCGTCTTCATAGATGACATAGTCTTGAATTCCTTTGTCTGTGCAATAACGTCTTAATGCTCTAATCTGAGCATCGAGGCCGGAAGATTGCATTGAAGTTGAGGTTCTTGCGTAGAGGGCTGTAATTCTTTTTTGTGAATTGTTTTTCATTTACTTCACCTCCCCAAGTTTAATTTGAACTTTATAGATACGAGGTAAAGAAAAGGCTTTATTTAGAACTGATGTATTTGCATCAACTCTAAATCCTTTTTTGTTCAGGCCTTGGCAAGAACCATAACTTAAAAATCCTGTCCTGTAGTTTTTGGAAGGTATTTTGAAGTTGTAGTTTAAAGTCAGAGCATTACCTTCATTAAGATTAGAGCTTGAAAAGATTCTCTTGTACAAGATGTTATCTTTAGAAGATTTAACAAAGTTTCCAATAGAATAAAAGCTGTCATCAATTTTATACCTTAGTTGGTTATTGAAATTAATCTGACTCATATCTACTGATCTATAATTATAATAGTCTAGCTCTCTATAATTGATATTACATTGCCCTTGCTTATCGATATACAAGCAATGCCTAACTGGTGAAGGGAGACAAACTTTCTTTTTCCAATGAGACTTTACTGTTCTGGTAACAGTTTTAAAAACAGGATATTTATCAGAAGCACTGATAGATATTTTAAGTTCTTCATTAGGAGCGATTTTTCCTAGATATGAATCTGACGTAATTTCGTCATTTTCATAAAAAACAGTGATCGCTCTCGGGCTTGTTGTAGATAAAACTTCTTTTTCTTTTTCCTTTTGTGGTTCTCCACAAGAAAATGTTAATATTGAAATTGGTAGTAGTAATAGATTTTTGGTCATATGTTTTCCTTGAAAAATAAATAGTAAAAAAGCAGCTATTAGAAGCTGCCCAAAGTTATGTAATAATGTCGTAAAGAAGTCATTTTTTCTTATAAACGCCCTCTCTAATTAAAATATAGCGGATGGTTTCTCCATACCACTTTTTACCTTGTTGTTTTGTTGGTACTTTCATTTGGTTTAAAAACTTAGCAATTTGTTTAGTGGTGTTTCCTGTTATGTACATTGATTTGATTGTTTCTAAAATTTGTTGCTCCTTTTTATAATCAACAATTTTTCCTTTCACTTTTTTCTTTCCAAATTTTGGATATGCTGGATTCTTATGGCACTGGCTTTTATCTCTAAGTGGAATGTTGTAGTGAAGCAATGCTTCTCTAACAGCAGTTTTGGAGGAAAAACATAGTGCTGAAATTTGTCTTAAACTAAGGCCTTTTTCGATGTAATTTTCATGGAGGAAACTTTTATTTCGATGAAGAGGAAGTGTGCAAATGCTTGATATAAAAGACATTTTTGGTTGGAGGAACTTTTCAGTTCTGGTTGTCTGAACGTCCACCAACTCATTTTTGAAAAACTCAATAATTTCAAAGGGTTGGTGGACACCACCCGAACCTCTAAAGGTTCTAAGGTTAGTTATATTACTCAAGTTTAAACCTGAATAATACGATTAGTCTCTTAGGCCATTGGAGACTTTTATGCATATTCAACCTAGAAAATTATCAAAAGGAATCTTCTTTTATCTAAGATATTGGGAGAAAGGCAAAAACAATTGTATGCCTGCAAGAGTGATCATGAGTGACCCTTGTTTTAAAGGAGAATATCCTTTTCCAACAAGAGAACTTGCAGAAGAGTTTATTAAGAATTGTAATTCACTAGATGATTATAAACGCCATGCTAATGGTTTAAAAAATCTTAAAGATAAAAAGGCATTTGGTAACTTTAAAAAGATGAGAGAAATTTATTTTGAAGAATTAAAAGAAAATTGTAAGCGTTCTTATAATGCGAGTGAACTCTATTTTGATAATTATGTTCTTCCATATTTTTTGGATGTTGCAAAAGAATATAATATCAATAGATGGCATCTTCATTTTAAAAATTTTAGAAGGTGGCTTGTCAGTAGTGCCTATAAATCTTCTGTTAGTGTCAATAAGAGAAAAGAAAAAGATATAATTTCTTACTCTACTAAAAATCATTGCATTAGAACTTTGAATACTTTTTTATCATGTATGAGAGAAGAAAATAAGCTACTTCCAGAATGTGAGATAAGATGTAAATCTTTTACAAAAGATAAAGTTGATCAAAATGCTCGTGGTGTTGATGATATTGTTCTGCCAATTGAGTATGCTCGCATTAGAAAAAGAATTAAAACCTTAATAACCGCTACTGAATTTCCTGACAAACAAAACGCTTATCAAGCTGTCTACGATTTTTTTACTATTCTATACAATTCTGGCCTTCGTTTTAATGAGTTATTTAGTTTGTCCTATGATGATATTTTCTTTGAGGAAGATGTTAAAGAGGGTGTACCTGATTGGATTCAAGAGGAATTATATAAACATGGATATGAAATCTACGGTTATATTTCTATAAACTCTCAATGTGGTCATAAGTCTCGTCAAAGGGATGAAAAAACAGGAAAGGTTGAAAGAGTCCCACTTAAGGGGAGAAAGTCTACTAAGGATAAAGATGGTCGTTTGATTCCCATTACAGATAAAGAGACTATGGAGATTTTAGAAGCAAGGTATGATCTTTCTTTTGAAGCTCATGAAAGAAGGGATCATGTCACTAAAAGAGCTTGTGACTATTTTATTTTTCCTGAGAGAATGAATACGATTAGAAGAACTTACTCTGCTTTGAAAGAGAAAGCATTCCACTGTCTCAGACATTCGGCTTGCACTAACTTAGCTGGAAAAACTCGTAATCAAATCTTAACTCGATTTATTTTGGGCCATAAGAGTATTTCCGCCTATGATCGTTATTTACACATATATGAATCTACTATTAAAAATAGTAGGAAACAAAAGCGAAATCATAGAAGAAGGAATCTTAAGATTGCTTGATTCTTTGTTTGTTAAATTGATTTTTCTTTGAAAGAATCTTTTCTTATTTGATGAACTATTAAAGGAGAGATAAATGAGAGAGATTAAAAGACAATCTAGGTCGAAGGAAATTCCAGATGAAGTTATGAGAGGATTGAAAAATGAAAATGAGGAAATAGATCTTTCTTTTTTAAAGAATCAAGAAAGGAAAGTTATTTGTCAGGATTTAATTGATGAAGCTTTAAATATTGATATTAAAGATGTGGAAACTCTTGATAGAAGAATTAATAGTCACTTAAGAAAACTATCTTTTAAAGATAAAAAAAGAGTTTTAGATTTTATTAATAATTTATAGACTTAGTTATACTCATTTTTGTATATTCTCTTTCTTGTTATTTTGAGCATACTTTTTAATTGATTTTGAACAAATGCTTTCACTACTTCATTTTCATTTTCTAAATCTATATTTTTTAGAAAACTTTCATTTCCTGTGTAGTCTAGGACTTTATTACTAAAATAGTTTATGTACTCAGTTAATAACTCTATAAAAAATGTTTCTCTCCAGTCAAACATGCATTTAAATTTTATATCTCCTAAATATGCCCCATGAAAATCTAAATTGTTAGAAACTGGTTGCACTCTTCCAGTGATCTCATCAATGTCTAAAATTAATTCTTTATTCATCATATAATTGTAAAAGTTAGTTCTTATGTCTTTATGAAAATCATATAAAGGGCTACCGATAAAACTACTTGGTTCATCTTGTCTGAAGTCCATCCAGTATGAGCTTGTATCTTTCCAGCATGGATAAGTAATTTCAATACCTGTAAAAGGTGAAATATCTTCTTCATATCTACTTACTTCTTTTAATGTTGAATAAACTAGGACTGTATAAACGGCCTTCGTTAAGTAAGTTCTCCAATGATTCAAAGGATCTTTTGTCATTACTTTATATGAGAAGTACTTATGATTAATTTCTATAGTATTTAATGATTTATTCATATTATTCTTCCTCTCCCTTATATACTAAATAAGGTTTTAAACTTTTAAATTCTTCACTTTCATCTTTCTCAACTTTTTCTAAGAAAACTTTGTTTGCAAAGAGTTCTTGTACTTTTAAATCGTAGTCAGCATGTTCTTTTTGAATCTTTCCAAGTTGCATTGATAATTCATAGAATTTGATTGATTGTTTTCTTTGTTCATCAGGATCAAATGAAAATAGATCCATTGTTTTTTTATGCTCATTCATTCTTTGATGTACGAAATCAGCTTCCTTGATTATTTTATCTTGTATGTTTTTTGCTACCTCTATAATATCTGATGCACTGGTGTGGCCATTTGCTATTAGAGTTCTAGCAATTTGAGTTGTTGATGGATTAATATCTCTAGTTTTTTTTGTGAAATGAAGAGTTTGTAAATCGTCTTCTTTATTTTTCTTTTGTTTTAGAGTTTTGATAGATTCATATTCTTCTCTGTAATAAAGCCTATCTATATGCTCAACGAAAGAATTTGTTTTTGTATCAAAGAATCTATGATGGTGATTAAAATGAGCATAGCTTTTTTTGATTGTTTCTTTTAAAGGTTTTTTATCTACGAAAAATGCGACATTAAAATATTCACATAATTCTTTCTTTAATCTTGTCTCAATTCTTAATACTTTTAATGCTCCTTCATATTCTTTTCTGTAGTAATTTACATACCAAGCTTTATGAGGAACTTTAGCATAATCATCTAGTTTTATTATTCTTTCATATAGTGCAAACTCAAATCTTGAATTATAAACTGATATTCCAGTTTCTTCACTGGGACAGTCACTGTTTGCATGATATTTCGCATGTTTAATTTTTGGAGCGTTTTTACTATTCGTAATCATCTGATATCTTTCTTTAGCAAAGTCTGGAAATATTTTCTTATGACTAATATCAAATATATCTGTGGCTAAATCTATTCTTGTCACTTTTGGGGGAGTGGAAACTCCAAATTGTTTCCAAAGTTTATCTACAAATAAGTTTATTTTTTCCTCTGATCTTTCTGTGGAGTCTGCAAAGAACTGTCCTTGAAATTCTATTTTGATAAATATGATTCCAGTTTTTCTTTTTCTTCCAAAACTTACTTCTATTCCGTATATGTTTGATCTGAATGTTGGGCGATCTCTTTTGGCCATTTGATGAAAGCCGAGAGATTTAAAATACTCAACTAATACTGGTAGACTTCTATCTCTATCTAAGTGATCAATATCCCCAAGGACTGACAACCAATCTAATCTTGGTTCTAAAATGTTTAATTTTGATAAATTTAATTTACGCATAACTTAACCCCATTGCTTACCTAAAAGCATTACATCTATGTCTTGGGATTAAGTTTTTCGGGATATTCCATACGGTTTTTTTTATCGCTTTTCACTCAAACGGACATAGACAGACAACTACTAATTAAATGTATTCTTATTTTTTTATTTTTCTTTTTTTGGGATTGCCCTATCGGGCGTGGCTACTTCCTTAGTTGAAAATCGCTTTGTTCGTTTCGCTTTTAGGCTCAACGAAGTCGCAATTTACAAGTCGGAATCCGCTCACCAATTGGCTTTTTTGGGGGATTTTTAAGATTTGTATGGTAGTGGCAGATTATTGGCTATTTTTTATTAATTATTTGAATAATTTCAATTACTTGGCTAACTTTTATTATTTACCCGTCTTTAGTTAAATCCTTGGACGGTAATATACCTATTTCCTTCTAAAACTTTAAATGGATTATTTTAAGATTACTTTAGGTGAAAAAATGTGGCACTAACATTTTGTACGGTTGAGACTTATCATATTTATAGTTTTCTAATTACTTCCATGTAATTAAGCATGGGTAATGGAAAAGACTATTTTTATATTAACTTTATGGCCAGTAAAAAATCAAAACAATATAGATGTAGAGTTCAACTTAATGGTAAGAGATGGATTAAGTATTTTGATACAAATGAAGAAGCCGAAGCATATAGAAAAGAAATTAATGCTCAAAAGAAAAAGATCTATAAAAAAGGTGACATCAAATATTTATCTTTAAAAACTTTACTTGATGAGTATTTAAAATTCAAATCAGCAGATTGGTCTCCATCTACAACTTACCAAAATAGAAATTCTTTTTATCAAATATTTAAAGATCACTATGATGATTGGTTTCATCTTATTACTAAAGAATCTTGTGAGATGATTTTAGATAAAGAAAACAATAGGAATAGGATGCAAGCTTTTTATGCTTTTCAAGTATTAAATGAAGTGAATAAATTCTCTTTAGATAAGCATAAGTATGGTCTTGATTGGTCTGTTGAAATACTAAGGAAGCAAATTAAAATAATTAGAGGACAAAGAAAGAAGCCAAGAGAGTTTCATTTAAAAAATGAAATTAAATCTATTTCTAATTTTTTAAAGAATCATGATGGGTCACTTTTTAAAGATACTGAAAATTTATTTCATGTTTATAGATTAGGGTTATCCTTAGGGTGTAGAGCAAGTGAGTTATGTTCTTTGAAGAAGAAAAATTTTAATAAAGAAACGAAGACTCTTTTAATTAATTCAACTTTATCCAGAAGTATTGATCATCACTGGTATGATTCTCAAATTACAAAAACTAAAACTTCAAGAATTAATCAATTGTCTAATTCAGCAATTAATAGCATTGAATGGCTAATAGGTAGATCTGAAACTGATTTTATTATCGGTAACTTCACTTCCAGATCAAAGCTTGATTTTCTTACTATTGATATTATTTCCGCAAGATTTAAACCTATTCTTAAACATTTAGGTATTCCTTGGATTGGGACTCATGGGATGTTTAGAAAGACCTTTGCTACTCAGATAGCTCAAGCTAGTACTAAGACTCATAGGGATATGATAGCCTCCATACAGAAGCAATTAGGCCACAAGTCTCCACAAATGACTCTACATTACATTCAAGCTGTTGATACTGATCTTACTGATGAATTATCTGTTTTGGATGATTTAGTTTAATTCCTATATTGATCTTTTTAGTTTTGTATTAATAGTAATTGTATGCAACTTTTTATTCAAAGAATTGCTAGAGTTAATGCTGTTATCCTGACATTAATTGTTGGGCTTTGGTCTTTTACTATTGTTAATAATGGTGGGCAGTGGGGAGAGGTGTTAGCTTTTGTTGCTATTGTATTTGTTCCGTATCCACTAATAATGTTCTTAGTAAATTACCTTATTATTTATCCGTTTTTTACTTCTAAGAAAGGTAAGGAAGATTAATCTTTATTGGTTATTTTTTTCATAACCCAAGAAGAGAAATTGATGATCTTTGATAGCTTTTCTTTGTGTGTTTGGTCTATACTTCCATGTGTAAATTCATTATTTCTTTTGAAGAAATCTTGAACTTTTACATGGATGTTTCTTAATGATTTAATTTCTTTAATGTTTAAAATATCTTCATTTGATCCTGTTTCATAGTACTTCTCAGGATTAATTTCTTCTATTAAAAGTTGTATGTCTGTATCATTACTTTTAGTTTTAAATTGTTTTTTGTATTCTTCAGTAATTTTTTTCTTTGATATTTTTTTCTGGTCTTCATCTTGAAGATGACCATATATAATATTATTCAAGTCTTGGCTGTATAATCTGATTTGTGTTACTTCCTCAAATTTAATCAATATAGTATTGTCATGTGTTATAGCATCATTTACAATTTTTTCTTTATTATAGTACCTTAAAGTTTTGACTTTACCCTCATCATCATATTGCCTTGTTTGAATAGGTGCAATTTCAATTATATCTGGCCCTTTAATTCCATCTATATCTAAAAAGTTTTTTATTATGCATGTATATAGTTTATTTGGTTTCACATTTATAATTGAAACTTTTCCTCTGAAATCTCTTAAAGTTTTTTCGCCTTTGCTTAAAATTAGATCTAATGATTTAGTATCCCAATATTCTTTTTTCTTATATATAAAGAAATAAATTATGAGTGACCATACAACTAAACTTATAAAAAAGTATTGATTTGCTATCGCTTTAATAGTGTCTAGGTAGTCTTGTAGCTTTTTAGGTTCTACTAAGCTTGAGGTTTCTGCAAAAATTAAACCTGTTATGATTGTAGGTGCTAGAATGATTAAACCTAGTATGAATGATTTAGATAAAATATCCCTAGTTGTATTTAGTCTTTTGTACCCTAGAGGCTCAATAAATGGGAGTAGAACATATCCCACTGATGCAGTGAGAGCGATTAAAAGAGTAATCATCTTGTTTTCTTAAAGATTCTTTACTATTTCTTGAAGCTTTTGATTTTCAATAAGATCCTGTTCAATCTGTTGCATCAATAGCTCTTTTTTAGATTGGGCAATGATCTGATCTATGACTTCTCTTTCATTTGCATATACAGGCTCAAGAGATACTACTCCTGTTGCATCTTTTGTATCGTAATATTCAACTTTTTGCTTTGCCATAGAAGCTCCTTCTACATGTATTATACTACTTTTCGGCCATAAATTCAAAATCTTTAGTAATTTCCTCATGTTATATATTAAATGGAAAATAATTTGATATTTTTAGAATTGTAACTCATTGAATTTTAATGAATGTCTCATCAGTAAAATGGTCATAACCATTAAACTCAAGATTGCCTGAATTGATAGAATAAGTAGGATTTATGGGGCTTTCACTTGTTGAAGTCTCAAACCCATCACAAACTATGTTCGTTACATCTTTAATTACATCAATTGACCAATTATTAAATCCACACCATGAATCAGTATTTCTAGCATCACGAAGAACAGAGTTGTGTACAGACATTTCTACTTTTGTTCTTGTGAAATTTAATACATCTAAATCATCAGTATAAGTATAAAATGTTTTCCATCTTTCTTCCTCTTCACCTTCAGCACAATTGATATTACTAAAGAAAGTTTCTTCAAGGGTTGAGTTTCCATTACTTTCAAAAGTAAACACTAGTTTATAAGATTCACTGTTGTTATTAATACATCCAGTATTCCAAATCCCTGTTAGAGGACTGTTGTTTGCATTTTTGGACTTTGTTACTTTTGAGCTTTGATTTATACAGGACAGAAGGTTTAAACAAAGGAGCATACTTAAGAGAGATATTTTATTTTTCATCATTGTATGCTCCTAGATATGGATATTTTATTGATCTGCGAATAGTAGTTCTACAATTACTAATTCTTCTGTGATTAAGTTGCTGTTCACACTAAAAACTGAAAGATCAGGTGCTCCACTGATTTCAATAAAATGAGCTTCTCTATTGATACCTACTGGAGTTGCAGTTGTAGCAAAAGTTTTAATTCTGTTAACTAGATTATCTAAGCAATCTATCTCGTCAAGATATGCACCACTTGTTAAAAAGTTATTAGTTGCTCTATCAGCATACAATGACTTCATTGTTGAGTATGAGCTTGCTCCACTACAGCCACTTTGACCCATTGTATCTGTTATGAAATCAGCAGTTGCATGATTCGCATTGTAGTGATCAATTGCATCACTAACGACTTCACTTGCTTGAGGAACGGAGTTATCAATGCAAGCACCATTTGATAGTGAGTAACCTGATATACAAGCTGTCGCTATACAATTAATTGTTGTTCCAGATACTTGTGATGAACCAGCTATATCACCAGTAGTACATCCAACAAGGTTGTTAATTGTTGACTTGAAATGGCTCATTGCTATTGTTATATTTGTTTGAGCTACAGTTGAACCACCCATAGCTGTTGCAAGGTCAAGCATGGATTGGTCAAATTCAGCTTGTGTTTGATCATCAATAATATCGTCAAACTCTTCTTGAGTTGTTACAAAACTTTGTATTGCTAGAGAAGCATTTGCATCAACAGAGATTCCATTACTTGCATCACCATCATTATCAATTGTTTGAAGAAATTGTAATAATCTTCCTAATTGTTCATTTTGCTTGCTAGTTAGATCTGCAAATCCATCAGATACTTGGCCAATATCTGTAATATTATGGTAATCAAATTTAGAATCTGTAATAGCAGATAGAGGAGTTATAGTCGCCAAACATTGAGTTTGACCTATAATAAATCCTCCAATCTTGAAAGTTAGAACTTCACCTGCCTGACATAAAAATTTACCTGAACTATCAGTTGATTGGTTTCCTTGACTTGGTGTTGAGTAAGTTAGTCCACTCACTGCTGAGTCTAAGAATACTCCATTGATTGTACCAATGCTTGATGGATGTTTAAAAATATTATCTTGTGGGTTACTTTGTCCTTGGCCAGAGCTACTGCCTCCACCACCACTGTTACATGATATCATTATGCTTAAGACTATTAGTGATAGTATTTTATTCATTTCTTCTCCCCTTTGTTGTTTAATATTTACAATCTTTTAGTTGTAACACTCCTCGTTGATTTAATAATAGTTCTTGATTCATTGAAAGCCTTTGAAAGGTAAAGCAACTTACCAGAAGAAGTTATCTATTTGAATTTATTATTGTTTTTCAGCAGCTCAAGATAAGGTAATTGATTTTACCTTATCCAAATGATTAAATATTTTAATGAAGAAAAATATACTTATTGTTGATGATGACCAAGATTTTATAGATTTATATACAGAGTTTTTAAGCTCAGAATTTAACATTTTTTCTGTTAAGTCATTAAAGGATTGTTTGCACTTTTTAAAAGAGAATCCCTATAAGATTGACTTAATCCTTTGTGATATTTTTATGCCTGATGCCGATGGCTTTGAGGTATGCGATTATCTTAATTCAAAAAAAGAATATTCTTTTTATCCTATATTATTTAAAACCTCTTCTTTAAATGAAAATGTTATTAGTAGATGCATTTTAGAAAAAGAAAGAGAGCTAATTAGTAGTCTTATGACTAATCATGAAATAGTAATAAGGATAAAGAAGGAACTTAAGAAATCTAATCTTGTCAAGATTTATAGAGAAGAGAGATTACAGCTTTTAATTGATAAAAAAAATGGAAATGTTATTTATCCTAATGAAATTTTTCAATTGTACTTTACAGATAATGAAGTTGAAATTTTGAAAGTTTTATCTGAGTCCAATTCCCCAATTGAAAGGGATGAGCTTGCAAAAAAAGTTTTTGGTGAAAACTTCCTTATTAGTGATAATAACTTAAATACTGTCTTTTCAGGTATTAGGAAAAAAGTTTCTCATTTCAAACTTAGTATCAAGTCTATTCGTGGCCAAGGTGTTACATTGTGCAACCTTTAAAAGTAAAAAGTGAATTTAACATTCAAAAAGGTATTATGTACCTGTGTTTAGCTATGCAGTTTTTTCAATCAATTTATTGTTATTTTATGGGAATTCAATACGAAAGCTTGTTTTGTTTTATTTCTTTTTTAGTTCAACTTCTTGCTTTATATTTGCTCAGGTTCCATAAGGGGTTAGCTTATCATTTGAGCTGTTTGAATTGTATTCTCGTTATTGTCGGTGGGAATATTCATAATTCGATAAGTGTTAATGCTAGTATGATATTTTTTAGCCTACCACCTCTTATTTGTATTTCTCTAGTTGGTATTAAATGGGGAAGTTTGTGGTCATTTTTTTCAGTTCTTCTATCAACAGGCATAATGTTTTTAAGTCAATATTATACTTTAGGGTGGGGTAGTCGTTCCCCTCAACTTGATTTTGAATTAGCTCTTTCAAATCTATTTAGTGTTCCTTTATTAGTAGCAAGTATCTTCGCTTATTTTTATTATAAAAAAGAGGTTGCTGAGAAGAAACTTAAAATTTCTAATATTAACTTGAAGAGTGAGAAGGTTGAAAAGGAAAGATTATTAAATGTTCTCTTTCATGACCTTGGAAGGAATACAAGCCTACTTTCTGGTTATTTAGAGATGTCTGAAAACAATCAGCTCTCAGAGAAACAAAGGGCTAGAGTCTATAGACATACGGAAGAGATTAAGCTTATTTTAAAAAACGCACAGGATTTAGATTCTCATGATTTAAACTCACCTAAAGAGATAGTTAATTTATATTCTGTATATCAAAGTCTAAGAGAAAATTATGCTGTTAAGTTCAAAAATAAATCTATGGATTTTATCTTTGAAGGCGACAAACGAAAGAGTGTTGAGTGCCATTTTTCTCATTTGCAAACTCATATTTTAGGGAACCTTGTATCGAATGCGATCAAATTTTCAGACTCTAGTTCTCAAGTGATCTTCGAGGTTGATAATCAGAGCGTAAAGATTGTTAATAAGGGAATCCCTTTTTCGAGTAATCAAAAGAAGGGAACTCTTGATGAGGTTGGAAGTGGGATAGGCCTTGAAATCGTAAAAGATTACTGTGCTAAAAACAAGTTTGATTTTAGTATATATTCCGATTGTAAAATGACTACAGCACAGGTTGAGCTTAATCCTCAAAAGAAATAGTATAAGGTTTTTAATCTTCTCTTTGTTCTTTAAACCATTCTAGTGAGTTTGGAAGTAAGAGTTCATTTTCAGTAATTATCTTTTCTATAATCTGAAAGAATTCTTTTTCAGAGAAACCATAAGTTCCTTCAGGTGATACAAGATATGTTCCGTGGAATCCTTTTCTTCCTCTCATTGATCTGTCGTACCTACTTATTTGAGAACTAACATCAGAATCTTTCCAATAGCTTTCGTCATGTTTGATTTCAATTGGTATTACTATATTTTCAAATTCTTCTCCAATATTTATTGTTAAAAGAAAATCTATATAGTTACCTTTATTAGTATCTCTTCTTGGTGCTTTATATTCAGGAATTAATTCGTATTGTATATTATATGAAAGGAGTAGAGACTCCAATTTGGGTTTGAATTCATTTTCTTTATATTCTTTTTCTCTTTCATCACTTTTGAATACAAAATGAGAAGTAGCTGATTGATACCACTCTTCTCCCAATTTATTTCTATGTTTTTGAAGAGCGAAATATAATCCACTATCATTTACTTGTATCTCATTAGCCATACTGTAGTTCTTAATTTCTTTTATAACTAATTCTTCTGTCCATTTTCTATTTTCTTTGACTCCCCATTCTTTTCTTATGCTCCTGTACCAGTCTTCTCCCAGTATATCTCGATATCTATTTAATTTACTACTTAGCTTTATCATCTCATTTTTATCTAATAAGATAGGATTATAATTCCTTATTTCATTTTCTAGATTCTTGATTTTTAAATATGTTAATCTTTGAAAATTTATTTCATCCATGTTCTTGTTTGTAATAGCCTCTATATAATCGATGATTTCATTTATCCTGTTAATAAAATTTTGAATGAGGATTAGTGATTCTGTTAATTCTGGTTTTTTATGCTCTATAAAATATTTATAATCTTTAAAAGAATGAAAAGTATTAGATCGATCATACTTCCATATAAGATTCTGATTGAAATTTATAAATTTATCTAATGAGATTTCTCTCTCAAGAATAGAAGTAAAGTCTTGACCTTTTTCAAAAGAATTTAAAATTTTATTTCCAGAGTGATATCCAATTTCAACCAGAAAATTATAAAAATTCCTTAGTATATTCGCATGATCTTCCATGCAAATTAAATGGAACTTGGTCTATTTTATTTCTTTTTTGATTCTTTAAATTTCCAATTTTTTTTCAGTATATCCCTTTGTGAATACAAGGGGTGATTTCCTATTGTCTTTTTTAAGATAAATCACTTCTTTACAGTAAACCTCTAAAATCATATAACTATCCTTAATTATTAAATCAGAGGTTCGGATTCTAACCACCTCCACCATTCTGCTGAATGTAAATTCAGATACTTAACTTTATATCATTTCATTTCAGTATTTTTCACTAACAATAGCCTGAGAAAGGGCTTGAACATATTCACAGCTTCACTTTATTTAATCTTGTCGGCTCTAATCGTTTTATAGTGGGTAAAAGTTCAAACCAAAGTCTAGTTCAGTAGGCACAAAACTCATTTTTATTCAA
>CAKZJW010000049.1 GCA_937120495.1 uncultured Oligoflexia bacterium
ATAAAGAAAAGGCACAAAGACCAAATCGTTCTCAAAAGCCTAATAAGAACTTTAGAAAGAAAAAGTCTTCAAGAAGATCAGTTAAATCCTAGTTACCTTAGGCTCTTCTATGTAAGTTTTTCAATAACTTAGCCTCAAAAGTGGAGAAGGCTTTATCCATGATATATTTGGCCCATGAAATACTCTCTTTTAATCTTTCTTGCCATCTTAAGTGCATCTAGTTTTGGATCTATTTTTCATGACGACGATAGGCTTGAATTTCATCAAATGTCTAAAGAAAGGCAAGCTGTCTCTGAATCTAGTATTGCATTAATACCAAAGAGTAAACTCAAAAAAGTTGGAAACAAATACAAGATTGTTACAAAGAATTTAAAGGATTATTTAAACTTCTGTCCTGATTCCAATTTTTCAAATCAACTTCAGGCGGCTAATTGCAGTGGTATCTTAGTTAAAAATCAATATCTGTTAACTGCAGCCCATTGTATTGATGAAAGTATGAAAGGCTATGGCATGAATGATTTTTATGCCGTTTTTAATTATAAGAAAATGGCCCAAAATCAAAATGAATATTTCATTAATAAAGAAGATGTATTTGAACTTGTTAAAAAGACTCATTATGAATTTGATAAAACCTTTAGCTCTACTTTGCTAGACCTCGCAATCTTTAAACTTGATCGCAAACCAAATTATAAGTCTGCTAAAGTTTCTTTTAAGAAAATGAACAAAGGCGATAGAGTTTATGTTCTTGGATATCCTCTTGGAATTGCCCTTAAGCTTTCGGATGACTCGGTTGTTACAAAAACAGTGGGGAGAAAAAACAGCTTCCAACATCAACTCGATACTTTCTCTGTGAATTCTGGATCACCGATCTTTGATGAAGAAAGTAATGTTGTAGGTGTTCATGTACGAGGAACTGGTTTTAACTATAAAGAATACGGAAGAAGTTGTAAGGACTGGTATAAAGGGGAAGCCACTCGTGACTATGGTGAAGCAAATGATATTCGTTCTTTAAAAAACATCTACGACAGACTCTAAGTAATTAAAAACACATCTCTTTTTACACAAACCCGCTTCTTTTGTAAAAGATAGAAATGGCCTTCGGCCAGTTGCTTTAATAAGCTAGGTCATGCTAAATATATACTCAATTCTCGCACCTATTGCCCTTGTTCTTCTTGTTGTAGAGATGGCTTATTGCCTTGTTCAGAAAAACGGGATCTATACTTTTCAAGAAAGTTTCACAAATATTTCTACAGGCATGGGAAATCAACTGATTAACCTGCTTGTGATGGCGCTTGTTTTCTCGTTATACGAACCTCTGTATTCTTGGGCTCCCTATAAATTTGAAGATTCATTTTTGAGTATGATAATACTCTTAGTTCTAGTAGATTTTATCTTTTATTGGGTTCATAGATTTGGTCACGAAGTTAATATTTTATGGGCTGCTCATTCTCCTCATCATTCAGGGGAAGAAATGAATCTCGCTCTTGCTCTTCGTGCGAGTGTGACGATGAGACTTGCATCTTTCTTTTTCTTTTGGCCATTGGCCCTAGTTGGGTTTTCTCCGCAAATGATTTATGCAGCAAGTGGAATTCAGCTTATTTTAGCTTTTTGGCATCATACAAAGTTGATTGGAAAAATGGGATGGTTCGAAAAATATTTTAATTCACCTTCTCATCATAGAGTTCATCATGGAACAAATGCAAAGTACTTAGATAAAAACTACGGTGAAATTTTTATTATTTGGGATAAAATGTTTGGAACTTTTCAAGCAGAAGAAGAGGAAGTTAACTACGGAATACTTAGACAGCCGAAGTCTTGGAATCCCCTTATTATTAATTTTCATTTTTGGAATATGCTTTTTCAAGATTTTAAAGAAACGAAAAGCTTATGGGACAAAGTTCGCTTGTGGTTTATGCCACTTGGCTGGAGACCTCAAGATGTCTCTTATAGAGAGCCAGTAAGGCCATTTGAAAAGGGCGACTATCAAAGATACAAGTCTGTCGAATTTAAACACGCTAGAGGATATTTATTAATTCAATTGGGACTTGGTTTAAGTGCAATGCTGTATGCGATGAATATGAAAAATGATCTAACAATCTCGGGGAGATTTTTCTTTGGCAGTTTTCTTTGGATAGGAATGGTTTCTTGGGGAGCAATCTTAGAATCTAAAACTTGGGGGATTATACTTGAATTTATTAAGTCGTCTCTTCTTTGTTTGGGACTTGTATTAGCGCATTCTTATCTTGGTGTTGCTCAGTTGTACCTTCAGCCTTTTATTGGAATAAGTATTTTAACAAGTGCCTGGGTTGGTTTTATTTATTGGAAGAATAGAGCTTCATCTCTCCAATATGCTTAGTTATTTCCTTTAGTTCACTATCATCAAGCTCATCAAATAAAGCGAGTCCGATTTGAAATGAGAAAACAGCTTTGGCCATAGTTTGATTATTATTTAAACTATCACTTCTCATCTGTAGACCGTCTTTGTGATAAGACTTAATCAGTTTGGATATTTCATTATCTCGCTCTCTGTTTATAAAATAAAAAGGTGCAAGTGCAGGGCAGTCTTTTAAAGTATCACGTGCGAATTTTAATCCACTAAAATAATCATCTTGCTCAAAACGACCTTCTTGCTCTGAGCTTGTTCCGGCATAGATTTTTCCAAAGAGGTGACATGCTTCAAGTAGGATATCGAGTTTTTCTTTACCAAAGTAATAATAGATTAAAGTCCGTTGAACTTCAGTTTTTCTTGCTAGATCAGAAATAGTCCATTTCAAATGTCCTTTAGTGATATCCAAAGTGATGGCAGCATTCATTATTTTCCAGTAATTAGCATCTTTCATAGAGCCTAATTTATACATATTGAGTTTAATATTCAACTCGACATTAGATCATGTTTAGATAAAAATAGATGGCATGAATGGAAGTGTTGAAAATAAGGTTCTTTTTTTGCTATGGGGCGTTGCAAGTATTGCAACTGGTGCTAGTTTGTTTTTTAGTGAAGTGATGGGATTTCAACCCTGTGTACTTTGTTGGTATCAAAGAATTGCCATGTATCCACTAGTTATTTTATTTGCCGTGGGTCTTTTTCAACCAGTTAAAACAACAATTTACTTCACGATTCCATTAGTGATCCTTGGGCAAATCTTTTCAATCTATCATAATTTATTACACTACAATATTATCCCCGAGTCAGCGGCACCTTGCGTGCTTGGTGTTCCGTGCTCAACTGTCTATATCAATTGGTTTGGATTTTTAACCATTCCAATGTTGTCGTTAATTGCATTTTCAATAATTTTAGCGGGATTAATCTATCTTAATAGGAGAGTTACAAGTGAAAAATAAAATCGTTGCCATTATTAGTTCTATTGCCATTCTAATTGGTTTATTTGTTGTTGGGGCAAAGATGTATAAAAGCTCTGAGGCTGATAGGCTGAGCTCACTTTCTAGTGATGATTTAAAACTCTTTATGCCTGAGTATTCTCCAGTTTATGGAGATGAAAATGCAAAAGTCATTCTTACTGAATTTTTAGATCCTGAGTGTGAAAGCTGCAGAATTTATTTTCCAAAAGTGAAAAAACTTTTAGAAATGTATAAAGGAAAGGTAAAACTAGTTGTTCGTTATGCCGCTTTTCATAGAAACTCAAAACATGCAATTAAAGTCTTAGAGGCTACACGTAAGCAAAATAAATATTGGGAATCTCTAGCTCTTCTTTTTAATTATCAACCAGGCTGGGCTGATCATCATAATCCGCAACCACAGATGGCTTTTGAATATTTAAAAGAACTTGATATTGATATTGCAAAGCTTAAAGAGGATATGAAAGATCCAAAAATAGAGCAAATAATTGAGATGGATGCCAAGGCAATTAAAACTTTAAAGCTACGTGGAACACCATCATTTTTCGTAAACGGAGTTGCGCCAGAAAATTTTGGAGAGCAATACCTATATAATGCTGTAAATAAAGCAGTTCAACAGAGTTATAAAACACCTTAATTTATCTAAATATACTCTACTCTAATCTGTTGTATGTATAAATTACCGAGTTCATTTAACTCTTATATTCCCCTTGATAGTGATTAACTAATATCAATAATAATTAGTTTGTAGGGGAGTCTTATGAAGGGTCTATTTTCTTTTTTATTCGCAGTTCTAGCTCTTAATGCGAGTGCTGATGTTTTGAAGTCCAATTCAATTCGAGCACAATTATGTGATGAAATAATGGATACTCTTGAATATGAGGGAATCGAATCAACTTATGATGTTCGTTGGGCAGAGCCAATAGAATTATTTCCTAAGTTTGAACAAAAATGTAGTGCAAAAAAAGAGGCGTTTGTTGTTACTAAAACTGTAATGAATGAACGAGCGAAAAAAGTTTCTCACCTTGAAATCGATGTTGATTTAAAGCTTTCAAATGTTTTGAGATTTAAAGGTAAGTTCTCTTTAAGTCGCCCATTGTTTAATCCTGCAACAGGGGATATTCAAGTTGGAAAGTGGTTAGCCAAATCAAATAAAACGAAATTTTACTTTGGTAAAGAAACATTTAAAAAACTCGCACAGATTTTATCTTCTGTTGGTGAATCTGATTCATCTACATTTGATGTGAAGAATTTTTCAGTAAAAGCTGAGTTAAAAAAACTTAATAAAGAGATCAGAGAAAATAATGCAGAAGATGGATGCATTATGACTGAGGCTGAAACTTACTCTCTAACTGATAGAGAAACAATCTTTGATTATTTATATGCAGACTCTGATACATATGTTGATGAAGTATTAAGTTTTCTATTAAAGAAAAAGCAAGTTAAAGCGATAATCTTTTCAACATCAGAAGAGTGGGAAGAATCATGCGCTTATCATAATATTTACATATATCTAAAAAGTGGAACTCTCGTTTCTCTTTGGTATGACTTTACGACTTGATTTTAAAAAATACATATTGAATTTTTATATAGAGGTGGGAAGTATAGCTTCCCATTTTTTATTTGGTCTAACTTAAATCTTTAATTTTATATTTTTTTAATTCGTTTAAAAAAGCTGAATTTGCTTTATTGAGCATTCCTTTTAATCTGCAGTGGGCACTAATAGTACAAGTGTTGCTTTCAGGATCAAAGCATTCGACAATTTGAAAATCCTCAAGCTGAGAGATTAGCTCTGATAGGGTTTTATTTTGGGCCTCTTTATTAAACTCAATTCCACCTTTTGGGCCCTGTGTTGTAATAATGTACTTTAATTCAGCCAATTTATTTACTGCGACACTAAGATGGTTCTTAGAGATCCCGTAACTCTGTGCAATATCTTGAATCTTTACTCTGCCCTCATGTGATTGCAGGTATATAAGAACTCTAATGCAATAATCTGTTTTTGTTTTTAAACGCATATTTTCTTTTACATTGATATTTATCATATACAAAGATATATTTTATATATATCAATATAAATATAATTAATAAATAAGTGAGGATATATGGATTTAGCAAAAATGATTGATGAAATACTTGAAAATTACCACCAAAAGCACCGTGATGATCTAGAGGTACTTATTCCTCTATCTAAGAAGGTTGAAGAGGTTCATGCTGATCATGCTGAAGTACCAGCTGGACTTGGGGATTTTTTAGAGAAACTCTCTTTTGAGCTTGAAAACCATATGCAAAAAGAAGAACAAATTCTTTTCCCAATGATCAAAGGTGGCCGAGGAAGTATGGCACAGGGACCTATTCAGGTTATGATGTACGAGCATGTTGACCACGAAGATAACCTTGGAAAAATGAAAGCCTTGGCAAAGAATTATAAGCTTCCAGAGGGAGCTTGTGGAAGTTGGAGTGCTTTATATAAAGGTGTTCAAACACTAGAGCAAGAAATCACAAAGCATATTGAAATTGAAAACGAACAACTTTTTCCTCAAGCATTAAACGAGTAATAAAATGAGCGCACTTCCAGGTTATGCAGAAAATTTACCCAAGGGACATCCAGTTGCTGTCTATCTCGAAGAAAATATTTTTATTCAAAAACTTCTAGATGAATTAGCGCCCATTCAGGCCGAAGAAGATTATGAATTATTTTTTAATTTATTTAATCAGTTAAGTGAAGTTGAAAAGAAATTCGCAAGAAAAGAAAATCAACTTTTTCCCTACCTTGAAAAATATGGATGGACAGGGCCTAGTCAGGGCATGTGGTCTTTTCACGATAGTATTAGAGACCTCTTTAGAGAAGCCAGAGAGTATATAAAGAAGAAAAATTTTCACCAGATGGATCGTTATTCTCAAATGATTTCAGAAGAGCTCTCTAGACTTTTTCAAGTTGAGCAGATGCGTCTTCTTCCTTATGCAATGGAACTTCTACAAGAAGAAGATTGGAAGGAAATGAGAGAAGGAGATGAGGAGATTGGATGGGTTTTAGATAATCCACCTGAGAAGTATCCACCAGAAGAATATATACATCCCTCAAAAGACTTTAAAAGAAGAAAACTTCCCTTTTCAACAGATGGTATGTTGAAACTAGATGAGGGGTTTTTATCAAATGAACAAATAAATTTACTTCTGAGATTTATGCCCGTTGATCTGACTTATGTTGATGAGAATGATCGCGTTCTTTTCTATAATAGAGGTGAGGATAGAGTCTTTCCAAGATCTGCTGGAATTATTGGACGCGAAGTTAAATTTTGTCATCCTCCAAAATCAGTTGATCAAGTTCTAAGGATTCTTGAAGAGTTTAAAGCCGGAACAAAAGATGAGGCAGAATTTTGGATTAATTTTAGAGGAAAATTTATTCATATCAGATATTTCGCTCTTAGAAATAAAGAAAATGAATATAAAGGTGTAATAGAAATGTCTCAGGACGTAACAAATATAAGAACCCTAACAGGTGAACAAAGACTGCTTGATTGGGATTAAAACAGGAGATAAGTATGAGTGACGAAAAAAAAGAAGAAGTAAAATCAAAAGAAGAAACAAAAGAAACAACACAAGAAAAGCCAGTCAATACAGACCATGAGAATGGCGGATGTTGTGGTGGTTGTAGTTAAATTAAAATAAAGGTTGAGGTAACATGAGAAGTAATTCGCACCTATTCAATATTAGTTTTAGACCATTTTTTATCCTTGCGGCGTTAATCGCTTTTATAAACCCACTTGTTTGGGTCTTGAGTTATCTTGGTCATTTACCTCTTCCTCTGAATTTAGTTGATCCTCTTTTTTGGCATGGCCATGAAATGTTGTTTGGATTCTCTGGTGCTTTGATCGCAGGATTTATTCTTACTGCCAGTGCCAATTGGACAAGCTCTGAGCCCTATAAGGGCAATACTTTAATTGCCTTGAGTGCTGTGTGGGTGTTAGAGAGAGTCTCTTACTTTCTTCCCCTGAATACTCATCTGCAATTTATTTTATTAAATTTATTTTTTCCATTTTTATTACTTCTGCTTTTTCTTAAACTTAGAAACTTTCCAAAACAAAAATACGTATTTATACCAATTCTATTGGGGCTGACTTTGGGAAAAATCTTTCATAGCTTTGAATATATCTATGAAATCGATGCAACCGAGCTTTATGGAAAAGAGATCGCTGCGGGTCTTGTTCGCTTTATCGTTCTATTAATCGCGGGAAGGGTAGTTCCATTTTTCACAAGAAAAAAAATACAAGGACTTCAAATAGTTATGCCTGCTTGGATTAATCCAATGGCGTTATTTCCAGTTGCTCTTTTATGTGTGCCTTGGATAGGAGGGCTTTCAAAGTCTTTACTTGCAAGCATATTATTAGCAGCTGCCCTTACAAATATAGCAAGACAAATTATGTGGAAGCCACTTAAGACAATAAAAGTACCTATTCTTTTTATTCTTCATATAGGTATTTTATTTATTAACCTAGGCCTTGTTTTAGAATTTTTCTCTTTATTTTATGAGAGCTTTAACTTCTCCCTTGCTGGTTTGCATTTACTTATGGCCGGAGGACTTGGAGTTGTTGGAATTGGAATTATGACAAGAGTAAGTCTTGGTCATACTGGACGAGTTATTGAAGCCGATAGCTGGACAAAAATTGCTTATGTTTTAATTATCATTGGAGCTCTTCTTCGCGGAATAATTCCAATCTTTTTTCCAGCACTTTACTTTAAAAGTTTATATTTTGCAGGAGGATTTTGGTCTTTAGGATTTTTAATCTTTCTTCTAAGATACTTTAATGTTCTCATAAAACCAAGACCTGATGGAAAGGCATACTGATCTTAAAGGAGATCTTTTTATTATGAATAAAATTAGTAATACAAAAAAATATACTGATATTTTAAATCCACCCGGTGGACTTATGATCTGGATTTTTACTATGTCTGAGATCTTTGTTTTTATTTGTGCCATAGCAACCTTTCTTTATCAAAGAGGACTTGAGCCGGAATTATTTTTAAAATCAAGGCTAGAACTTAATCAAGTCTTTGCAACAGTTAATACGCTTATCCTTATTACAAGCAGCTTCTTTGTTGTTCGCGCAGTAGACGCCTATGACTCAAAAAACAAAAAAAAGACATTAACAAACCTTGTGATCAGTCTTGTTCTTGGTCTTAGTTTTATAATTATTAAATTTGTAGAATACAACGAGAAGGCTTCAGCGAATTTTACTTTGGGAAGTAATTCTTTCTTTGATTATTACTGGGTGCTAACAATGTTTCATGCCATTCATGTAATTATTGGTCTTGGAGTTTTAGCAAGTTTAGCTTTTTATACTTATAAAGATATTGAGTTTAAAGAGGAAGACTTAAACTTTCACACGGGAGCAAATTATTGGCATCTGTGTGATTTAATCTGGATGATTATCTTTCCAGTAATTTATTTATTATAAGGTCATTATGAAGACAAATAAAATAAACACATTTTCATTTATTATTTTAATCTTTCTTACTATTGGAATTTTCTTTCTAGACAGAAACCTTGCACCTGCTAGTGAGTCTCGTAGTTTGATTGTTCTTCTTTCAAATTTAAAATTCGCATTAATCTATTTCTTTTTTATGGGAATCTTTCAGGCCCATATCTTTTGGAAGCTTTTAGGCTTTTTTATCATACTGCTTCAAGTGGTTTTTGGGATGGCGTTAAGCTAATTAAGGTATTACTAGGCTGGTTATGACTGTTGTATTTGCTTTTACTCTTAGTTGGTAACATAAATCCTCTTGTTGGAGTTGAGCCTTTTAAGAAATCATTTTATCTTTAATTTGCCACCTTATTGGATATTTAATTAAAAGAATAAGTGTAACTATAAGACCAATTAGATAAACACCACCCATATACCCAAATAGAGCAAAACTCTCTTTGGCTTCTGAGCGTCCCATGATTGGTCCATACATTGCTGAAAATAACCATACAAAGGGATAAAGAAATCCACCAAAAGAGATCATATACGAAGCGACAAGTTTTATAAGTGCTGGAGCAAGTGAGAAGCTCAGAAGAATTAAACAGCTCAAAGACATTGTACTTATCGCCGTAGAGTGAAAGTGAAATCTTTGATAGTATCGCCAATTTTTACTTTTTTCTTTTTCTAATTTCGCTTCTTTCTTTACCGGATCTATAATACTCATAATTTTTTTATTGAGCTTAAGGTCCTTTGCAATCTTATCTTTAAAAATAGATTCATTCACACCAAAAAGGATAGAGATAAAAACACCGGCAATCATTCCCGTTAAAGCTATTAAAAATGGAATCTTTTGTTTCATTTTTTCTCCTTAATATCTTGTTATGCATATAATATATGTAAAATGTAAGCTGAACTCTGATTAATATCATATTTATTCTAAGTAACGTTTGACTCTATACACGGACAAAAAATTATTATACTTTATTAGTATGGATATAAAGAAAATACTACAAAACAACGAAGATTGGATTAAAGAAAAACTTGCTGGAGACAGTGAATTTTTTGAAAAACTCGGATCAGGCCAAAGCCCAAAGATGTTATATATTGGTTGTTCCGATAGTCGAGTTACCGCTGAAGAAGTTATGGGTGTTGGGCCAGG
>CAKZJW010000050.1 GCA_937120495.1 uncultured Oligoflexia bacterium
TATTTTAAATTATAATTTAGCAATTTGAGAAGCTAATCTAGAAGTTTTTCTAGCAGCAGTTGCTTTGTTAAGAGCTGGGCTTTTAGCAAGCTTTGCAATTAATTGTTGAACGATTGGAAATTGCTTAACAGCTTCTTCTTTATTGCTTTCAGCAATGAAAGTTCTTAGCTTTTTCATTTCTGTTCTAACTCTTGAAGTCTTCCACTTATTGTTAAGTCTTCTTGTTTCGTTTTGTCTAATTCTCTTTTTAGCTGACTTATGATTTGCCACGTTTATCTCCTGATATATTACTTAAAAAGTTTATTATATAAATGCGTAGCGCATTTTTTAAAACAATCTATCTATTATGGCAAGCATTTTTTGAGTTTAGATTAAATTTCAATGCCCTGCGATTGACCAATTGTCCTAATATTAGGATATTATGCTCAAATTAAATTCAATTTCAAACGTGGGGCGTAAAAATGGCTAATATTGAAAAAATTGGTGTTGTTGGTGCTGGACAGATGGGGCGTGGAATAGCTCAAGTTGCTGCATTCAGTGGTTATGAGGTTTATTTGTTTGACGTAAATCAAGAAGCACTGGACTTTGGCTTAGACTTTATCAAGAAACAACTTGATAGAGGTGTCTCAAAAGAGAAGTGGGATCAAAAAACAGCAGACGATACGTTGGCAAGAATCTCAGGAGTAACAGACATCGAAGGTCTAAAAGATGTGGACCTTGCAATTGAAGCTGCGACTGAAAATAAAGATATCAAATTTAAAATTTTTAAATCTATGGATGAAGCTATAAAGCCTGAGGCTATTTTAGCGACAAATACATCTTCAATTTCCATCACCGAAATTGCAGCGGTTACTTCCAGACCACAGCTTGTTGCTGGAATGCATTTTATGAATCCTGTTCCTGTTATGAAATTAGTTGAAGGTATTAAAGGACTTGAAACAAGTGACGAAACATTTGCAGCTGTTAAAGAAGCATCAGAGAAGATGGGAAAAACATTTGTAAGTGTAAGGGATATGCCAGGGTTTGCAGTAAATAGAATCTTAATGCCAATGATTAATGAAGCAGTTTATGTTCTACATGAGGGAATTGCTTCAGTTGAAGATATAGATGCCTCTATGAAACTTGGTACAAATCAACCGATGGGTCCTTTAACTTTGGCCGACTTTATAGGGCTTGATACATGCCTTGCAATCATGGAAGTTCTTCATGAGGGACTTGGTGATACAAAATATAGACCGTGTCCTCTTTTAAAACAATATGTTCAAGCAGGAAGACTTGGTAGAAAAGTAGGTCGAGGATTTTATAGCTATGAGAAATGATTCGTATGAATTTTTAGATTATAAAGTTGAAGATGAAATTGGAATCCTTACAATAAACCGTGAAGATAAACTAAATGCACTTAATGAAAAAGTGTTAGATGAACTTAGAGACTTTCTTGAGTTTAATTGTAAATCGACTATTAAGGGATTGATTCTTACTGGTGCGGGCGAAAAAGCATTTATCGCTGGAGCAGACATAAAGGCCATGACATCGATGGACTCTACTGAGGCATCAGAGTTTGCCTACAAAGGGCAACAAGTAACTTTTATGTTTGAGGAAATTCGCTTCCCAGTGATTGCAGCTGTAAATGGCTTTGCTCTTGGTGGTGGGTGTGAAGTTGCACTGGCTTGTGATTTTATTCTTTGTAGTGAGAATGCCGTTTTTGGACTCCCAGAAGTTAGCCTTGGACTAATTCCTGGTTTTGGTGGAACTCAACGTCTTACAAAAATTGTTGGAAGAAATAGGGCTAAAGAATTAATTTATACCGGTAGGATGGTTAAGGCTGATGAGGCTTGTGAGATTGGTCTTTCTCTAAAATCACTTACAAGTAAAGAAGAGCTTATTGCTGAGGCAAAAAATATTATCAATAAAGCTTCAAAGAATTCACCTCACGCTATAGGTGTTGCAAAGTTTGTAATCAACAGAGGCGCTGATATTAATTTGGATGAAGGTCTTAAAGTTGAAAGAGATATGTTTGGAGAAATCTTTTCTTCATATGATATGAAAGAGGGAACTTTGGCCTTTTTAGAAAAAAGAAAAGCTCAGTTTAAAGGCGAATAAAAATAATAAATAAGAAAAATGATAAAGGATTACTAAATGTTAATGGATGAAAGTTATATTGAAGTTCAAGATATGCTAGCAAAATTTTCTGATAAGGAAGTTGCTCCACTTGCTCACGAGATAGATGAAAATGGGAAAATACCGGCTGAGCTTGTTGCGAAGCTTGGTGAAAATGGATTTTTAGGATCCTATGTTCCTGAAGAATATGGCGGAGCAGGCATGGATTATATGTCTTATGCGCTTATTGTTGAAGAAGTATCAAGAAACTGTGCTTCGACTGGAGTTTTAATCTCAGCTCATACTTCTTTATGTGTTTGGCCTATTTTAAACTTTGGAACTGAAGAGCAGAAGAAAAAATATCTACCAAGCCTTGCTTCTGGTGAGAAAATCGGATGCTTTTGTCTATCAGAGCCAAACGCAGGTTCAGACCCTGGAACTTTATCAACTACAGCTGTAGATAAAGGTGACCACTTTGAACTTAATGGAACTAAAAATTTTATTACAAACGGAAAAGAGGCCGGAATCTCTGTTGTTTTTGCAAAAACATCTAAGTCTACTAACCACAAAGGTATTACAGCATTTATCGTTGAGACTGAGTGGGAAGGATTTAATGTTCAAAAATTAGAAGATAAACTTGGAATTAAAGGTTCGTCTACAGCTCAAATTCACTTTGATAAAGTTAAAGTACCAAAAGAGAATGTTCTTGGAACTTTCGAGAAAGGTTTTAATGTTGCTCTTGCAACTTTAGATGGTGGAAGAATTGGTATTGCGGCTCAAGCTCTTGGGATTGCAAGAGGTGCTTTTGAATACTCTAGAAAGTACGCTACAGAGCGAGTTCAATTTGGTGGACCAATATCTAGACTTCAAGCAATCCAGTTTAAAATTGCAGATATGAGTACAAAGATTGAAGCTTCAAAACTTCTAATTTATAACGCAAGTAGTTTAAAAGATAAAAAGATGTCTTACTCTAAAGAAGCTGCCCAAGCTAAGCTTTTTGCTTCAGAGTCTGCAATGCAGATTACAACAGAAGCTATTCAAGTACTTGGTGGTAACGGTTATACAAAAGAATATCCTGTAGAGCGTTATTTTAGAGATGCAAAGATAACTGAAATTTATGAAGGAACATCTGAGATTCAAAGAATAGTAATTGCAGCGAGCGAATTTAAACAAGTGCAATAATCTTGGCAAAGGTACTCTAAAAGTGCTAATTTATTGAGTCTATGGGAATTCTCAAGGGGATATTAAATATGGCAAAGGCCAAAAAGAAAGCAGCGAAAAAAACTGCGAAGAAAAAAGTTGTAAAAAAAGCAGCTAAGAAAGTAACTAAGAAAAAAGTAGCGAAAAAGAAAGTTGCAAAAAAAGCGGCTAAGAAAGTAGCGAAAAAGAAAGTTGCTAAGAAAGTGGCTAAGAAAGTAGCGAAAAAGAAAGTTGCAAAAAAAGCGGCTAAGAAAGTAGCGAAAAAGAAAGTTGCAAAAAAAGTAGCGAAGAAAACGGTTAAAAAAGCAGAAAAGAAAGTTGCAAAAAAAGTAGCTAAGAAAGCGGTTAAAAAAGCTGAAAAGAAAGTTACAAAAAAAGCGACTAAGAAAGTTGAAGCTAAGGCAGCAGAAAAAAAAGTAGAAGCAAAAGCAAAAAAAGCACCTGTTAAAGAAATAAAAGAAGTGGAAACAAAAGTTCAAGATGAGATCCAAAACTTAAGTGAAAACTTCTCGTGGAGTGAAATCACTGATGCTATCGCGTCTTTAGACTTTTTTGTTGATCATAGATCAGATGAATGTTTTGAGAAAAGCTGTGAGAACATCAGGTCAACTCAACAATATTGTCGCCTTCACTACATTGCAAATTGGTATGAGATAAAAAGAAAAAGAGAAATTCTAAAAGAAGGTAAACTTCAAGAATTTATCGAAGAACTTATTTCTAAGTACCCAGTGAATTATATTGAAGCCATTGCTTCAGATTTAGATGATGAGAAAGATTTCTTTAGAGCTCTTAGTGAATTGAATATTGCTACAGAAGGAGACTTTGAAGGTGAAGACTTTGATTCAAATAGTGATGAAGATGATGATGATATCGGTGCTGAGACTAGAAACTATGTGCCTCAAACTCGATTTGATGAAAGTGAATAAAACTAATAACTAAAAATATGGGATGGCTTAGATCAAGCCATCCTTCTTTAAAATTTCTTCAGCCTGTAATGTAAGCCCAATATTTTCTCTAGTTACTTTATAAAAGAATGTATTTTCTTGATATTTATTTTCTGTCCAAGTTGGATTGAATTCACTCCAATCTTCATTCGCAAAAACATCATCATAAATATGTCCAACAAGGTTTACTAAGTTTTCCAAGGCAGACTTTGTCTTCTTATCATCAACGATATCGTGAGATACAAATACAGATATTGGTGCTGCAAGGTGATCGTCATGATGAATATATGAAGCAATTACCACGAGTTCTTTTTCAAAGATCTGTCCATAAACATCAAAAAAGCGGTGGTCCTTTTCTGTTTGCTTGAAGTAGGTCTGCGTTAAAAGTCCAACAAATGACTCAATCCATTCTTCTGGTAGAGATGATCCATTTGCAATTTGACTCTCTGGGTAACGACCAATATCCATACTATTTCCTTTGTTTTAATCAATATTGGTGAAACTAGCAAAAAAGCTTGAGTAAAACAAGAAGCTAAAGCCTAAAATAGGTTGAAAATATTGAGATTCCCTATAGAAAACCTGCAATAAAAACTTTAAAATTATCGAGTAAAAACTAACTGAAAAAATTTAAATAAGGATTGATTATGAGTGTTTATATTTTAGGTGGAGCTCGAACTCCACAGGGATCATTTCTGGGAAGCTTATCCTCTGTTTCAGCTCCTAAGCTTGGAGCAGTAGCAATTGAGGGAGCTATTGATAAAACAAAAGTTTCAAAAGAAAATATTGATGAAGTTTTTATGGGGAATGTTGTTCAGGCAGGTGTAGGACAAGCACCAGCTAGACAGGCAACTTTGTTTGCCGGACTTCCAGAGTCAACTCCTGCGACAACAATAAACAAGGTATGTGGTTCAGGGCTTCAATCAGTTATCTTGGGAGCGAGAACAATCATGACAGGTGAGAACAAGCTTGTTGTAAGTGGTGGAATGGAGAATATGTCTATGGCCCCACATATTTTACCAAACTCAAGAGGTGGATTTAAGTTTGGTGAAACAAAAATGTTAGATGCTATGCAATTTGATGGTCTAACGGATGTTTATACAAATCGTCCTATGGGAAATTGTGCAGAAGAGTGTAC
>CAKZJW010000051.1 GCA_937120495.1 uncultured Oligoflexia bacterium
CCAAAATATCTAGCAATTGCATAATAGGCTTGAAGATAATTAACGAGTTTTAAATTTTCTTTTGATTCTAAGAAGGTATTTAGTTCTTCTTCCGATGTAATGGAGTAATCTTTTGCATACTTCGTAATTGTTTTTTCTACAAACTGATCAAAGTCTAAGTCATATAAGCTTCTTCTCGAATTACTCATTGATTGAAATTCAATTATTCCATAGTTTTTATAAACCCAATTATAATAACTCATTTTGTATTTAACGATCTTGTTTCTAAAGTGCCAAAACTCTTCTGGCATTTTTGAAAAACCAAGTGTTGCATAGGAGAGAGCTCGATGATTTAAAAATAAACCTTTATCAGACAAGCTTGATAGGTGATATCTATCGCTTTCAATTTTAGAATAACAACAACCAAAATTAATAACTCTTTCAAGTTTATTTTCGATACAAAGCTTCATCATATCGGGAGCAAAATTTCCACATGTATGAAGACCAATGGCACAAGAGTTTGCATTTAAATTTATTTTGGAGTCAGGGGTGATTTTGTGCTTAATAAATTTAATATCGGAGTTAAGCTTCAGCATTTTTTTCTCACCTGTAGCAATAAGGTCAGAATCCGCTTCTATAATTGTAGGGGTTAAATTTAGGTCATTCTCTAAAAAATAGGAGAGATTTCCAACCCCACCACCAAAGTCATAGATCATTTTATGATCTTTTAGTTCATTGAGATTACTTAGCTGAGATAATTCGTGTCTTTTTTTCCTTCTTCCAAGAAGGTTTGGTAGTTCATCTTTTCTCTCTATCGCAGTGAAACTTGTAAGAGTATCGATCTTTTCAATAAGTTTTTGCCAGCCTGGATCAGCGATTAGTTTGTAATTTCTTTGACCATCAAAGTGAAAGAAGTCTTGCGTTGATAGGCTTAAAAGTTCATTTAACCAAGGATGATCGATATAATCGCCCTTGATCACTTGCTCGTCTTCTTGGCTAAAAAAGATAGAGTTCTCTTTTAGAATTTCTTGAAGCTCGAGGAGTCTTTGTTTTATGCCAATCATTAAAATAACCTACAGAATAAAGTTTTGTTTGTATAAGAGTAAGAGCTCTTTTCGTTGCGTCATTTGGTGTTTTGTATAGAAAAAGAGTGCTGTGTGAAGTAAATTGAACTTATTGGATATTCTTTAGGGGTTCTTGGTGGTTTTTACATCATTTGTTTTTTTATTCTTATTTTTGCCACTGAGCTTAATTGTTTTCTACATAACTCCTAAGAGGTTTAGACATCTTCCATTTTTGCTCTCAAGTCTAATTTTTTATGGGTATTGGAGATTAGACTTTCTGCTATTAATTATCTTCTCAATCGCACTTGATTACACTTGTTCTCATCAAATTTATAATTCTGTTGGAGACGAGAAAAGAAAAAAAAAGTTTTTATTTATTTCAATCTTTCTAAACCTTGGTCTTTTGGCCTACTTTAAATATTTCAACTTTGGATTAGAGAACTTGTCTCAAATTTTAGTTTTCTTTGGTGGAGATGCAATTAGTGCTATGGAGATTATTCTTCCCGTTGGTATATCTTTTTTCACCTTCCAAACGATGTCTTATACAATTGATGTTTATAGAGGAGAGATCAAGCCTTCAAAAGACTTGAGCCTTTTTGCTACATATGTTTCGATGTTCCCACAACTCGTTGCTGGTCCTATTGTAAGATATAGTGAAGTTCATGAATCTCTTTTTAACCTGAGTCGGAAAAATATCAAGTTTAAAAAAGGGCTAATACAATTTGTAATAGGGTTTAATAAAAAAGTACTTATCGCAAATAATGTATCTGAAGTTGCTGACTTTGCCTTTAAAGTAAATGGTGCAGATACACAGACGGCATTTATTGGTGCTCTTGCTTACACTCTTCAAATTTATTTTGATTTCTCTGGTTATTCCGATATGGCCATAGGTCTTGGTAGAATGTTTGGATTTGAATTCCCAGTGAATTTTAATTCGCCTTATAAATCAAAATCAATCACAGAGTTTTGGAATCGCTGGCATATGACTCTATCGAGATGGTTTAAAGATTATCTATACATTCCTCTAGGTGGGAATAGACTTAGTCCTCAAAGAACCTATATCAATTTATTTCTTGTGATGTTTCTTTGCGGTGTTTGGCATGGAGCTGCATGGACATTTATCATATGGGGATGTTATCACGCAGCTTTTTTAATTGCAGAAAGATTTAACGGAAGAAAGGCTCTTGGATACTCAAAGCTTCCAACGTTTTTTCAGATTGCGATAACCTTCTGCATTGCAATGATTGGATGGATTCCATTTAGAGCAAGTTCATTTCCTAACTTAATGGATTATTTGGGAGCATTTTTAAATCGTGAACATGATCTAAAACGCTCAGCGATCTTTGAAGTCTTAGATATGGAAAAGCAATTTTTTATTTATGCTGGACTCTTAATTATCTTTTTCTTTAAAAATGCATCTGAAGATAATAATTCGAAATACTTTAAAACTATAAATATTATTAACCTTCTTTT